>JBIKZZ010000339.1:0-3621 GCA_044354435.1 Rhodoferax sp. | reverse complement strand
TGCATGAGCGCGACCATGCACCCCACCATTGCCCTGTTGCAGAGCCGCTCGCTGAGCATGGTGGTGCAGCAGGAAATCGAACGCGGCATCCTGAGTGGCGAGTACCCACCCGGCAGCAAGCTGATTGAAGCCGCCCTAGCTGAAAAAATGGGCGTTTCGCGCGGCCCCATCCGCGAAGCCTTTCGCATGCTCGATGAGGCCGGCCTGGTGCGGACTGAGAAAAACCGGGGCGTTTTCGTGCGCGACATCCCTCTGGACGAAGCGCTGGAAATCTTCGACCTGCGCGCCGCCATGGACGAACTGGTCGGCCGCCAACTGGCCACACACCTGACAGCCGCCCAGCGGGATGACATGCAGGCCATGGTCAGCGCCATGGAACAGGCCGTTGCAGCCCAAGATGCACAGCACTACCACCTGCTCAACCTGCAGTTTCATGACCGTCTGGTGGAGATGACCGGCAACCGCAAGCTGACCGCCATCTACCGCAAGCTGATCAAGGAACTGTCGCTGTTTCGGCGGCTCAACCTGGCCGACGGCTGGCTGATGCCGGCCTCAGCCAGTGAACACCAGCAGATTGTGCAGGCCATTGCCTCCGGTAACCCGCAATTGGCTGGCCAGGCCATGTTCGACCACGCGATGGAGAGCAAGGCACGCACAGAGGCCAATGATTTGCGTCGCCATGCCGCACCATCGATCCATCCTGGAACCAAGAAAGTGACCCGATGACTTCAAGCCCGACCCCCGCCGTCCACGTCAACGGCAGAACCTACCAACTGCCACGTACCCCCACCGTGGTGATGTGCGTCGACGGTTGCGAGCCCGACTACCTGGCCCAGGCCGTGGCCAGCGGCCAGATGACCTGGCTCAAGCGCACGCTGGCCCGGGGCACGGCACTGGTGGCCGACTGCGTGGTGCCCACCTTCACCAACCCCAACAACCTGTCCATCGTGACCGGCGCGCCACCCAGCGTGCACGGCATTTGCGGCAACTACTTGTATGACGTGGCCAACAACGTGGAGGTCATGATGAATGACCCCAAGTGGCTGCGCGCGCCGACCCTGCTGGCGGCTTTGTCCGACGCCGGCCTGTCGCTGGCGGTGGTGACAGCCAAGGACAAATTGCGCACCCTGCTCGGGCACCAGATGCGCGGCATTTGCTTTTCAGCGGAAAAAGCCGACCAGGCCACGCTCAAAGACAACGGCATCGACGACGTGCTGGCACTGGTGGGCAAGCCCCTGCCCAGCGTCTACAGCGCCGACCTGTCCGAGTTTGTCTTTGCCGCCGGCGTCAAGCTGATGCAACAGCGCCGACCCGATGTGATGTACCTCTCCACCACCGACTACATCCAGCACAAGCACGCGCCCGGCACCGCCGGCGCCAACGCCTTCTACACCATGATGGACGGCTACCTGGCACAGCTTGACGCGCTGGGCTGCGTGATCGCCCTCACCGCTGACCACGGCATGAACGCCAAGGTGGGCATGGACGGCAAGCCAGATGTGATCTACCTGCAAGACTGGTTCGACGCCTGGCTGGGTACCGCAGCGGCCCGGGTCATCCTGCCCATCACCGACCCCTACGTGGTGCACCACGGCGCGCTGGGCTCGTTTGCCACGGTTTACCTGCCCGCCGGTACCGACACCGCAGCCGCCTGCACTCGCCTGCAAGCGGTGCTGGGCGTCGAGGTGGTGCTGCCGCGCGAGCAGGCGGCCACGCGCTTTGAGCTGCCGACTGACCGCATTGGCGACCTGGTGGTGGTGTCAGAACGGTTCACCGTGCTGGGCACCTCGGCCGCGCGGCACGACCTGTCCAGCCTGGAGGTGCCACTGCGCTCGCATGGCGGCATCAGCGAGCAGCGGGTACCGCTGATTTTGAACAGGCCTCTGCCCGGGCTAGACGCCAGCCGCCGTTTCCGGAATTTTGATGCCTTTGACCTTGCCTTGAACCACGCCCAATGACACCGGTCAACACCCTCGCGCCTGCCCACTCAACGAAAGCCCCCCATGATCCAGCAGTTCATTTTTGACCACCACCTCAACAGCATGCGCCTGGTCGGGCACCAGGTCGGCGCCGAGCGCAGCGGCGACCGTGTGATCGCGGTACACAACCCCCACACCGCTGAAGTCATCGGTACCGTGCCCAAGGCCACGTTGGACGAGGTGCGCGAGACCTTTGCCACCGCCCACGCCTATGTGCCCCAGCTCAGCCGATTTGAACGCGCCGCCATCCTGAACCGGGCCGCCGCGCTGATCAGTCAGCGCCTGAACGACGTGGCGCAACTTATCACGGCCGAGTCGGGCCTGTGCATCAAGGACGCACTGTATGAAGCCGGTCGCGTCAGCGACGTGCTGCTGTTCGGCGCCAACGAGGTGCTCAAGGACGACGGCCAGATCTTCAGCTGCGACCTGACGCACCACGGCAAGAAGCGCCGGGTGTATACCCAGCGCTCACCCCTGCTGGGCGTCATCACCGCCATCACCCCGTTCAACCACCCGATGAATCAGGTTGCGCACAAGGTGGTGCCCAGTATCGCCACCAACAACCGCATGGTGCTCAAGCCCTCGGAGAAGGTACCGTTCTCAGCCATTTTCTTTGCCGACATCCTGTACCAAGCCGGCCTGCCACCCGAGATGCTGAGCATCATCACCGGTGACCCGGCTGAAATCGCCGACGAGCTGATCACCCACCCCCAGGTGGACCTGGTCACCTTCACCGGCGGCGTGGCCATTGGCAAGTACATCGCTGCCAAAGCCGGCTACCGGCGCGTGGTGCTGGAGCTGGGCGGTAATGACCCCATCATCGTGATGGAAGACGCGGATATCGACGAAGCGTCCACCTTGGCCGTGCAAGGCTCATACAAAAATTCCGGCCAGCGCTGCACGGCCGTCAAGCGCATGCTGGTGCACGAAGCGGTGGCCGACCGCTTTGTCGAGCAGGTGGTGGCCAAGACGCAGGCCTGGCGCTTTGGTGACCCACTGGACAAGGCCAATGAGATGGGCACGGTGATCGACGAAGCCGCCGCCATGCTGTTCGAGAGTCGGGTCAACGAGGCCGTGGCACAGGGCGCCCGGCTGCTGGTGGGCAACCAGCGCCGCGGCGCCCTGTACGCCCCCACGGTGCTCGATCAGGTGGACCAGTCCATGACCGTGGCATGCGAGGAAACCTTTGGCCCGGTGTCGCCCATCATTCGGTTCAAGGACATCAACGACGCGATCCGTATCTCCAACGGCACAGCCTACGGCCTGTCCAGCTCGGTCTGCACCAACCGGCTGGACTACATCACCCGCTTCATCAATGACCTACACGTGGGCTCGGTCAACATCCGAGAGGTGCCTGGTTATCGCCTTGAGTTGACCCCCTTTGGTGGCATCAAGGACTCGGGGCTGGGCTACAAGGAAGGCGTGCAAGAGGCGATCAAGAGCTTTACCAACATCAAGACCTACTCATTGCCGTGGGTATGAGCCTGAGCTGGCCGGTGGTGGCAGCGGTGCTGTTTGGCGCCCTGTTGCATGCCAGCTGGAATGCTCTGGTCAAGTCCAGCCAAGACAAGGCGCTGGACACCGCACTGATTCACCTGCTGGGCTCGGTGGTCGCGCTGCCGCTGGTGCTGTTGCTGGGCTG
>JBIKZZ010000058.1:0-13417 GCA_044354435.1 Rhodoferax sp. | reverse complement strand
TCGGCCACGCCGGCGATCACCCATTACGTGAACGCTGGCACTGGCTCCGTTCTTGGCTCAGCCAGCGCGACACCGCCCGAGACTGTGAAGCCATGAGCCGCAGCATCGCCTACACCTCCAGCCCGCTGTTGACCAGCCGCGCCCCGGTCTGGCGCAGCAAATTGATCGTGGCGGTGATTGCTCTTGGGTTTGGTGTGCTGGCAGCGCGGGCGGTTCATATCCAGGTGATTGAAAATGATTTTTTTCAGCAAAAGGGGGCCGTGCGTTTTGCCCGCACGCTCGACCTGCCGGCCAACCGTGGCCGGGTGCTGGATCGCAATGGCCTGATCTTGGCGTCCAGCATCCCAGCACCCAGCATTTGGGCCGTGCCAGAAGACGTGGAACGTGACCCGGACCGACTCAAACAGCTGGCTCGTTTGCTCCAACTGCCTATGACCGAGCTTGACAAGCGGCTGGCCGACGAAGACAAGGGCTTCGTCTGGCTCAAGCGGCAGGTGGATTTGAGCGTGGCCAAGGAAGTGATGGCCCTGGGAATCAAGGGCATTCACCAGCGCGAGGAGTACAAGCGCCAGTACCCCGAAGGCGAAGCCGCATCGCATGTGGTGGGCTTCACCAATGTTGAGGACAATGGCCAGGAAGGCATTGAGCTCGCCTTTAACAAGGAGCTGGCCGGGCGCGCGGGCTCGCGCCGGGTCATCAAGGACGGCCGGGGCCGTGTGGTGGAGGCGGTTGGCGAACAGGTGTCGCCGGTTGACGGGCGCGATCTGCAGCTCAGCATCGACAGCAAAGTGCAGTTCTTTGCCTACCAGAAGTTGCGCGATGCGGTTCTGCTTCATAAGGCGAAAGCTGGCAGTGTGGTGGTGCTCGATGTGCAGAGCGGTGAGGTCTTGGCGCTCGCCAACTACCCCAGCTATTCGCCGGCCTCGCGTCAAAACATGAGCGGCGAGCAGTTGCGTAACCGCGCCCTGACCGACACCTTCGAGCCCGGCTCCACCATGAAACCTTTTGTCATCGGTTTGGCGCTGGACAAAGGTCTGGTGACACCGACCACCATGATCCAAACCGCACCCGGGCGGTTCAACATTGGCAACGCCACCATCAGCGATGCTCATCCGCACGCAATGCTGAGCGTCAATGAGGTCATTCAGAAATCCAGTAACGTCGGCACGGTCAAGATCGCCATGCAGATGCAGCCGCGCGAGATGTGGACCATGTTCAGCCAGGTTGGCCTGGGTCAAAAGCCCCAATTGCCTTTCCCTGGCGCCGTCAGTGGCAAGCTGCGCGCTTACAAGACTTGGAAACCGATCGAACAGGCCACTATGAGTTACGGCTATGGCCTGTCCACCAGCCTGTTCCAGCTGGCTCACGCCTACAGCGTGTTCGGCCGTGACGGCGAGCTGGTGCCCGTCACCATGCTCAAGACGACCCAGCCCGCCGTTGGCGTGCGGGTAATGGAGACAGGGCACGCCAATGCTGTGCTCAATATGCTGCACATGGTCACCGGCCCTGGAGGCACAGCACCCAAGGCGCAGACCATGGGCTACTCGGTGGGGGGTAAAACCGGCACTGCGCACAAAGTCGAGGGTCGCGGCTACGCTGACAAAAAATACCGCGGCTTCTTTGTCGGCCTGGCACCGATCGACAAACCGCGCATTGTGGTGGCCGTGATGATCGATGAGCCTACCGGGGGCAGGTATTTTGGCGGCGACGTGGCCGCCCCGGTGTTCAGCGAAACCGTGCAGCAGACGCTCCGACTGTTGGGTATCCAGCCCGACATGAACGTCAAGCCGCAGATCGTGGCCGTGGCCGAGCCGGAGAGCTTTTGATGCAGTTGTTGCAGACGCCCGCCGAAGCCGCCCGATGGCTGCGTCTGCGTGTGCGCGGCACCCTGTGTACCGACAGCCGTCGCGTACGGGCGGGGGACGGCTTTGTTGCCTGGCCCGGCGCAACCAGTGATGCTCGCCGCTTCGTCCCCGAGGTGCTGGCCCGGGGTGCTGCCGCCTGCCTGGTGGAGTGGCAGGGGGTCGAGACCTTTGGTTTTGACGACGTCCGTGTGGCGGCTTGCCGCACACTCAAAGCCAACAGCGGGCCCATTGCCGCAGCCTACTTCGACGAACCATCTCAGCACTTGGCTGTGCTTGCCGTGACCGGCACCAACGGCAAAACCTCCACCGCCTGGTGGTTGGCGCAAGCGCTATCAAATCTAAAGCAAGAAAGTGCCATTCCATGCGGCTTGATCGGCACTTTGGGCCTGGGTCGGGCGCCATCGTCCGGGGTCGTGGCGGGGCCTGAAACCATCGTGGCCACCGGCCTGACCACACCCGATCCGGTGCTGATACAACAAACTCTTCGCCACTTTGTTGACGTGGGGCTCAAGGCGTGTGCCATTGAAGCCTCGTCGATCGGACTGGCCGAACACAGGCTGGCCGGCACCAGGGTGCACACCGCCATCTTCACCAATTTCACT
This sequence comes from Rhodoferax sp., assembly GCA_044354435.1. GTDB lineage: Bacteria > Pseudomonadota > Gammaproteobacteria > Burkholderiales > Burkholderiaceae_C > Rhodoferax. Next base: position 10,950 of record JBIKZZ010000058.1, on the reverse strand, counting down.
CAGGACCACCTCGACTACCACGGCAATATGGACGCGTACTGGCAGGCCAAGGCGGCGCTGTTTCAGTGGCCCGGACTGGCGGCGGCGGTGGTCAACATCGACGACCCTAAGGGTGCGGCTTTGGCCATGGCGTTGGCTGGCCAATGCCCGGCGCTGTGGACAGTGTCCTGCACTGGGTCGGCCCGCCTGCGCGCCCTGGCGATCGAGCAGGGTGCGCAGGGCCTGTCTTTCACAGTGTGCGAGGGTGATTCGCAGCATCGGCTGAGCACCGCTTTGATCGGTCACTACAACGTGGCCAACCTGCTGGGTGTGATGGCGACCCTTCGCGCCCTGGGCGTGCCGCTGGCCGAAGTGGTGGCCGTCTGCGCCAGCCTGAGCCCGGTGCCGGGCCGCATGCAGTGCCTGAGCGCGCCCAACCAGCCCCTGGCTGTGGTGGACTATGCCCACACCCCGGATGCTCTGGCCAAGGCCTTGCAGGCCTTACAGCCGGTGGCCCGGGCCCGCGGCGGGCGACTGTGGTGCCTGTTTGGCTGTGGTGGCGACCGTGATATCAGCAAGCGCCCGCTGATGGGGGCTATGGCCGCCGCCCATGCCGACCGCGTGGTGCTGACCAGCGACAACCCGCGCAGCGAGCCACCTCGGGCCATCCTGGCGCAGATTCTGCCGGCGCTTGGCGGCCAGACCGGGGTCGTGGTCGAGCCTGACCGGGCGCTGGCGATCAGGCGTGCGCTGGTGCTGGCGGCACCTCAGGATGTGGTCTTGATTGCAGGTAAAGGCCATGAGGATTACCAGGAGGTGGCAGGGCAGCGTCTGCCGTTCTCCGACGAGGCCCAAGTGCGCGCCGCTTGGCAGCAGACCGACGCAGGAGCCCCGGCATGAGCAGGATGTTCAGCCTGGTCCAAGCCCTGGCCTGGTTGCCCGGCGCCCGGCTGGCCGGCGAAGGCGGGGTCGCGGTGCAGCGGGTGCACACCGACACCCGCAGTCTCCAGCCCGGCGACTTGTTTGTGGCGCTGCGCGGCGAACGCTTTGACGCCCATGACTTTTTGACCCAGGCGCGCGCCAGCGGCGCAGTGGCCGCTCTCTGTGAATTTGGCGCGGCAGACCGGCTGGCTGCCGCTGGCCTGCCAGGCTTGCTGGTGCCCGACACCCGGCTGGCGCTGGCGACCTTGGCCAGCGCCTGGCGCGCCCAATTTAGCCTGCCACTGATTGCGGTGACCGGCAGCAACGGCAAGACCACCGTCACACAAATGATCGCTGCCATTCTGCGTGTCTGGAAGCCAGAGGCTTACCTGGCAACCCAGGGCAACCTGAACAACGACATCGGTGTGCCGTTGACACTGCTGCGGCTGCGTGCAATGCACGAGGTGGCCGTTCTGGAGTTGGGAATGAACCACCCCGGCGAGATCGCTGTGTTGGCGGGTTTGGCCCGGCCCACCGTCGCGCTGGTCAATAACGCCCAGCGCGAACACCTGGAGTTCATGGCCACGGTGGCAGCGGTGGCCGAGGAAAACGGTTCAGTCATCAACGCCTTGCCGCTCGATGGCGTGGCAGTGTTCCCCGCGCAGGATGTCTACAGCCCCTTGTGGACCGGCTTGGCTGGGGCGCGGCCGACGCTAGGCTTTGCTGGTGATGTGGCACCCAATGGCGTCGCCCCGACCGCCGATGTGCGCTGCACCGGCGCGCAGTGGTCGGGTGCGGCCTGGCAGGTCACGGTACAGACGCCTGCCGGGCCGTTGCGTTACCCGCTGCACATTGCCGGCCGCCACAATGTCATCAACTCGCTGGCGGCCGTGGCCTGCGCCTGCGCCGCCGGCGCGCCACTGGCAGCCATGGCGCAGGGCCTGGCGGCCTTCGAGCCCGTTAAGGGCCGCTCGCGCGCCCGCCAGCTCAGTGTCGCTGATCACGCGGTGACCCTGGTGGACGACAGCTACAACGCCAACCCGGATTCGGTGCAGGCCGCCATTGAGGTGCTGACGGCACTGCCGGCGCCGCGACTCTTGGTGCTGGGTGACATGGGTGAGGTCGGTGACCAGGGCCCGCTGTTCCATGCCCAGGCGGGTGAGTTGGCACAGCAGTTTGGCATAGAGCATGTGTTCACACTGGGCACCCTGGCGCGCCATACTGCCGCCAGCGTCAGTCATGCCCGGCATTTCGATGACATGGCCACTCTGCAGGCCGCCGTGCTGGCCGAGCTGCCCCGCCTGGGCAGCTTGCTGGTCAAGGGTGCGCGCTTCATGAAGATGGAGCAGGTGATCTCGGCGCTCGAGGCCCCTGTGCAACTCCAGGAGGCAGCGCACCATGCGGGCTAGTCACATTACAAGGACCCTGTCATGCTTTTGAGCCTGGCCCAGTGGCTGCAGTCGCTATCGCCCGACTTGGGTTTCTTCCGGGTGTTCCAGTACCTGACCTTTCGGGCCGTGATGGCCGCCCTGACCGCGCTCCTGATGGGACTGGCGGCCGGGCCGTGGGTGATCCGCCGTCTGACAGCGCTCAAAATCGGTCAGCCGATCCGGGGTTACGGCGTGGCATCGCATTTGAGCAAAAGTGGCACGCCCACCATGGGCGGTGTGCTGATTTTGCTGTGTATCGCCGTCTCTACCCTGCTCTGGTTCGACCTGAGCAACCGCTTTGTCTGGATCGTGCTGCTGGTCACCCTGGGCTTTGGTGCCATTGGCTGGGCCGACGACTGGCGCAAGGTGGTGCACAAGGACCCGGAGGGCATGCGCTCGCGTGACAAGTATTTGTGGCAGTCGCTGATCGGTCTGGTGGCTGCGCTCTACCTGGTGTTCAGCATCTCCGAGAGCTCCAACCTGCGGGTTCTGGAGCTGTTTTTCCGCTGGGTGCAGTCAGGCTTTGACCTGGATTTGCCGCCCAAGGCCGGCCTGCTGTTGCCGTTTTTCAAAGAAATCAGCTACCCCCTGGGGGTACTGGGATTTGTCGTCCTGACCTATCTGGTCATCGTCGGCTCCAGCAACGCCGTCAACCTGACCGACGGGCTGGATGGCCTGGCCATCATGCCGGTCGTGATGGTGGGCTCGGCACTGGGGGTGTTCGCCTACGTCACCGGCAGCGCGGTCTACTCCAAATACCTGTTCTTCCCGCACATTCCGGGCTCTGGCGAACTGATGATTTTTTGTGCCGCCATGGCTGGCGCGGGGCTGGCGTTCCTGTGGTTCAACACCCACCCGGCCCAGGTGTTCATGGGTGACGTTGGTGCGCTGGCGTTAGGCGCGGCCTTGGGCACCATAGCCGTCATCGTCCGCCAGGAGATCGTGCTGGCCATCATGGGCGGCATCTTTGTGGTCGAGGCCCTGTCGGTGATGCTGCAGGTCACTTACTTCAAGTACACCCGGCGCAAATACGGCGAGGGCCGACGCATCCTGAAGATGGCCCCGCTGCACCACCATTTCGAGAAAAGCGGCTGGAAAGAAACGCAGGTGGTGGTGCGCTTCTGGATCATCACCATGCTGCTGTGCCTGGTGGGCCTGTCCACCTTGAAGCTGAGGTAACGGTGCTGCAACTGCAAGACCAACATGTGCTGATCCTGGGCCTGGGTGCGTCCGGCCTGGCGATGGCGCGTTGGTGCGCACGGGCTGGCGCGCAGTTGACCGTGGCCGACACCCGGGCTGAGCCGCCGGGGCTGGCGGCGCTGCAGCAGGAATGGCCGGATGTGAACTTTGTCAGCGGGCCACTGGTGGCCGAGCTGGTGACCGGGACAACGGTGCGCGTGGTATTGCGCAGCCCTGGCCTGGCACCGGCAGAGATTGCTCCTGTTTTTGAAGCAGCAAAGGCAATCGGGCTGTGGCTTGGTGGCGAATTAGACCTGTTTTCTCAAGCGCTGGATAGCCTGCGGGCTGAGCGAGGCTATGCACCCCGGGTGCTGGCTGTGACCGGCACCAACGGCAAGACCACGGTGACTGCATTGACCGGGCAACTGGTGGCGCGGACCGGCAAAACCGTGGCGGTGGCTGGCAACATCGGGCCGAGTCTGCTGGACACCCTGGGCCAGCACCTGGCGGCCGACAGCCTGCCCGAGGTTTGGGTGCTGGAGCTATCCAGCTTCCAGTTGGATGGTGTCACGGGCTTTGAGCCAAGCGCTGCCGTGGTGCTGAACCTGAGCCAAGACCACCTGGACTGGCACGGCAGCATGGCCGCCTACGCCGCCGCCAAGGCCCGGGTGTTTGGCCAGCAGGCCCTGATGGTCCTAAACCGTGACGACCCCTTGGTGATGGCCCTGCTGCCCGAACCGAGCCGAGCCCGGCTGCAGCGCCCACAGTGGCGTGAGCACATCACCTTTGGCGACGACCTGCCGCAGCGCCCGGGTGACTTTGGTATCGAAGAGGTCAATGGCGTGGTCTGGTTGGTGCGCGCGCTGGAGGCCGACGAGACCCTCAAGCCGCGCAAAGGTGAAGCGCTGGAACTGCATCTGCAGCGGCTGATGCCAGCCGATGCCCTGCGCATTCGTGGCCGGCACAACGCCTTGAATGCCCTGGCTGCCTTGGCATTGAGCCAGGCCGCCGGCTGCGCGTTGGGGCCGCTGTTGTATGGGTTACGCGAGTACCGTGGCGAGCCGCACCGGGTGGAGGCGGTCGCCATCGTGCAAGAGGTGACGTATTTTGACGACAGCAAGGGCACCAACGTGGGCGCCACGGTGGCTGCCCTGAACGGGCTGGGGCAGGAGCAGCGCCTGATTGCGATCCTGGGCGGCGTTGGCAAGGGGCAGGACTTTGCGCCGCTGGCCGAGCCCGTGGCCCGGCACGCGCGCGCGGTGGTCTTGATCGGTCGCGACGCGCCACTGATCCGTGCTGCCCTGGCGCAGACCGGCGTGCCATTGCTTGAGGCCAGTTCCATGACCGATGCGGTGGTCCGTGCGGCTGGCTTGGCCCATGCCGGAGACGCGGTCCTGATGTCGCCGGCCTGCGCCAGCTTTGACATGTTCGACAACTACGAACAGCGGGCCCATGCCTTCGTCGCTGCCGTGCAGGCATTGGCCGACGAAGTCGGTGTGATCAGCCTGGGAGCTGCGGCATGAGCGCTCAGAGTGGTCGGCTGCAGGGGTGGATTGGACGGCTGCGCAAGCCGGTGGCGGACGTGCTGCCGGTGCGCCTGAGCGGGACGCAACGCATGGACAGGGTCAACCTGCCCACCACAGTGAGTGGGATCGACCAGGCCCTGGTCTGGGTCACGGTGACCCTGATGCTGTGGGGCCTGGTGATGGTGTACTCGGCCTCGATTGCCATGCCGGATAACCCGCGTTTTGCCCGCTACACGCACAGCTACTTCTTGACCCGCCATGTGATGTGGCTGTCGCTGGCTGTCATCGCCGCCTTGGTGGCGTTCCAGGTGCCAGTGGCTCGCTGGGAAAAGTCGGCGCGCTGGCTGTTCGTGGCCTCACTGGTGCTGCTGGCGGTGGTGCTGATACCCAATGTCGGCAAGGTGGTCTATGGTGCGCGGCGCTGGATCGCGCTGGGGCCCATCGGATTTCAGCCGTCCGAGCTGGCCAAATTCGCCGTGCTGCTGTATGCCGCCGACTACATGGTGCGCAAGATGGAGGTAAAAGACCGCTTCCTGCGCCATGTGACGCCCATGGGTGCTGCGGTGGCGCTGGTCGGGGTGCTGTTGCTGGCTGAGCCCGACATGGGGGCCTTTATGGTGATCGCTGTGATCGCCATGGGCATCCTGTTCCTGGGCGGCGTCAATGCCCGCATGTTCTTTGTGATCGCTTTAGGGCTGCTGGTGGCCTTTGGCCTGATGATCGCCTTGAGCGATTGGCGACGCGACCGCATCTTTGCCTACCTGGACCCGTGGAGCGAGAAAAACGCCCTGGCCAAGGGGTACCAGCTGACGCATTCCTTGATTGCCATCGGTCGCGGCGAGATTTTTGGCGTGGGGCTGGGCGGCAGCGTTGAGAAATTGCACTGGCTGCCAGAGGCGCATACCGACTTTCTGTTGGCGGTCATTGGCGAAGAATTTGGCCTGGTGGGGGTGCTGTGCGTGATTGGGCTGTTCCTGTGGCTGACCCGACGCATCATGCACATCGGTCGCCAGTCGATCGCGCTGGACCGGGTGTTTGCCGGGTTGGTGGCCCAGGGTGTGGGGATCTGGGTGGGTTTCCAGTCCTTCATCAACATGGGGGTGAACCTGGGTGCCCTGCCGACGAAGGGCCTGACGCTGCCGCTGATGAGTTACGGCGGCACCGCTATTTTGGTGAACCTGATTGCTGTCGCTGTGGTGCTGCGCATTGACCACGAAAACCGCATCCTGATGCACGGGGGGCGGGTATGAAAAGCGCTTTGATCATGGCTGGCGGCACGGGCGGGCACATCTTCCCGGGGCTGGCGGTGGCGCAGGCACTGCGCGAACGCGGCTGGCGCGTGCACTGGCTGGGCGGCACCGGCAGCCCAAGCCTGCCCAGCATGGAAAGCCAGCTGGTGCCACCTCAGGGCTTTGCCTTTGAAGCTATAGATTTTTCAGGCGTGCGTGGCAAGGGCTTACTCACACTGGCGCTGTTGCCGCTGCGCTTGCTACGGGCTTTCTGGCAGGCGCTGCAGGTGGTGCGCCGCGTCAAGCCGGACGTGGTGGTGGGGCTGGGCGGCTTCATCAGCTTTCCGGGCGGCATGATGGGCGTGCTGTGGGGCAAGCCGCTGGTCCTGCATGAGCAAAACTCGGTCGCGGGCTTGGCCAACAAGGTGCTGGCCGGCGTGGCCGATGCCGTCTTCACAGCCTTCCCCCAGGTGCTGAAGAAGGGCGTCTGGGTGGGTAATCCGCTGCGCAGTGCTTTTCTTGGGACAGCCGAGCCGGTTCAGCGCTTTGCCGGGCGCAGCGGACCCTTACGGGTGCTGGTGCTGGGTGGCAGCCTGGGCGCCCGCGTCCTCAATGACATCGTGCCACAGGCCCTCGCACTGCTGCCGCCCGAGCAGCAGCCGCAGGTCACGCACCAAAGTGGCCAGCGTCAGATCGACGGTCTGCGGGCCAACTACGCGGCGGCCGGCGTTCAAGCCGAGCTCACGCCCTTCATCGACGACACGGCGCAGGCCTTTGCCCAGGCCGACTTGGTGATCTGCCGCGCCGGCGCCAGCACCGTGACCGAGTTGGCCGCCATCGGCGCGGCGGCCGTGTTCGTCCCGTTCCCGTCGGCGGTGGACGATCACCAGACCCACAACGCCCGTTTTTTGGTCAGCCAGGGCGCAGGCTGGCTGCTGCCGCAGCCGGGTTTGACGCCGCAACGGCTTGCCGCGATGCTGGCCACCTTGACCCGCGAAGAGCTGCTGGCCTGTGCCACGCGGGCCCGCGAGTTGGCCAAAACCGAGGCCACAACTGCGTTGGTGGCCGCTTGCGAGGATTTGACGCCATGAAGCACGCCGTGCGGCATATCCATTTTGTCGGCATCGGCGGCGCCGGCATGTCGGGCATTGCCGAGGTGCTGCTGAACCTGGGCTACCAAATCTCTGGCTCTGACCTGGCCGACAGCGCCACCCTGCGCCGGCTGGCGGGGCTGGGGATCCAGACCCAGGTGGGTCACCTGGCCGCCCATGTGGCCGGCGCCGACGCGGTCGTCACGTCAACGGCTGTAAAGGCCGACAACCCCGAGGTACTGGCCGCGCGGGAGAGGCGCATTCCAGTGGTGCCGCGCGCGCTGATGCTGGCCGAGCTGATGCGCTTGAAGCAGGGCATCGCGATCGCCGGAACCCACGGCAAGACCACCACCACCAGCCTGGTGGCCAGTGTGCTGGCAGAGGCTGGCTTGGACCCCACCTTCGTCATCGGCGGCCGGCTCAACAGTGCCGGCGCCAATGCCCGCCTGGGCCAGGGCGATCACATCGTGGTCGAGGCCGATGAATCTGACGCCTCATTCCTGAACCTGCTGCCGGTGATGGCGGTGGTGACCAACATTGACGCCGACCATATGGAAACCTACGGCCATGACTTTGGCCGGCTCAAACAGGCCTTTGTTGACTTTCTGCACCGCATGCCTTTTTATGGCACGGCGATCCTGTGCACTGACGACGCTGCGATCCGGGACATCGTGCCCCAGGTCACCTGCCCGGTGACCAGCTATGGCTTCGAAGAAGGCGCCCAGGTGCGGGCTGTCGAGGTGCGTGCTCTGGGCGGGCAGATGCAGTTCACGGTGCAGCGCCGCAACGGCGTGGTGCTGCCTGATCTGCCCGTGGTGCTGAATCTGCCAGGCCGGCACAACGTGCTCAATGCGCTGGCGGCCATCGCGGTGGCGGTGGAACTCAACGTGCCAGACGACGCCGTCCAGCAGGCATTGGCTAAGTTCAAGGGCGTGGGACGCCGCTTCCAACGTTATGGTGAGGTCTCGGCGGCCACAGGCGGCTTGTTCACACTGGTCGATGACTATGGTCACCACCCGGTCGAGATGGCGGCCACCTTGGCGGCGGCGCGCGGCGCCTTCCCTGGCCGGCGCCTGCTGCTGGCCTTCCAGCCCCACCGCTTCACCCGAACGCGGGATTGTTTTGAAGATTTTGTGCGGATCATCGGTCAGGCCGACGCGGTGTTGCTGACTGAGGTCTATGCCGCTGGCGAAGCCCCTATCGTGGCGGCAGATGGCCGCAGCCTGGCGCGGGCGCTGCGGGTGGCGGGCAGGCTGGAGCCGCAGTTTATTGACAACATTGCCGCGCTGCCGCAAGCGATTGCCGACTACGCCCGCGCCGGTGATGTCGTCTTGTGCATGGGTGCGGGCTCGATTGGCGCCGTGCCGGCCCGCGTGTTGGAATTGCTATCAAGTAAAAAGCATAAAACCCAGGAGGGACAAGGGTCGTGAGCCAATTTGATGCTGGAAAAGTGGCGATTCTGATGGGCGGTGCCTCGGCCGAGCGCGAGGTCTCGCTGATGTCCGGACGCGGGGTGCTGCAGGCTTTGCGCTCGCTGGGGGTGGACGCCCACGCTTTTGACCCGGCTGAACGTGATTTGACCGAATTGCGGCGCGAGGGCTTTGCGCGCTGCTTCATCGCCCTGCACGGCCGCTATGGTGAAGACGGCACGGTGCAGGGCGCCCTGGAGATGCTCGGCATGCCTTACACCGGCTCTGGCGTGATGGCGTCGAGCATCGCTATGGACAAGGTCATGACCAAGCGGCTCTGGCAGGCGCAAGGCCTGCCGACACCGGCCCATGTACTGCTGCCGGGGGATGCTTTTCCGGCCGGCCAATTGGCGGCCGTCTGCCAGCAACTGGGTCTGCCGCTGATCGTCAAGCCGCCGCATGAAGGCTCGTCGATTGGTGTCAGCAAGGTCGCGCAGGCTGAGCAGTTGGCGCCCGCAGTTCAACTGGCCGCCCGTTACGACGCCGAGGTGCTCTGCGAGGCCTTCATTGAGGGCGACGAGGTGACCTGCCCGGTGCTGGGCAGAGGAGCGCAGGCCCATACCTTGCCGGTCGTGCGCATTCAGGCACCTCAGGGGGCTTACGACTACCAGAACAAATATTTCACCGATGTGGTGAAGTACCACTGCCCGAGTGGATTGCCTGCCGCCGAGGAGGCCGAGATCTCCCGCGTCGTGCTGGCCGCTTACCGGGCGCTGGGCTGTCGCGGCTGGGGCCGCGCTGATTTGATGATCCGGGCCAGTGACCGCCAGCCTTTCCTGCTCGAGATGAACACCTCGCCCGGCATGACCAGCCATTCGCTGGTGCCGATGTCGGCGCGGGCTGCGGGCATTGACTACCCGGCACTGTGCCTGGCGGTTCTTGAGCAGGCCACCCTGGACTATGCACGGCCGTCTGCCGCAGTTGAGATGCTGCCATGAACAAACCTCTACCTGTCGACATACGGCTGATGCAACACACGGCGCAAGTCTTGTGGGTTGTGCTGGCCGCACTGGTGCTGGCAGGCGCGGCTATTTTTGTCTCGCGGCACGCGGTGTTTGCGATCCGCGGCATTACCGTCAGCGGCGATGTCACCCACAACAATACCTTGACCTTGCGCGCTAATGTGGCGCCGCATCTCCGCGGGACATTTTTCACACTCGACCTGGGCCGTGCCCGTGCCGCCTTTGAGGCCGTGCCATGGGTGCGCCAGGCAGTGGTGCAGCGTGAGTTTCCGAACCGGCTGCGGGTGCAATTGCAAGAGCACCGGGCCGTGGCGTATTGGGGGCCTGAAGGGGAATCCCGCCTCGTCAACAGCTTTGGTGAGGTGTTTGAGGCCAACGTTGGCGAGGTGGAACAAGACGGCCTGCCTCGCTTGCAGGGGCCGGATGGCCAGTCGGCCCAGATATGGGAGGCGTTTCAGGGCTTGCGACCCCTGTTCGAGCCGATGGACCTGGCGCTGGAACAGCTCGAACTCAGCGGCCGGGGCAGTTGGCGGGCACGGCTCGACTCCGGCGCAGTGATCGAACTCGGCGCCGGCAGCTTGCCCGAGGTACAGGCCCGCACCCAGGTTTTTTTGAAGACCCTGACCCAGGTCAGTGCTCGGTATGGGCGCAAACCCGAGGCACTGGAAACGGCGGACTTGCGCCACCAGGACGGCTATGCCCTGCGTATGCGTGGTGTAACGACCCTGGCGCAGTATGGAACCAAAAAGTAGTGGCAACCCCAACAACAGGTGACGACATATGGCAAAAGAATACAAAGACTTGGTCGTAGGCCTTGACATTGGCACCGCCAAGGTGATGGCCGTGGTGGCCGAAGTACTGCCCAACGGTGAGCTCAAGCTCGCCGGCCTGGGCATTGCCGCCAGCAACGGTCTCAAGCGAGGCGTGGTGGTCAACATTGACGCCACGGTGCAGAGCATCCAGCAGGCGCTCAAAGAGGCCGAGCTGATGGCCGATTGCAAGATCACCCGGGTCTACACCGGCATCACCGGCAGCCACATCCGGGGCATGAACTCCAGCGGCATGGTGGCCATCAAGGACCGCGAGGTGACCGCCGCTGACGTGGCCCGGGTGGTCGAAACCGCCAAGGCCATCAACATCTCGACCGACCAGCGGCTGCTCCTG
>JBIKZZ010000056.1:0-13446 GCA_044354435.1 Rhodoferax sp. | reverse complement strand
CGACCGCGTCTCGCACGCCGCCACGCGCAACATGGCCTGCTGCGCTGTGGCTGGCCAGGGCGCCGGCATTGCGGCTGCGCTGTCCATCAAGGCCGGCTGCGATGTGGACCAGGTGGCCATGCCCCAGCTGCAGGCCGAGCTGGCGCGCCAGGGCGTGCGCTACCTGTGACCAGCGCACCTGGCCTGGGGTGCTGATGGACAGCTTTGACTACATCGTCATCGGCGCCGGCACCGCCGGCTGCGTGCTGGCCGACCGGCTCAGCGCCGACGGCCAAAAGCGCGTGCTGCTGCTGGAGGCCGGCGGCTCGGACCGCCGGTTTTGGATCCGCACCCCCATCGGTTACGGCAAAACCTTTTACGACGAGGCGGTGAACTGGAAGTACAACACCGAGCCCGACGCCGGCCTGGGTGGCCGGCGCAGCTACTGGCCGCGCGGCAAGGTGCTGGGCGGCTCCAGCGCCATCAACGCCATGGTCTATTGCCGGGGCCTGCCGGGTGACTTTGACGACTGGCGCGCCGCCGGCAACCCGGGCTGGGGCTGGGCCGATGTAGCGCCGGTGTATCAGCAGCTGGAGCGCCGCGTGGGCGCCGACGGCACGGTGCAGGGCGACGGCCCGCTGTGGGTGTCGGAGCGCGAGCCCGAGTACCACCCGGTCAAGCGCCATTTTTTGGCGGCGGCGCGTCAGCTGGGGCTGCCGGCCACGGCAGACTTCAACGGGCCGCTGCCTGAGGGCGTGGGCGCCTACGCCATCACCACCCGGCGCGGCCTGCGCTGCTCGGCGGCCGATGCCTTTTTACGCCCGGCGCTTGCCCGCCCCAACCTGACGCTGCGCACCGGGGCACTGGCGCAGCGCATCCTGTTTGAAGGCCGGCGCGCCGTGGGCGTGGCCTACCTGCAGCGGGGCCAGCTGCGCCGCGCCACAGCCACGGCCGAGGTGCTGCTGGCCGGTGGCGCCGTCAACTCACCGCAGCTGCTGCAGTTGTCTGGCATTGGGCCGGGGCCGCTTTTGCAGGGCTTGGGGTTGGCGGTGCTGCAGCACAACCCGGCGGTGGGCGGCGGCCTGCAAGACCACCTGGGCATCAACTACCTGTACCGCGCCACCGAGACCACCCTGAACGGCACACTGGGCAGCTGGCGCGGCCGGCTGGCGGCAGGGCTGCGCTTTGTACTGCAGCGCGCCGGCCCCTTGAGCCTGAGCGTCAACCAGATGGGCGGGCTGGTGCGCTCTGGCCCGGGCCTGGAGCGGCCCGACACCCAGCTGTATTTCAGCCCTTTGAGTTATTCCACCGACTACGTGGGCCGGCGGCCACTGCTGCGGCCCGACCCCTGGCCCGGCTTTATTTTGGGCTTTAACCCCTGCCGCCCCACCAGCACCGGCCGCATCGACATCGCCTCGCCTGACCCGGCCCAGCCACCGCGCATCCAGCCCAATTACCTGGGCACAGAGGCTGACGTGGCCGGCGTGCTGGCCGGCGCACGCCTGATCGGCCGCCTGCAGCAAACGCCAGCCCTGCGCGGCCTGACCCTGGGCCCACCAGCGGTAGACCCGGCCGCGTTGACGGACGACGCGCTGCTGGCCGACTTTCGCGCCCGCAGCGGCACCGTCTACCACCCCTGCGGCAGTTGCCGCATGGCGCCAGAGGCCCAAGGCGGCGTGGTCGATGCCGCCTTGCGTGTGCACGGCGTGCACGGCCTGCGGGTGGTGGATGCGTCGGTGTTCCCCAACATCACCTCGGCCAACACCCAGGCGCCGACTGTCATGCTGGCTTGGAGGGCGGCGGGGTTGATTTTGGCGGGGCGGTAGAAGAAAAGGCTAATTGCGAGCTGAGGACGGAAACTGAGAGAGGCTTGCAGGCGCGGATGTGGGCCGGTGGTTGTAAGCAAGCAAGGGCTTAGCAAAACCTAAGTTTGGGTGGCTGGAAACGACCCATGGCGGTCCTAGCGACTGATCAACTGGTCGCCCGGCAGCGGTCATTCAAATGTTCTTGATTCAAGGCTACGACCGTCTGCTTCGAGCAACGTACTTTTATCTGCCGAAGTTCCTTTATGACCGCTTTGAGTCGCTCGGTGTGCGCAGTAGTCTGGCCCTTGGCGGCCCATGGTGGTGCTTGGTCACGTGTGTTCTTGCCCAGCGACGAATCAAGTAAGTGCCTTCTTTTCATCCGTCGGAAATACTGGTTGTGTTCCTTGCAACGCCGACCTGTCCTCGAAATGATTTAAAAGGAGACCGTGAGTTCGAACAACTTCGATTGCCGGGGCTGCAACACAAACCCGCCAGGCTTCCCGCTCAGTTCTCCAGCGAAATCGGTTGGGCTCGGGTGGCCATGCCATGGTTCGAAACATACGAACGGCGCGCCGGGCAAAGACCACAGGCCCAGTTGTTCACATCCAGCCCAGCTGAGCGCCAGCAACAGCCCATTTTGGTCCCGAAACTCAAGACCGGTGCTTGAAACAGGATTGAGCACGATCGCGCCGTCAGCAAAGAGCGCATCGTGGAGTTCAATGTTGCGGTCACGGTGCACCAGTGGCAGTGCCCTGGGCGCCATATGCCCGTCCTTGCCCACACGGTAGACATCGGGTGATTCGGAGTGGGTGAACCGAATACTGTGTCCCTCCCGTTTTGTTTGCCGGCCTGGCCAGCAAAAACCCGGGTGAAAACCGAAGCTCGCAGGCATGGGCTGACCTCCGGCATTGACAACCCGAACCTGCTGGTGCAGGCTATGGTCATTCACCTCAAATCGCACGTGCAACTCGAACTCGAAGGGGTACATCTGCAGTGTCGCAGGGGATGCATGCAGACTCAAATTGACGTGCGCTGGCCCGGCATCTTCCACAGAAAAAAGGAAGTCTCGGGCAAAGCCATGGGGCGGCAGATGAAGGAATGATCCCTGGTGGTTGATCTGCTGGCCGGGCAGCCGCCCGATGATCGGAAACAACAACGGTGCGCTGTAGGGCCACCAAGCTGGGTCACCTTGCCAGATGAACTCGTGGTCTGCGGATCGCAGCGACTTCAACTCCGCTCCGCACAATGCGATTTTGGCTTCAACCTTGCCATTCTTGAGCCAAACCGATGGGTCTGTGGTCATTCGAACACCCCGACAGGCGCACCTGCAACCTCTACTCTGAATGCAATGACAGTGCCTGCCAAGGGCTGCGAAGCACGCTGAACAGCATCGAGTCTTAAGGTCATGGAGGTTACGAACAGTGTCCTGAGGTCGTCCCCGCCGAAGCAGCACATCGTGGGCTGACTGATGGGCAGGCAGTAGCTCTCCAAGTGGGTGCCAGACGGATCGAAGCGGTGGATTGCGCCAGCGAAGATGCCGCAACTCCAGTAACAGCCTTCCTGGTCCATGGCGGCGCCATCGGGCATGCCCATAGAATCCACGCGCCAGTCCAGCCATGGGGTCGGGATACCCAATGGGCCATGGACGGGATCGAAGGGCACCGACCAGACTGCACCTCGACCAGAGTCTGAAAAGACCATGCGGTCGCCCGCCGGAGACCATGCGATTCCATTGGGAACCAGCAGGTGTTCAGCCAACAGGACCGGCTGCTGTCCAAGTGCCATGCCATGTATCGCGCCGGTCGCACCACGGGCCGGCTGCGGGTCCATGCTGCCGACCCAGAATTTCCCGTCTGGTCCTGCCTTTCCGTCGTTGAATCGGCTCGGCACCGGGCGGATTGGCATTGTTGCCACGCAGGCCGGTTCAGATGCAGCGAGATCCCTTGACCATTGCTCGAGTCGCTGCCCTGTTGCGACAAGCAGCCCGCCTGAGCGGCACAAAGCCAGCGATCCGGCTGTACTGTTGGCACTGTGGCGGGTGTACTTGCCTGTTACCGGGTCACCGCTGAAGACTTGGCCTTCGGTGATGTCGACCCAATAGAGCAGCCTGGTGGCCGCGTCCCACAAGGGGCTCTCGCCAACTTCGGTGTTGCATTCAAACACGCGCTCCACGCGGGGGGTTACCTGCCGTATGGCTTTCACGAGGCGACCCCGGTACCAGTCATCGGCGCACCTAGCCTGGCACTTACTGCGACAGCCGCCGCACGCACGCCTGCAAGAATAGCCTCGCGTTTGCCCTGGGCCTCGTCCATGAAGAAAGGCACGCTGAGTGCCGCGACACAATGGCCGCCAGGACCAAAGACTGGCGCGGCTATAGCCTCAACACCATTGGCGAATTCACCCCGGTCGCTCGCATACCCGGCGTTGCGCACTGCCAGCAACTCGGCCTTGAGTTTGCTCTTGCTCGTGATGGTCTGCTCGGTATGACGTTCCAATTGAGCGGGCAATGCCATCGCCAAGGCTGTGGACTCCAGATAGGCGGCAAGCACTTTACTGGCCGCACCTGCGTGCAGTGGAAACCGCCGGCCCACTTGCGTCGAAACCGTGTAGGCGGTTGGAGCGACGGCACTGAGCACCACCAAAGCACTTCCCTGGTCTAGTACCGAAAGCTTTACGCTGAGCTGGAGCTCGATCGCCAATAAATCGAGAGTTGGACGGGCTAGTGACACCAGGTCGAATCCCTGCGGGACGGCTTGCGCCAACCGCTTGATTGCAGACCCCAGCACGTAGACCTGTTCACCCGCCTTCACCACCATCTCGCCCGCCTCCAGGGAGTTGATCAGCCGGTACACGGTCGAGCGGGGAACACCGAGCTCCGCCGCCAACTCACGCAGGCCGACCGGCCGCGCCGCTCGCCCGAGAAAATCCAGCACTTCGATGGCGCGGTCTACGGCTGGTATGCGGTGTTCTGACATCAGGGTTTGTCCTAATTGGTTTCGAGTTGATCGATTCTACAATTCACATATTAACCGTCAATTCAAATATGAACAAGTCTTTTTTAAGGAGAACAGTATGCAAGACAGACGTAAGCTACTCTTGGCCGCAGGTGCAGCCGCAAGCGCATTGGCATTTCCTGCAATCGTAAGGGCGCAGAACAAAACCATCACATGGGCCACGCACCCTGCGATCCTCGCAGCCACCGGAGACGGTGAGTTACTCAAGCAATTCGAGGCTAAGACCGGCATAAAGGTCGAAACCGTCACATTCCCGACCGACACGCTGGCACAGCGCATTCAATCCGAATTTATCGCACGCAGTCCAGCGTTTGATGTCGTGAATGTCGCTGACGCCTTCTGGTCACCCACCTTGGCGCGCTTCGTCGAGCCACTAGATGAATGGGTCAAGAAAGCGCCACTTCCGAGTGGCGGGTTGGAGGACTTCTCACCTGGCATGGTGGACTTCTTTCGCGTACCGCAGGGGTCTGGTGCGCTGGCAGCAATCCCGTTCCGTATGTCAGTCAGTCTGCTTTACTACCGCAAGGATCTCTTCAGAGCTGCAGGCCTGGCCGTTCCCAAGACCCTCGACGACTTCAGTCGCGCCGCTAAGGTTCTCACCCGAGACGGTATCAACGGCGCGGTGATCCAGGGTGTCATGGGGCAGCAAGGCGTGCTCGACTGGTACGACTACGCGGCACCCTTGGGCGTCAACCTGCTCGACATGCCAGCCCAAAGAAAAGCGGCCTTCAACACGCCCGCTGGTGTGGCGGTGCTGGCCCAGCGCCGGCAGATGATCATTGACGGAATTGTTGACAAGGGCGTCGGAGCCTATAGCTTCGACGATGCAATCACCGCTATCAACCAGGGCAAGGCGGCCATGAGCGTTATGTTCTCGGCATATTGGCAGCGTTTCGAAGATCCTAAGCAGTCCAAGGTTGTCGGCGAGATCGGATACGCAGCTCCGATGCGTGCAGATGGCGTAACACAGGCGTACCCGGCGCGCGGCTGGGGATTCGCGCTCAACGCTGTGGCGCAAAAGAAGGATATGGCCTGGGAGTTCGTGCGCTTCATCACCGACGCGCAGCAGCAGAAATGGATGGGGATCAACAAGGGCCACGCGGTAACGCGTCTGTCTGTCCTACGCGATGCCGAGTTCAATGCCAAGGTGCCAATCTCGGCAGCACTTGGCGAAGCGCTGCGCAGCGCCAAACTGATGCCGAGTACACCCCAGATCACCCGTATTTATGACGTCATGGGCCGGCAGATGAGTGGTGCACTGAGTGGCGCCATCAAACCCGCAGACGCTATGAAGCAAGCCGAAACGGAAGTCAACGCACTGTTTTCGTGAATCGCGCGATCCACTCACCGGCGACACGAGCCTTCTCGGCTCGTCCGAGAATTCAGGGCGCATGGCCGTACCTGCTCGTGGCGCCGGCCTTGCTTATTCTCCTGGTGACCGTGATGTACCCGATCGCGTTCAATCTGTTCGCATCAGTGCATCGGTGGGATCTGCTGGAGTCGCCTACACCCCAGGCGTTCGTAGCGCTCGGCACCCTAAACAAGATACTGCATGAGCCGACTTTTTGGAATGCACTGCGTGTTACGGCTGTGTTTACCGTTCTAGCGGTGATGATCGAATTTGCGGCCGGAATTACCTTGGCATTTCTAGTCAACGAGGACATCTATGCAGGACGAACGATCCGGACACTGCTGGTGGCTCCGATCATGGCGACACCTCTCGTCGTAGCGCTGGTATTCAAACTGATCTGGCACTCGCAGTTTGGCATAGTCAACTACGTCTTAACTGAAGTCGGCCTGACGTCGGTGGCATGGCTTGCCGAACCTGTACCGGCGCTGGTGGCCGTGCTATCGGTTGAAATCTGGCACAACACCTCATTCGTTTTCCTGGTGATACTAGGCGCACTGCAGATGTTGCCGCGCTCTCCTTTCGAGGCCGCGCAGGTGGAGGGGGCAACCTGGTGGCAAAGGGCGCGCTACATCGCCTTACCGATGTTACGCCCAGCCATTCTGGTGGCCTTGTTGTTCAGGGTGGTTTTTGCCATCCGGGTATTTGACGAGATCTACGTGCTGACGCGCGGTGGTCCCAATGGTGCAACAGAAACCATATCCATCTTGTTGTACCGTGCCGCATTCGAGCAGTTCGACGCCGCAGGTGCTGCTGGCCTGTCGGTAATTCTGCTGCTAGTGACCAGCCTGCTAGCCTGGATCCTGATCCGCAATCTGTACAGGCCAGCTGCATGAGCCAAAAGCCTCGAAAAACAACCCGGTTGGTGCTCACCATCGTGGCCGCCGCTGCGGCCGCAGCCACGATGTTTCCGATCGCGTGGATGCTAATGATCTCGCTTAAATCGCAGCGAGATGCCCTGACCTTACCCCCCGATCTTTGGTTCATGCCGGTACTGGATGCCTACAGCGCAGTGTGGTCACGCGCCGGCTTCGCCCCCGCGTTGCTCAACAGCCTAATCGTGAGTTCCTGTACGCTGGTTGTGTGCCTCACAGTAGGGTTATTGGCAGCGTACGCACTGTCCCGTTTTCATTTCAAAGGCGCCAACCTCATTCTGTTCGCAGCACTTGCGACGCGAATATTTCCGCCCGTCGCGCTAGTCATCCCCTATTACCTGAACATGCAATGGCTTGGATTGCAGGACAGTAAGACCGCCCTGATCATGGCCTACGTCGCAATGAACACACCGCTTGCGATCTGGATGCTCAAGGGCTACTTCGACGCCATCCCACCGGACCTTGAAAACTGCGCGATGGTGGACGGCGCTAACCGCTGGCAGGCCGTGACGCGCATCACCTTGCCTTTGATAGCGCCGGGAATCGCCGCAACCAGCGTTTTCGTCTTTGTAGGCGCATGGAATGAATTCCTTTTTGCAATCACATTGACATCGAAGTCCGCACGGACATTACCGACGGTTATCGCCGAATTCATTGGCGACACAGGCATCGAGTGGCCCCAGATCATGGCCGCGTCAACCATCGCCTTGGCACCGGTTTTGATTGCTACTTTCGCTTTGCAGCGCCATATCGCCGCAGGCATGACCGCGGGAGCCATGAAAGGCTGACAGCGCATCGTATTCAACCAACCAAAGGACATTGAATGACCGACAAAGAAGAGACTGGATTGCAGCGCGAGGCAAAGATGATGAACTTGGAGAAGTTGATCCAGGCCCGTGAAGTCGTGCCCAACGTAACCTTCCCCGTTCCAGACGAAGAGTTGCTAGCCCGGTTTGAGCACATCTACGCTGGCGCATTGAGCGATGTGCTAAGGGAGTGGGTGCTGCTCGACCAAGCCTTACCGGGCTACATGCAGCCATTGCGTCCAGAGCGCAGCGTGGCCGGATTTGCCTTCACAGTCAAGAGTGCGCCCAGTACCAAGGTCAATGGCGAACTCACCTACCGCGGTCAGATGCTCGACGATATGCCACGCAATGCATTGGTTTGCTGGGACGCCTCGGGTGACTCGGATGCAACGATGTGGGGTGGTGTTATGACGGCTACCGTCGTCGCTAAAGGCGTACGCGGGGCGGTAATTGACGGCGGTATCCGTGACACGCATCAAATCATGGAGAAAGACTTTCCGGTTTTCTACCGGTACCGCAGCCCCAATGGCAGCCTGGGCCGATGTCTTATCACCGACTACCAGGTTCCGATCAAGATCGGCAAGGTGTTCATTCGCCCCGGTGATGTGGTCGTGGGCGATATCGACGGCGTGGTGGTCGTGCCACGGGGAATTGCGTACGAAGTGCTGCTGCGCGCCGAAGAAATCCTGTCCAACGAGAAGAAGATCTTTTCCTGGGTTGCCGCTGGTGAGACGGTCGAGCAGATGACCAGCAAAGGCGGGTATTTCTGATGAAGATATGTCGTTTTGATGCACCTGCTTTATGGCAAGCGTAGAACTTCGCCAAGTCCATAAGCGCTTTGGTGTCACCAAGGTCGTAGAGGACATTGATCTTGATGTTCAGGACGGGCAGTTTGTCGTACTCGTGGGCCCATCTGGCTGTGGAAAGAGCACACTCCTCCGGATGATTGCAGGGTTAGAGCCTGTGTCTAGCGGTCAGATCTCCATTGGTCAAAGGGATGTCACTTATGCTGCACCAAAGGATAGAAATGTCGCGATGGTGTTCCAAGACTATGCACTCTATCCGCACATGACAGTCCGCGACAACATCGGCTTCGGCCTCAAGATCAGGGGCATGTCAGCCCAGCAGATCGCCAGCGAAGTTACCAAGGCGGCACGAATGCTGGAAATCGAAGCGCTGCTCGACCGGCGGCCGGCCGCCTTATCGGGAGGCCAACGTCAACGTGTGGCGATGGGGCGTTGCCTCGTCCGGAGTGCTGATGCGTTTCTATTCGATGAACCATTGTCCAATCTTGATGCAAAGTTGCGCGCAACGATGCGTGCGGAGATCAAGCAATTCCATCGAAAGACCGGAGTTACAACCATCTACGTTACCCATGATCAGGTTGAGGCGATGACACTTGCGGACCGAATAATCTGCCTGGAAGGTGGGCAGATCTCGCAGCAAGGGTCACCCGATGACCTTTACGCCAGGCCAGCAAACACATTCGTCGCCGGTTTCATCGGTTCACCGCCAATGAATTTTCTGCGAGGACGTGTCGAGAACTTTGGCGTGCCGGAAGTGGTGCTGGCCGATAACCAGCGGCTGCCACTCCCCGAACGACTTCACCGGGCCGCAGATCCATATATGGGGCGGGAGATCACTGTGGGGCTTCGTCCAGAGCATCTCATGGAGGGGTCGCCAGAAAGTCCCGGCGTTGCGACACTGCAGGTCGCCGTAGATTTGGTCGAGCCACTAGGGGCGGATACATTGGTTCATGCCCGGATCGGCATGCAGGCTCTGATTTCGCGCTGTGCACCGCGCAGTGGACTTGCTGCGGCGACCCTGTTGAACTTGCAAGCAGAGCTTGGCCACATTCACCTTTTCGACACGGTGTCCGGGCTAGCCCTTTCTGGCCCGGATCACAAGCGCCATTGATTCGGCGCTGTACGAACGCTTTACCAACTACCACTGAGCAATTCACATGACAATCATTCGACGCGATCTTTTGAAACTGGGCCTTGTGTCGGCAGTCGGCACTGCCGCACCCGTGTGGGGCCAAAGTCTCTGGCCTTCGAAGACCATCACATTTGTCGTTGGGTTCCCGCCTGGCGGCAATATTGACTATCTTGCGCGCATCATGGCCAGTGAACTGGCCGCGAGACTCAACCATGCAGTAGTCGTCGAAAACATAACTGGAGCTGGCGGCAATTTGGCGACGGCGGCCATGGTGAGAGGTGCCGCAGATGGTCATACGATCGGCTTTGCCGCAATCACGATGGCCACCAATCCCACGTTAATGAAGAACCTCGGATATGACCCGCTGAAAGATGTAGCGATGGTCGGGCAGATGAGCACAGTTCCGGTCGTGGTGGTGGTCGGTGCCCACACCCCTTACAAGACACTTGCTGAAGTTGTGAGCGCAGCCAAGGCGAAGCCACAGGCAGTGTCCTTTGGGCACGGGGGTACAGGAACATCCGGCTTCCTAGCAGCGGCGCTCCTTGGCAAGGCTACAGGCATAGAGTTTATGCATGTGCCGTTTAAGGGCACTGCACCAATTTTGCAAGCGATCCTCGGCGGTCATATCGATGGCACTTTCGCGGTATCGGACACTAACCTGCCCGCACTGGCCGCCCAGGGCAAGATCCGCGCGTTGGCAGTACTGCAAGAATCTCGCATCGCGACTTTGCCCAACGTGCCCACCGCAAGAGAACTTGGTTTTCCCTCAAGCACTGACTTTGGGTCGTGGCATGGAATCATGGTGCGGTCCGGCACACCTGCCAATGTCATCGAGCGTCTGCATAGTGAGGTCACGGCTGTTATCCAGTCGCCAAAGCTCAAGGATCTCATGGCCAAGGCGGCGCTGGAACCACGCACCAGCGCAAGTCCGGCCGCGTTTAACGCCTTTTATCGCTCCGAAATCACGAGATGGCAAGAATTAGCCCAACAAGTTGGCCTGGTGGCCGAGTAGGAAACAGGTCTGCAAGATGATTCGAATTGCCGACATGTTGCCCGCTGCCGTTGATCGGCGCTGGGCACTAGCACGCCAACTGGGCGTGCGCCATGCAATCTGTAAGCTTAATCCCGAGATCACATCTGCGCCACCACCGTCCGATTTTGAAACGTTGCAAGCCGCCAAACGTAATTTCGCGCAACAAGGTCTGACGCTCTCCGGCCTGGAAGGTGATCAGATGGATATGAGCCGCATCAAGCAAGGGCTTCCCGGTCGGGATGCAGACATTGACGCTTACAAACGCATGTTGGAAAACATGGGGCGTTTGGATATCCGGTTGCTGTGCTACAACTTTATGGTCGGCATGAATTGGGGCAGAACCCGGGCCGACATCCCGATTCGTGGAGGTGCCCTTGCAAGTGGTTTTGACCACGCACGAATGCAGGATCACACCCCAATGGATGGCGTGGGAGTGATTTCAGCGGAGCAGGTATGGGAGAACTACGCCTATTTCATCGAACGCGTGGGTCCAGTGGCGGCGGAACATGGCGTCAAAATGGGACTTCATCCCGATGATCCACCAGTGGCAAGCATCCGGGGAGTAGGGCGGATATTTGGGACTGTGGCGGGGTTTGATCGGGCACTCGAACTGCTGGACACGCCCACACATGGGGTGACCTTCTGCCAGGCTACTTTCGGACTGATTCACGATAACGTACCGGCCCTGGCCAAACGTTGGGGCCAAGCCGGTCGTATCCCGTTCGTCCATTGGCGCGACGTCGTGGGCACGGCCGAGAACTTCCATGAGGTTTTTCATGACGATGGACCAACCGACATGGGTGCGCTGCTGAAAACCTATGACGATGCCGGGCTTGACGCGTTCTTACGGGTAGATCATGTTCCCGCGATGGAGGGTGAACATGTAACAAATAGCGCGCTGGCTACCTCAACGGCGGGTAGCGCATTGGCCGTGGGGTATGAAACCATGGGTCGGCTGTTTGCCGTCGGTTACCTGAAGGGCCTGCTAAGAGGCCAAGGAATTCCATTCGAATGACCGCAGTTGGACAGTTGAAAGGCAAATGCGCCCTAGTCACAGGTGCGGGAACGTGCGGTATTGGACGTTCCGTGGCGCTAGAGTTGGCCCGCCGTGGTGCGGATGTGGTGGTTCATGACCGCACCATGGAGTTGGCCAACCAGACAGTAGTCCTGCTTCAAGGGCTAGGCGTGCGGGCATTTGCACTGGCAGCGGACTTCTTAGATATGTCGGCGGCGCGTGCCCTTGTCCAACAAGCCCATGGCCAGTTGGGCCGTCTCGACATTGTTGTCGCCAACGCTGGGGTTTCACAGCGCAAGCCCATTCTTGAGCTCACGGACGAGGACATGGAGCGCATCCTCAGTGTCAACCTCATGGCCACAATGGCGCTGACTCAGGAAGCGGCCAAAACGATGGTGCAAACCGGCAGTGGTTCCATCGTCATCGTGAGTTCAATCAACGAGGATCGCGTGATACCAGAGCAGGCACACTACTGTGCCTCCAAGGGGGGCTTGCGCCAGTGGGGTCGAGCGCTTGCGGCGGCCTTGGGGCCCAACGGCGTGAGAGTGAATATGCTTTGCCCCGGTGCGATCGACACGCCTATGAACCAGCCATACCTAGCGGCTCATCCCGAAAGGCGTGAAACAGTGCTCAATCGTACGCCGCTGCGAAGGCTGGGAGACCCGACAGACATCGCCAGTGCCGCCGCATTTCTTGCCAGTGATGAATCGCGGTTCATGACCGGTGCGAGCTTGGTTGTGGATGGCGGGCTGTCGCTCGGGTGAACTGGTGCCGAAGAGGCAAGTACTTCCGAGTGCAATGTCGGCCGCGTACAAGCCATCGCTCCAAAGCCGCCATTGGTCAACGTCAGCAAGTGGCCCAAAGTGGCAGTTCAAACCGCACCAACCTTTTCACGAATCAGAGTCAACGCCTTAAATCTGCCGATCAGCGTCCTAAGCTCGGACCGCAATCAGTCAAAGGGAACCCCTGGCTACCTTCGGGGCTTGGCCACCGCCCTGGTTTACAACCCCATCATGAAAATCGAATCCTTAACAACACCCAAATACCGCGACCTGTCGCAACTAGGTGATGGCAACCTGGTGGTGCTGCCGGAAAATGCGCCATGGCTGTAAAGCCGCTTCTGGCCGTGCCTTTCGCAGTGCCATATCCATCGCAATCCAAACAAAAGTAGACGGACAATCTATCTGCTTCCAAACCGGCAGTTCCATTCCTTGCCAACACACAAAGTTACCCATGCCATCAAGTCGCTTTGGCCAGCCGTTCTCATGGATACCGTTTGATGTCACTGCGTTGTCATCAGCCTCCAAGTTTTTGATGGTCTACGGCGCATTGATGTGGCTGGCTTGTGGGCTCACCTACCTCTTCTCCTTGAGCGATGTGCGCGCCTTGCGCGAGGTGGGTATTTGGGTCAAACCCATGAAATTCATGGCGGCCACGGCCTTGTTTGCATGGACCACCGTCTGGGTGACCGAATTGGTCAATGCGCCACTCACGCATGGGCAGGCTTACAGGGGCATCTGCATCTTGCTGGTGGTCACGTCCTTTTTCGAGGTGGCGTACATCACCTACCAGG
>JBIKZZ010000055.1:0-13485 GCA_044354435.1 Rhodoferax sp. | reverse complement strand
GCTGCTGCACCCTGGCGACAACTGGATGATGCACGTGGTGGCTGAGCAGATCCAGCCCGGCGACGTGGTGGTGGCGGCCATCACCGCCGACTGCACGGATGGCTACTTTGGCGACCTGCTGGCCACCAGCTTCCAGGCGCGTGGTGCCCGGGCCCTGGTGATCGATGCCGGCGTGCGCGACGTGAAAGAGCTGACCCGAATGGGTTTTCCGGTTTGGAGCAAAGCCATTTCCAGCAAGGGCACCATCAAGGCCACGTTGGGCTCGGTCAATATTCCGGTGGTCTGCGCCGGTATGCTCGTGACACCGGGCGATGTGATCGTGGCTGACGATGACGGTGTAGTCTGCGTGCCGGCCGCGCTGGCCGTCAAGGCCCTGGCTGCGGCGCAACAACGCGAAGCCAACGAGGGCGAGAAGCGAGCCAAGCTCGCCGCTGGCGTACTGGGGCTGGACATGTACAAGATGCGCGAACCACTGGCGGCAGCTGGCCTGCGCTACATCGACTGAGGGCAGGGCGCCACCATGAGCAAACCCACCACGGGTGATTTCACCAAGACCCCCGGCTGGCTGGACTGGTACGCCGGCCCGGCCCAACCCCGCTTTCAATTACCGGCTGGGGCTGTGGACGCCCATTGCCATGTGTTTGGCCCGGGGGCCGAGTTCCCCTACGCGCCTGAGCGCAAGTACACGCCCTGCGACGCCTCGAAGGCGCAGCTGTTTGCACTGCGCGACCACCTGGGCTTTGCCCGCAATGTGGTTGTGCAGGCCACCTGTCATGGCGCCGACAACCGCGCCATGGTGGACGCCTGCGTCGCCTCAGGCGGCCGGGCGCGTGGCGTGGCCACCGTCAGGCGCAGCATCAGCGACTTAGAGCTGCAGGCCCTCCACGAAGCCGGTGTGCGGGGCGTGCGCTTCAACTTTGTCAAGCGCTTGGTCGATTTCACGCCTAAAGACGAGTTGCTGGAGATTGCGCACCGCATCAAGCCCCTGGGCTGGCATGTGGTGATCTACTTTGAAGCGGTAGACCTGCCCGAGTTGTGGGACTTTTTTACCACCCTGCCCACCACCGTGGTGGTGGACCACATGGGCCGGCCGGACGTGAGCAAGCCCCTGGACGGCCCGGAGTTTGAGCTGTTTGTGAGGTTCATGCGCGAGCACCCCAATGTGTGGAGCAAGGTGAGCTGCCCAGAGCGCCTTAGCGTGACCGGCCCCAAGGCCTTGCGGGGCGAAGCCAATGCCTACCGCGATGTGCTGCCCTTCGCCCGCCGCATCGTTGAGACCTTTCCTGACCGGGTGCTGTGGGGCACCGATTGGCCGCACCCCAACCTGAAGGACCACATGCCCGACGACGGCCTGCTGGTTGACTTTATCCCGCACATTGCGGTCACGCCTGAGCTGCAACAAAAACTGCTCGTTACCAACCCCATGCGCCTCTATTGGCCCGAGGCATGTTGACCCCCACGCTTGTCGCTGCGCGTACGGCGCTACCCCCCGAGGGGGCGTCAGTCGCCTTGGGGCGGCCCTGCGGCGACTGTCCCACTTATGGAGACTCTAATGGCACTCGATAAACCGTATCTGGACGTTCCCGGCACCACTATTTTTGATACCGAGCAAAGTCGCAAGGGCTACCACCTGAACCAGTTCTGCATGTCGCTGATGCAGGCCGCCAACCGCGATCGATTCAAGGCGGATGAGCGGGCCTACCTGGACCAATGGCCAATGACCGAAGACCAAAAGCTGGGCGTGCTGAGCCGCGATCTGAACCGCTGCATTGCCCTGGGTGGCAACATTTATTTTTTGGCCAAGATCGGTGCCACTGACGGCAAGAGCTTCCAGCAAATGGCCGGCAGCATGACGGGCATGACCGAGGACGAATACCGCGCCATGATGGTCGGCGGTGGCCGCAGCGTTGAGGGCAACCGATTCATTGGCGAAGACGGCACCGCCCAAGCACACCGCCAGCCGCAGGGCGCGGCCGGTAAACCAGGACACTGAACACCATGGCACGCATCACCGCATCTGTTTTCACCTCCCACGTGCCGGCCATCGGCGCGGCGCTGGACCTGGGCAAGACGGCCGAACCTTACTGGCAGCCCCTGTTCCAGGGCTATGAATTCTCCAAGCAGTGGATGAAAGACAACAAGCCCGACGTGATCATCCTGGTGTTTAACGACCATGCCACCGCCTTCAGCCTGGACATGATCCCCACCTTTGCCATCGGAACGGCCGCGCAGTACCGGCCGGCCGATGAGGGCTGGGGCCCACGCCCGGTGCCGGTGGTGCAGGGCCACCCAGCGCTGGCGGCGCACATCGCACAGTCGGTGATTCAGCAGGATTTCGACCTGACCATCGTCAACAAGATGGACGTGGACCACGGTTTGACCGTGCCGCTTAGCCTGATGTGCGGCCAGCCCCAGGCTTGGCCCTGCCCGGTGATCCCTTTTGCCGTGAACGTGGTGCAGTACCCGGTGCCCAGCGGCCAACGCTGCTTCAAGCTAGGTCAAGCCATTCGCCGCGCGGTGGAGAGTTTTGACGAAGACCTGAACGTGCACATCTGGGGCACCGGCGGCATGAGCCACCAGCTGCAGGGGCCCCGCGCCGGACTGATCAACCGCATATTCGACAACGCTTTCCTTGAAAAACTCATCACCGACCCGGCAGCGGCAGCGGCCATACCGCACATCGACTACGTGCGCGAGGCCGGCTCCGAGGGCATTGAGCTGGTCATGTGGCTGATCGCCCGAGGTGCTATGAAAGATATAGCTGAAAACCCAAGCCCCATAAGGCTTAGGCATCGTTTTTACCATGTACCTGCGTCAAACACGGCGGTCGGTCACCTGATTCTGGAGAACACGTAAATGAGCAAGCCCATCAAGGTGGCGCTGGCTGGCGCCGGCGCTTTTGGCATCAAGCACCTGGACGGTATCAAAAACATCGCTGGTGTGGAGGTGGTGTCACTGGTCGGCCGTGAGCTCGACAAAACCCTTGAGGTGGCGGCCAAATACGGCATCGGCCACGTGACCACCGATCTGACTGAGAGCCTGGCCTTGCCCGGTCTGGATGCGGTGATCTTGTGCACGCCGACGCAGATGCATGCCGCGCAGACCGTGGCCTGCCTGCAGGCCGGCAAGCACGTGCAGGTGGAGATCCCCTTGGCTGACTCGCTGGCTGGCGCGCAGGACGTGGTGGCCTGGCAGCAAAAGACCGGTTTGGTGGCGATGTGCGGCCACACCCGCCGCTTCAACCCCAGTCACCAGCTTGTGAACCAAAAAATCCGCGCCGGGCAGTTCAACATCCAGCAGCTGGACGTGCAGACCTATTTCTTCCGCCGAAGCAACATGAATGCCCTGGGCCAGGCCCGCAGCTGGACAGACCACCTGCTGTGGCACCACGCCGCCCATACGGTGGATTTGTTCGCCTACCAGTGCGGCAGCCCTATCGTCAAGGCCAATGCCCTGCAGGGGCCTATCCACCCGACCTTGGGCATTGCCATGGACATGAGCCTCCAGCTGCAGGCCGCCAATGGCGCCATCTGTACGCTGAGTTTAAGCTTTAACAACGACGGTCCGTTGGGTACGTTTTTCCGCTATATCGGCGACAGTGCCACCTACCTCGCCCGCTACGACGATCTGTACACCGGCAAAGAAGAAAAAATCGACGTCAGCCAGGTGGCAGTGAGCATGAACGGCATTGAGCTGCAGGACCGCGAATTTTTTGCCGCCATCCGCGAGGGCCGCGAGCCCAACAGCAGCGTGGCACAGGTGTTGGCCTGTTACGAGGTGCTGCAGGGGCTGGAGCGGCAGTTGGCTGGCGGCTAAGGCCTGGGTTTTGTCCCAGCCCGTCCCGGCCGTATCAGTTTTTCTCGATGCCCACTTCCTTGATGAGTTGCCCCCAGCGCTGGTAGGCGTCGCGGGTGATTTTGTCCAGTTCTTCGGGTGTGGATGACTCTGAGGTGTAGGCTCCGGTTTTGAAATTCTCTTTGACGCTGTTCTGACTGTGTGAGTCGACCAGCGCCGCATTGAGTTTCTTGACAATGGCCGGTGGCATATTGGCCGGGCCGTACCAGCCCAGGAAACTGGTCAAGTCCAGGTTCTTCAGACCAAACTCCGCCAAGGTGGGGACATCCGGCATGAGAGGGGTTCGCTTGGGCGCACCCACTGCCAGAATCTTTGCTTTGCCGCTCTGGGCATAGCCGATACCTGCTGCGGCCGAGCTGAAGGCAATTTGCACACGCCCGTTGTACAGGTCTGGCGCCACCTCCGCGCCGCCTTTGTAGGGTACGTGCACCAGGTCAGTCAACCCGCTCTGATTGGCAAAAATTTGGCCAAAAATGTGGGCCGAGGTGCCGACGCCAAACGAGGCGTAGCTCAACTTTCCAGGGTTGGCCTTGCCGTAGGCGATCAGTTCACGCACATTGTTGACGCCCAAACTGCTGCTCACCACCAAAACCAGCGGGCCCTGAGCACCCATGGAAATGGGGGTGAAATCCTTGAACGGATCAAAGGTCACGGCCTTGAGGGTGTGGGGGATCTGGGCCAGGGTTGACGACGCGCTGTAAAAAATCGTGTGGCCGTCCGGCGCCGCCTTGATCAGTTCCTGCGCCGCCAGCAGGGTTCCGGCACCGGGACGGTTGTCCACAATCACCGGGGTTCCCAACAGCTCGGACAAGCGTGGGGTCACGGCCCTGGCCTGGGCATCGACACCAATGCCGGGCGGGAACCCGACGATGACCCGGATGGCTTTGCCCTTGATCGGGAACTCTTGCGCCTGCGCGCCCAGGGCGGCCAGCCCAAATAGCAGGGCTGGCAGCAGGCGCCGGCTGATGTTTCGAGTGGGTGTGGTCATGACAATGCTCCTCTTGAGTTGGTGTGGTTGCAAAAACTTGGTGGACGTCTTCAGCGCCCGCTGGCCGATCGCTGGATGGCTTCAGCGGCTTTCTCGGCAATCATCAAGGTCGGCCAGGCGGTATTGCCGGAAATCAGGGTTGGCATGACGGAGGCGTCACAGACCCGCAGCCCCGCCACACCATGCACGCTGAGGTCGGCATCGACGACCGACTGTGCGTCTGCCGCCAGCCCCATGCGGGCGGTGCCGGCCGGGTGAAAAATTGAGGTGCAGTTCTCGCGTAAGACTTGCAGCAGCCCCGCGCGGTCTGAATCGGGGATGTGCTCGCCCGCCCAGTTCTCCCGTGGTGCGTACGGCCTCAAGGCATCTTGTCGCATGATGCGGCGCGTGGTGCGGATGCTGTCCACGGCCACTTGCTGGTCACGTTCGGTCTGCAGGTAGTTGTGGGTCAGCAGCGGGGCCGCATGGGCATCCGTGGATGACAGGCGAACTTGCCCCCGACTGCTGGGCTGCAGGTCGTAGGAGATCATGGTCACCCCAGGGTGGGGGTCAAATACCTTGCCCATGTTGGTCCGCGAAAACGCCAACACGTTGTAGGCCAGATCGGGGCGCTTTAGCCCTGGGCGCGAATGGGTAAACAGGCCGACCTGGCAGGGGGCCATGGTCAAGGGGCCCTGTCGCAAAGTCAAAAATTTCGCCAGCATGGCCAAGGCGCGCCAGCGAGAGTTCATATGCCGGTTCAGCGTGTCGGCGCCCTCAATGCGATAGCGAACCGCCACTTGCAGGTGATCCTGCAGGTTGGCCCCGACGCCCGGCATGTCGCGGCAAAGGGGTATGCCGAGCGCCTGCAGGTGCTCAGCCGGGCCCAGCCCGGACCGCATGAGCAGGGCCGGTGAGGCATAAGCGCCCGCGCACAGCAGCACTTCGGCCGAGGCCAGGGCGAGATGGGAGCCCCCCGCATGGTGGTAGTGGACGCCCACGGCACGTCCGTCGCGCATGTCCAGGCGATTTGCCAAGGTCTGGGTTCTGATGCACAGGTTGGGGCGGCTTTTGATAGGCTTTAAAAATGCGTCAGCAGCGCTCCAGCGAAGGCCCTGACTTTGGCTGACATGGATCGGACCAACCCCGTCGGCATCGCCCCGGTTGAAGTCATCGCAGTACGGAATGCCCGCTTGTTGCGCGGCCTGGCTGATGCGGTCGTTGATGGGCCAGTGCACGCGCGCCTGGTCCACGCGCCACTCGCCTTGGGTGGCATGTGCCGCGCTGTCAGCACCAAAAAATTTCTCATGGCGTTTGAAGTAGGGCAGTACATCGTCCCACCCCCAGCCCGATAGGCCACCATCACGCCAACCATCGTAATCAGCTTTGTGGCCGCGTATGGCCACCATGCCGTTGATGGCGGTGGAGCCGCCCAGCACTTTGCCGCGCGGTAGCTTGAGGCGCCGCCCCACCAGTCCGGCCTCGGCTTCAGTTTCCCAGCACCAGTCAAAGCGTGGGTTGCCAATGGTCTTGCGGTAGCCCACTGGCACGCGAAACCAAAGCGAATGGTCGGACTCACCGGCCTCAAGCAGCAATACGCGGTGCTGTGGGTTGCTGGAAAGGCGGTTGGCCAGCAGGCAGCCGGCCGCGCCGGCCCCGACGATGACATAGTCAAACGCCTCTGGTGCTGCTGCGGACATATCAGGGCTCGGGCGGCGTATCTTGCGCGGCGGTCCGGCTACTGCTTTTCAATGCCAGCTTGTTGGACCAAAACACCCCATTTGCCCAGGGCTTCAGCGCCCAGGGTTGCCAGGTCTTGCGGTGTTGACCAGTCGGCGGTGTAGGCGCCGGTCTTGAAGAAGTCTTTGACCGAATCTTGAGCTAAGGCAATTTTCAGTGCGTCGTTGAGTTTCTTCACGGTCGCCGGGTTCAGGTTAGCCGGACCGTACCAACCCAGAAAACTGGTGATGTCCAGGTTTTTGAGGCCTTGCTCAGTGAGGGTAGGCACGTCTGGCATGAAGGGGTTGCGCTCCGGCGAGGCCACGCCCAACAGCTTGACCTTGCCCGTTTTGGCATTTTGAATCGCTGCTGGTGCGGCGTCGAAGGCCAGCAGCAGCCGGCCACCCAGCAGGTCTTGGGCCATGTCCGAGCCGCCCTTGTACGGTATATGCACCATGTCGGTCATGCCGGTCTGCGTGGCAAAAATCTGGCCAAAAATATGTGCGGAAGAGCCTATCCCAAACGAGCCGTAGTTCAGCTTGCCAGGGTTCTTCTTGCCATAGGCGACCAGTTCGGCAACGTTTTTAACACCCAGGTCGGCATTCACCACCAGCACCAGGGGGCCGCGTGCGCCCAGCGAGATTGGGGTGAAGTCTTTGATGGGGTCGTAGGTGGCCGCCTTAAGGGTGTGGGGGTTTTGCGCCATCGTGGTCGAGGCACTGTAATAGAGGGTGTGGCCATCTGGCACTGCCTTGATGACCTCTTGCGAGGCGATGATCGTGCCGGCGCCCGGCTTGTTGTCAATGACCACCGGTACCCCCAGCAGTTCAGCCAGTTTGGGCGTGACGGCACGCGCCTGAGCGTCAACCCCAATGCCAGGAGGAAACGCTACCACCACGCGGATGGGTTTGCCCTTGATGGGGAACTCTTGGGCCAAAGCGGCCGCTGCCGTGAGCGCGATGGCGGCGCCTGCCAGAACTCGAACCAATGTCTTCATATCAATTGCCTTTCAAAAACACACAAAAATAGAGTGGGATGGGGGATGGGATGCTTCACTCGGTCTTGATGAGCACCGCACCCTTGCCGGTCGGGCTCACGTTGGCGCGGTAGATTTGCAGCCAGCCGGTGTCATGTAACGGGGGCGTAGAGCGCCATGCCGCCCGCCGCTCGCTCCACGCTGCCTCGGTGATCTGCAAATCCACGCGCTGGGTGTCCAGATCAATGCAGATGCTGTCGCCGTCTTGGACCATGGCGAGAGGACCGCCGGTGGCCGCTTCCGGCGATAGTTCAGCCAGCACCAGGCCTTTGCAAACCAGGCCGGACAGATGCCCGTCGGTCAGCATGGCCACGTCTTCTCCAAGGCCCATGCCGTCCAGCGCGAACACCACCCGTGACGCGCCGCCGCCCATGGCTGGGCCGCCACATACGCCGGCGCCACGCATCACGACGACCTGCCCGGGCTGTACCACGCCATCGCGGATAGCGGCCAAGGCCGTGTCCGACGTGGAAAAACAAATGGCGGGGCCCACGAACTGGCGGCGTGTGCGCTCGACGATGCCGGTCTTGACGATGGCACAGTCAGGCGCCAGATTGCCGCGCAGGATCATGATGGCGGGGCGGCTGGACACAGGGTCTGTCATGGGCCGAATCACAGCCGCATTGGTCACAACCGCAGTGGCCAACTCCTGGCCAACTGTCAGGCCAGACACCGTCATGGGCGCCTCATGAACCAGCGCTTGCAGTTGCTTCATCAAAGCACGGCTGCCGCCGGCGGCTTCAAACTCCTCGATGGTCCTGTCGCCCACCGGTCGGATCGCGGACAGCACCGGGACTCGGGCAGACAGCCGCTCGAACATGCCATAGACATCAATGCGCAGGCCGGCTTCCGTGGCGATGGCCTGCAGGTGCTTGACGCAGTTGATCGAGCCGCCGACTGCCAGCACGGCAATGACGGCATTTTCAAAGGCCTCAGGGCTCAGGATGTCGCGGGGTTTGAGGTCACTCAGCACCATTTGCACGATGCGGGCACCTGCGCGTCGCACATCGTTCATCATCGCCTCGCTCATGGCAGCCACCGGCGTGCTGCCGGACAACGCCATGCCCAGCGCTTCTGTCGCGATATGCATGGAGTTGGCGGTACCCATGCCTGAGCAAACCCCCGGGCTGCGAATGGCCTCCCGGCTCATGCCGACCAGTTCTTCCTTGTCGAGATGCCCGGTCAGGGCATGCATGGCGCCGATGAAAATCTCTTCGATGTCGACATGTTTGCCCTTGTACTCGCCGCTGGCCTGGTAGCCACAGGGCACGATGAGGGACGGAATGTTCAGACGGGCCGCTGCCATGATTTGGCCCGGCACGGTCTTGTCGCAGGAGGCCAGGCAGACCATGCCATCCAGTTGGGCACCTTCTACCGCGACCTCAATATCGTTGGTGACCAGATCGCGGGAGGCCAGGATATAGCCGCCACGCGCGCCGGCACCGGTGATGAAATCGCTGGGTGCGCAGGTCCGTATTTCGAACGGAATGGCGCCGGCATCCCGAATTGCCTGCTTGATCACCACAGACACCTGGTCCAAATGGCTGAAGCAACTGGCCAACTCCGAGGATGAGTTGACCACCGCGATTTTGGATTTCTCGCAGTCTGCTTCTGAGAGGCCCAGTGCTTGCCACTGGGCATTGCGCACCGACCAAAGGTAAGAGCCACGGGGGAAGTTGCTGCGTAAAGGGCGGGTCATGTGGATCACCTTCAATGTGTTTCAGTTGGCTGTATCGGTCGCCGAAGCGGGCCGGACTTCGGCCCAGCCTTCGTCGGCGTTGACGTTTACCCAATCGCCGGTGGCGATGTGGGTCAAGGGGTCCAGGTCAAAATCTGTCATGGCGGGGGCGTGCGTCACCACCGCGCCCAGGGCAATCTTGGTCGTCATGTGGGTGAAGATGAAGGCCGCGGGTGCGGTTCCCATCAGTCGGCACATGTGGAAGGTGTTGGACCAGCCCGACGAGCCTTTGGCGCCTGGGAACACCAGCACGCGGCCCTTGAATGACTGCCCACGCAGGGGGTGATGCGTTTCAATGATGGTGCCGGTTCGCGGGTCGACGCCGCCCCAGCCAGAGATAAAGGCTGTGGTCACCAGGGCCAAGCCCTCAGACTTGCCGCCAACCACTTTTCTGCCGCGCAGCATCAAGCTGGTCATGCCAAGCCGCCTTCCCAGCGCCCGGTACAGGCCGCATTGACGCAATCTTGCGTGGTGCCAAACCAGGCTTGCACGCCCAAAATGGCCGGCAGGTAATGGGCTTGCTTGGCTGAATCTAAAGCCACCACCTGCGTGCCCTTTGGCACGGCCCGACTCATGGCCGAGCAGCTGTCGCTCATCATGATGCCCCCCGCAGCCTCAATGATGCGCTTGTAGCCATTCTGGTCGGCCAGGGTCTTGATGGCGCGGGGTGTGAACACCCAGAGTTCACAATTGTCGTGAACTTTTCGGCCTTCGATCATGCGGGAGAGCTCCCACAGCTGCTCGATGTTGTAGTGGGGACAGCCCAGCATCACATAGTCGACATCGCGGCTGTTGCCGTTGGCATTGAGCCGCTCATAGGTGGCACGTCGTTCGCGGGCGCCGTAGTGGATCACGTCGGTCGGCTGCCGCTGCCCAAAGGCCATGTCCAGCGTCTGCGCCTCTGGGGTGATGCCGACGATGTGGTACATCTCCACGCCGCCAGACGACGAGGCAGAGGCACCAAAATGCTTGAGCTGGGTCAGCCCCGGTACCCGAGCCAGCGGATGTTGCGGCGACAGCACCGGGATTTGATCCTTCACTTGATCGCCGATGAAGTAGCCCAGCAGGCCCCATTCAGAGGTGCCCTCGATCGCCATGTCCAGCTCTACCAGATGGGTGCCTAATCGATTGGCCGGCAGGTGGTAACCCCAGTAGGGAATGCGTTCGGTGAGCATCGCAGCGCCCGTGCTTTCCCGCCCCTCGGTGTTGGTGCGTGCGCCCAGCACCGAGTTGCAATAAATCACGGCCGAAGACTCCATCCAAGCGCAGTGCTCACCCCGTGTGGGCACATTGCCCACCTGGTAGGGCGTGCAGGTGTTGAGCAGTTGCACCCCCAGGCCGGCGGTGAAGCGCTCACCGGTTTTGTAGAAGCGGATGGTTTCCTCGTTCACGCCCATTCGCGCCGGCTGCTCCGGGTCGAAGCCCAATTGCAGGTGGCTGCTGAACGCCCGCACCGGCGGAATGGTCACCACCTGTTCGCTGTCGAGGTTGAACTCCGAAAATACGGCATCCATACCACCACGGGCCTGAGCAAAGTCCCGCATGAAGGGGGTAGTGGCTCCGACGGTGCCGCAAACATTGCGGGTTTCAACCAGGCGTTCGGCGCCGAGGGCCTCGCCGTAACGCACCAGCAAGTCCATGGCCCGGCCAATGGCGGGACCCTGGTCGCCTTGCAGCATGGATTGTTCGATATCGCTCAGCTTCATACAGGACTTGCCTTATTCGTTTCGATCAAGTGGCCGCCCATGGCCTGCGCCAGTGCGCGGGTCAAACCGGTCAGTCGGGGGACGATCTCGTCAATCAATCGGCTTTCAGAAAACCGGAACGCGGCACCGCCGCAGTTCACAGAAAAAACCTCACCGGTCGGTCCGCGCAAGGGCAACGAGACCGAGTTGATATCGGGGTGAAAAGTGCCCAGCGAGAGGCAGTAACCCGTTTTGGCCGCCTCGGCCAGGGCCTGTTGAAGTTGCTCGCCCACCACCGGCCAAGCCCCGGCGTGGCGCTGGCGCAGTTGATCCAACAGCTGATCGCGAACCGGCTGTTCGACGCCCGACAAATAGGCGCGCCCCAGCGCAGAGGTGGCCAGCGGCGTGCGGGTACCGGTGTCCACCCTTGCAGACAGCATGGAGGCGGTGGCCCGACAGGCTTCAATGACCACCATCTCCAGGCCATCCCTCAAGGCCAGGTAGAGCGAACCTTGGGTCTCGTCGGCCAGAGGCTGCATCCATTGACGGAACAGACCCCGCTGGTCTATGCCAGCCAAAAAAGCATGGGACAACGACACCAGCCCTGGTCCCAGAGAGTAACGGTCGCCCGCGACCGTCAAACGCATCAGCCCAAGAACGCACAGCGTCGCTGCCAGGCGGATCACCGTTGGGCGCGGAATACCCGTGAGCTTGGCGAGTTCTGCAGCGCTCAGGCTGACGGTCTGCTCGTTAAAGCAATGCAGCAGTTTCACGCCACGCTCCAGCGCACTGACCGTGTCCTTGTGGCTGGCCTCAGATGCCTGTTGCGACGTCATGTGTTAGCCCGTGACCCGGTATGAATTAAGCGGCCACAGAGGGCGCCGCCACTCGGGGCCTGAGGTACACGCTCTGCGCTAGAAGAGCGGTTTGAAGCGCATCAACAGCCACCGCCCGGGGCTGAACCCCTTGGCTCACCGCCAGCGCGGCCGCTACACCCGCAGCCTGGCCTGTGATCCAGCATTGCGGGATCTCGCGCATGAAGCCGTGCGAATTTTTGTCGCAAGAGATGTGTTTGCCGCAGGCCAGCAGCCCGTCGAGTTGTTTGGGCACCAGGGCGCCGTACGGAATAGAGATATTGGGGAATTTGGGCGATACGGCCGGGGAAACCCCGATCTCATCCGCATGCGCCACCCCGTTGGGCCAATCAGACCTCAACACCGCCCCTGTGCCTTTTAGCCGCCGGGTGTGGCGCACACCCACTTGCGGCGCACTGAGCATCATGTAAGCGTTGGCGAACCCCGGCGCATGGGCCTGGTAGAACGCCAAATGCGCCTCCATGGCGCGATGGGAGCGGACTTCAACTGCGGTCAAATCGTCGACATTCAGGCCGTCAAAGCCTGATTGGCGCGGGCCCATGAAAAGGGCAACGTCATCACGCCAGGACACAAACGGCCGCTCGAACAGGCCACAGGTCGTGCGACCGAGCGCCATGAAATCTGAAAACTGCTGGGGCGAGCCGGCCTTGAATTCAAGCCAGGCGTTCATGTCGACGCCGCCAAAGAGCCAGGCGGTGTTCATGCAGTGGTGCACGTCGCCCTGTTCGATGTCGTTTTCAAACTGCGCGCCGGCGCGCGCAAACATATCGCCGTCGCCCGTGGCATCAATCACCACCTTGGCCATGACGGCCATTCGTCCCTCTTTGCTTTCAAAGACAGCGCCCTTGACGACGCCATTTTCGACAATGGGCAGTGAGGTCCAGCTGTGGTAAGCCAGCTTGACACCCTGCTCGATCACCATTTCTTGCGAGAGCAATTTGAGCCGCTCGGGGTCGATGGTGGGCGACCAGGTCACGACACCATGGTAGGCCGCTGTCCGGTGCGACCAGTGGGCCGCGCGCTGCGCATCGGTCGAGCCCCATTCGGCTGGCGCCGGGCCGGCGATGGCGTCGTCGGGCAGGCGATCCATCAGTTCTTTGGCAATGCCTTGGATTACCAGCTCACCCTGCCAATCGGTCATGCGGTCGATCCAGATCACCAGGCCGCCCGTGGACAGGCCGCCAAGGTGGTTGTAGCGCTCCAGCAGGGTTACAGCGGCCCCTTGTCGTGCCGCTGCGATGGCAGCCGCTGTGCCCGACGGACCGCCGCCCACCACCAGCACATCGCAGCGGTGATAAACCGGAATTTCTCGGCCTGCTTCCCACCAGGTACCCCAATCTGGGCGCGTCGGGCGCGCTTCGCCTTCAAATATGTCGGAGGACAGGATGCGCTCATCGGAGCGGAGAATTGTTTTCATGGCATTCGGCAACAAGACGATATCGGTCATATTCAATATTTTGGACAGTTTGTCCAAAATATTGAATATGGTGCATAGGGCATACCCTAGCTAGTACTCCAACACGTAAATAACGAAACATGATTAAACTCTCTAGGTCGCCAACCGGCATTCGCGGGAGTTGTCATGCGCCAGACGGAATTACACCTGAGCG
>JBIKZZ010000337.1:0-3663 GCA_044354435.1 Rhodoferax sp. | reverse complement strand
GAGTCGGGTTCGGGCAAGAGCGTTACCTCGCTGGCCATCAGCGGCTTACTGCCGCCTGGTGCGCAGGTGCAGGGCTCGATTGAATTAGATGGTGTGGAACTCACCTCGCTTGGCCCCGAGGCTCTGCGCAAGACCCGGGGTCGTGATGTCGGCATGGTGTTTCAGGACCCGACCACCACCCTGAACCCGGTCCTTCCGATCGGGCGGCAAGTGATCGAAGGCCAGGTGGCCCACGGCCAGGTCCAGGCAGGTCAAGCCACGCAGCGTGCCATTGAGTTGCTGCGTGAGGTCGATATTCCTGACCCCGAAGGCCGCGCGTCGCAGTTTCCGCACCAGTTCTCTGGCGGCATGCGCCAACGCGCCGTCATCGCCATGGCCATGTCAGGGCGTCCCAAGCTCATCATTGCGGACGAACCCACCACGGCACTGGATGTGACCGTGCAGGCGCAGGTGCTCGCGGTCTTGGCCAAGCGGCAGGTGGATACGGGCGCGGCCGTCATCCTCATCACCCATGATCTGGGTGTGGTGGCAGAAGTGGCCGACCAGGTCGCTGTGATGTACGGCGGGCGGATTGTTGAGTCCGGGCCAGTGCAGGCTATCTTCGAGCACCCGCACCATCCTTACACCGTGGGTTTGTTGCGCAGCGTTCCTCGTCTTGATACGGTGGATACGCGCTTGGTGCCCATCATCGGCCAACCCCCTACGCCCACCGCGTTGCCAACCGGCTGCGCCTTTCACCCGCGCTGTCCCGTTGGCCGGAATCGTCTGGTGTGTGCCGGGCAGGATCCGGCCTTGCGCCCTGTGGGGCCCAGCCATAGCAGTGCCTGTCATTTTCCGGAAGAAGTCGCGTCCCTGATGGCAGCCGCCGAGCCCAAGGCCGCTGCGGTGCCGCGTGGCCCTGCTCCGCTTGAAGTGCCGACGGCCGCGCCCCTTTTGGTGGTGGATCAGCTGCAGGTTTATTACCCTATCAAGGCGGGCGTGCTGCGGCGCCGGGTGGGTTGGGTCCGCGCGGTGGACGGCGTGAACCTGGCGGTACACGCCGGTGAAACCCTTGGCTTGGTGGGCGAGTCTGGTTGCGGCAAGACCACCACCGGGCGGGCGATCATGGGCCTGGTCGCCAAATCGGGGGGGCACGTGCTGTTTGATGGGCAGGACATCACGCATTTGAAGGGCGATGGGATGCGCCAAGTACGCCGTCACATGCAATACATCTTCCAAGACCCTTACTCGTCCCTGAACCCGGTGTTGACAGTGGGCGACATCGTTGCCGAACCTTTGCGCATTCACGGCCTTTACGACTCACTCGGTGGTGCAAAATGGGTCGCACAACTGTTTGACATGGTGGGACTCTCTACCACCATGATGCAGCGATACCCCCAGGAGTTCTCTGGCGGTCAACGCCAGCGAATTGGCATTGCCCGGGCATTGGCGCTCAAGCCCCGGTTGCTGATTTTGGACGAGCCGGTGGCAGCGCTGGACGTGTCGATCCAGGCGCAGGTGATCAATCTGTTGCAAGACCTGCAGCGCGAGCTGGGGTTGGCCTACCTGTTCATTGCCCATGATCTGTCGGTGGTGCGGCACATCTCGGACCGGGTGGCGGTCATGTATTTGGGCCGGATTGTGGAAGAGAGCACCAAGGCAGCGCTCTACCAGTTACCGCTCCACCCCTACACCCAATCGCTGATGTCGGCGGTGCCGGTGCCGGACCCTGGCGCCCGCGCCACGCGCCAGCGCATTTTGCTGGAAGGGGATATTCCCAACCCGGCATCACCGCCCACCGGATGCCATTTTCACCCGCGTTGCTTCAAGGCCACAGAGCTCTGCAAACGCGAATCTCCCGCCTTTGTGGCGTATCCGGGCTCACCCACGCGGGTCGCCTGCCACCATGCAGGGCCGCTGACATGAGCGGGCGCTGGCTTCACACGCGCCAAGCCGCAGGCCGGGTGCTGGCGCACAAAGGGGCCTTGCTGAGCCTGTTGTACCTGGCGCTGATGATCGTCACCGCCCTGCTGGCACCCTGGATCCTGCCCTTCGATGCTCTGACGCAAGATTATGTGAACATGTTGCAGGCACCCGGGGCCGTGCACTGGTTCGGCACCGACGAACTGGGCCGAGATATCTTTGCCCGTGTGATTTTTGGCGCTCGAACTTCCTTGCTGACGGCGGCTGGGGCGGTCACCATTGCCGGGCTGATCGGCGTGCCGATCGGGCTGGTAGCCGGGTTTTTTGGTGGCTGGCGCGACACGCTTCTGATGCGTTTTGTCGATGTGTTGCTGTCCTTGCCGGGTATTCTTTTTGCCATGGCCCTGATCGCAGTGCTTGGGCGCAGCCAAATGGCTGCGCTGGTGGCGGTGGGCATCACCGGGATCCCCAGTTTTGCGCGCATCACCCGAGCCCAGGTGCTGTCCCTGCGAAAGCGGGACTTTGTCACGGCCGTGGAGGCCTTAGGCGGCTCCTCCTCCTACAACATGTTCCGCACCGTGTTGCCCAACGCCTGGAGCCCGATTTTGGTGCAGGTCGTGATTCTGTCGTCGGTCGCCATCCTTATCGAGGCCTCGCTGGCTTTTCTGGGAGTTGGTATTCCTCCGCCCACCCCGAGTTGGGGTGAGATGCTGCGCACAGGCAAGTCGTTTTTGCACGATTCGCCTACTTACGCCGTGTTTCCAGGGCTGGTCCTGACCTTCACCATCCTGTCGCTCGACACCTTGGGCCGCACCCTGGCCAAGGTGCTGGAGGATCGTCATGAAGTGGTGGATTCGCCTGGGGGCAAGCCGTGATTGCGTACATTTTGCGACGCCTTCTGCAGCTGTTGCCAGTGCTGTTGATTGCCTCCACCGGCATCTGGGCCATGATTTATGCGGTGCCCGGAAGCCCGGTCGCCGCCATGGTGGGGGAAAACGCCACGCCCGAGCAAATTCAGGCGGTCACGGTACGGCTGGGCCTGGACCGCCCGGTTCATGTGCAGTACGCCGCCTGGTTGGGCAGTGCCCTTCAGGGTGATTTTGGTCTGTCAATACAGAACCGCGAGCCGGTGCTCAATTTGATTGGGCAACGCATTCCTGCCACCCTGCAACTGGGCCTGGCAGCCACGCTGGTCGGCCTTTTGCTGGGTATCCCCGTGGCTGTGCTCAGCGCACTCAAGCCAGGCTCGCTGCTGGACCGGGGCTTGAGCGCTTGGAGCGCGCTGGCGCTGGGTGTGCCCACCTTTTGGCTTGGCATCCTGCTCATTCTGCTGTTTGCGGTGCAATTGCGCTGGTTGCCGTCTGCGTCGGCCTATGTGTCTGTCTTTGAGTCGCCCTGGGACGCTATCCGCAATCTTTTGCTGCCAGCGTTAACGCTGGGGGTGTACGTGTCGGGTATCTTCGCCCGTTTTCTTCGCGCCTCGCTGTTGGGTGAGCTCAAGGCCGACTACGTGCGCACGGCCCGTTCCAAGGGCTTGCCCGAGCGCGATGTGATCGGCCGGCACGTGATGCGCAATGCCTTGTTGCCCTTTGTCACCATCGTCGGCCTGATGATGGCCACTTTCATCGGCGGCACTGTGGTGACCGAGGCCGTATTTACCTACCCCGGCCTGGGCCGCCTGCTGATCCAGGCCATCAGCACCCGCGATTACCCTCTTATCCAGGGCTGCATCCTGTTCATCCTGCTGGTGTTTGTGTTCAT
>JBIKZZ010000054.1:0-13531 GCA_044354435.1 Rhodoferax sp. | reverse complement strand
TTTGACGTAGTCCCGCGTTTCCGCAAAGGGGATATTTTCTGCCCAGATGGCGGCATCCAGGGTGGGGCTGCCGCTGCTGCCGCGCCAGTTGCGCGGCCGACTAGGCCCTGCGTTGTAGGCGGCGGCAGCCATGGGCATGGAGCCGGCAAAGTCGTCCAGCACCAGCTTGAGATAGCCGGTGCCAATGGCAATATTGGTGTCGCGGTCGGTGATCTGGTGGGGTTTGAAATCGGTCAGGCCGATTTTTTTGGCAGTCCAGCGTGCGGTGGGCGGCATCACCTGCATCAGGCCAGCCGCGCCTACGCTGGACTGGGCGTCCATCACGAAACGGCTTTCCTGCCGGATCAGGCCGTACACATAGGCCGGGTCCAGCCCGATCTGCTTGGCGCGTGCGAGTACGGCGTCCTTGAAGGGCATGGGAAAGCGCTGCTGAAAATCGAGGACAGCTTTGGTCCGCTCGCTGGTGTTGATGCAGCGGTCCCAGACCTCACGGCTACAGGCCAGGTCAGCCGCGGCCAGCAGTTCGCGGTCGCTCATGCCGCCGCGTTGGTGCAAATTGGCGCTGTAGTTCCACTCGCGCACGCCGTCGCTGCGCAGGCCGACCTGGATCGCGTACAGACCGCGTTGCAGCCCCGGGTTCTGCCTGGCAGCATCTTTCTCCTGCTCGGTCAGGGCGTCGGGTCGAGGTGGTGCCGTCACGCGCTGGCCCAACTCGTCGAGCGCGAGTTGCTCGTAAAAGCCGCGCACCCCCGCGATGCTTTCAAACAGGCGGGTGGCTTCGGCGCGGTCGGCTTCGGTTTTTGCCAATTGCAGCAGAGCGCGGGCGCGCCAGTAGACCCAGATCGGCTCCTGGCGCGCCTCTGGGCTCATCGCCAGGGTGGCCGCGAGCACGTCTTTCCAGCGGGCAAAGCGCATGGCGGCGCGCACTTTCCAGCCCAGGTGCTCGTCGCTGAGCTCGCTGTCACGGGCCTTGGCAAAGTGCTCATTGGCCGTATCAGACAATTTCTGCGCCGAGTGCTTGCCAATGACACCCCAGGCCCAAGAGCGTTGCTCCGGCGTCAGGTGCACGCTCCAATGGTTCTCAAGCAGGCTGGCCGCTGCTTCCGGCTCGGTCGAGGCCAGCCGGATGAGGGCCAGCACCACCCATTCTTTGGCATTGCGGCTGTTGGCGC
The DNA here is from genome assembly GCA_044354435.1 of Rhodoferax sp. Lineage (GTDB taxonomy): Bacteria > Pseudomonadota > Gammaproteobacteria > Burkholderiales > Burkholderiaceae_C > Rhodoferax. The sequence goes on along the minus strand of JBIKZZ010000054.1, from coordinate 12,359 downwards.
CGACCCGCTTGGCCAGAAAACGCGTTGGGCCACTGCTGATCTCATCCAGGGGCTTGCCGGCTTCCGCAGAGATGATCTCCGCCGCTTGCCTGGCCGCACGCGGCCGGTTGTTCTCCATGGCCAGACGGGCTTTGCGCCAGATGTCGCTGTCGGTGAGCTTTTTGGCGGCGTGCAGTTGGCCTGCGGTCTGGGTGCAGCCGTCGTCGGCTTCTTTCTGGGCATACCACTGCCGCTTGACGTCTTGTGCCACCTCATCGGCCGGGCGGCTGGTGTCCAGGCCCAGGGCATAACAACGCACTTCACGGTCGTCATTCATGCGGTAATGCGGCAACTCGGCGGCAAAGGCGGCCCAGTCACGACGCTGGCCCAGCACCAGCAGCCAGTCGTTGCGCAGGCGGTCTTCTTGGTAGGTGCCCGCAAAACGGCTGAAAAACCCCTGCACCTCGCTGGCCGAGGCCACATCCAGGCGGGCCCGCAGTTCCCAATACGCGGCCCAGGGCTCCAGGGTATGGCCGCGCGCCTGGGGCAGCAGCACCGCCAAGCGCTTTCGGTCCCCCTGTTTGAAGGCCTGGCTCATCTCGACGATGGCATCGTCCGTGCTTGCCTTGACCTGGGTCTTGCTGTGTGCCTGTGCCGCGCTCGCCAAAGAGCCCAGCGAGCCGGTCATCAGCGCGATCAATGTCAGAATGGTGGTGAACTGCATGGTGGGATTATGGATAAATCTGGTGAAGACAAGGCGTTGGATAAAAAAGCCCTGCGTCAGCTTTTGATTGAACAACGTTTGAGCCTGCCAGACCGCCTACAGAGGTCTGATTTGTTACAGCGTGCCATGCGCATCTGGCTGGTGGGTCGTCCGGACACGGTGATCGGCGCCTACTGGCCCATCAAAGGCGAGTTCGATCCCCTGCCGGCGCTGCACCGCTGGAAAGAAGACGGCGAGTTGATCGAGCAGCCGCAACCGCGCCGCATCGGCTTGCCGGTGGTCGACAAGGTGCACAAGACCATGCGCTTTCATGCCTGGTACCCGGGCTGCCCGATGGAGGAGGACGCCTACGGCATACCCAAGCCCAAGGAGACCGCGGTGATTGCGCCCACGCTGCTGTTTGTGGCCTGCGTGGGCTACGCGCCCGGTGGCTACCGGCTGGGCTACGGCGGCGGTTTTTACGACCGCATGCTGGCCACCCTGGCGCCTAGGCCCTTCACCGTTGGCCTTGGATTCGCCAACGCTTATGTGCCCGATTTCGAGCCTGAAGCCCATGACCTGCCACTGGACGCCATCCTGAACGACAACGGGGTGGTCTGGCCGGTGTGACGGCCCCGTCGTCATCCCCGACCTGATCGGGGATCCATGGATTCCCGTTGTCACGGGAATGACAGGCAGTTGTCACGTCCGACCCAGCTGTCGTCATCCTCGACCTGATCGGGGATCCATGGATGCCCGTTGACACGGGCATGACGACGCCAAGGGCATGGCCGCCCATTGACATGGCCATCAACTGAACTGCATGCGTATGCAAAGCGACTTGCTATAGTGGCGCCCTATGGCCAGCGGCTTAGGCTGCGGCCGACACACCTTTATTCGGGAGCCCCAAGCCATGATCACCGACGCCTTGAATCTCGCCAACAAACGGGCAGTCCACAGCCTGATGAGCACCTTGGCGCAAGCGACCCCGGCCACGGTCGAGCGTCAGTTGGCTCAGGCCTACCACCCCGACGCCCAGTGGCGCGGGTCGCACCCCTGGAATGAGGTGCAGGGCGTGCCAGCCATCGCGCAGACGTTCTGGCAGCCCCTGCTGCAGGCGTTTCCGGATCTGGAGCGGCGCGACAGCCTGCTGCTTGGCGGGCACTACCAGGGGCGCGATTATGTAGGCGCCGTGGGCCACCTGTGCGGACGTTTTCAGGGCGACTGGCTGGGCCTGCCGGCCACCGGGCAGCTGTTGTATTTGCGTTACGGCGAGTTTCACCAGATGGTCGACGGTCGCATTGTGCAGAGCACGGTGCTGCTCGATGTGATGGACGCAATTCGCCAGATGGGCTTTTGGCCGCTGCCGCCCAGCCCGGGTTTTGAGGGCATGTGGCCCGGTCCGCTGGCGGGGGACGGCCTGGTGCTGGCCGCCCAGGACCCGGCGCAATCTGCTGCCAGCCTGGCGTTGACGCTGGCCATGCAGGGCTCGCTGGGCACGTATGACGACACGCTCAGTCTAGGGCGCGACGGCCTGCTGGCGATGCCGCAGCGTGATTTTTGGCACCCGCACATGATGTGGTTTGGCCCCAGCGGCATTGGCACTTCGCGCGGGCTCGATGGGTTTGTCGATGTGCACCAGTTGCCTTTTCGCACCGCCTTCCCGCGCGACCCCAAGTTGCCCCAGCCGGTGGGCATGGGTCAGCACGGGGGCAGCCACTACGTGCGAATCGGCGACGGCCGTTTCTCGGCTACCGGTGGATGGCCGAGTCGGCACATGATGCACCAGGGGGGTGGCTGGCTGGGCCTGCCACCCACCGGGCGCCCCATCACCATGCGGGTGATGGACTTTTACAGCGCCGAACAGGGCCTGATCCGCGAGAACTGGGTGCCGATCGACCTGATCAACGTGCTGCTGCAGCTCGAGGTCGACGTGTTGGCCCGGGTGCGTAGCCAGTTTGCCCGACGCGGCTAGTCTGGCACTGCCAATTACGGGAAACTACGGATAGCCATGTCCGTTTTTTCCGCTACATTGCATACGTATGCAAAAAAATCTATGGGCTAAATCAAACAAGGTGCAATTGCCATGATCCGATATCTCAAGCGCGGCAAAGACGCTCAGGGCCGGGCCGACGATGACGCGCAGGTGCGCGCCACGGTGGAAGGCATCTTGAAAGACATTGAGCAACGCGGCGACGCCGCCGTGCGCGATTACAGCCGCAAGTTCGACGGCTGGGACCCCGCCAGCTTTGCCCTGTCGCAGGGGCAAATTGAAGCGGCAGTGGGCCAGCTCTCAGCCCGGGAAATTGAAGACATCCGGTTCGCGCAAACCCAGATCCGCAATTTTGCGCAGATCCAGCGCGACAGCATGCGCGATGTCGAGGTGGAAACCCTGCCCGGCGTGGTCCTGGGGCACCGGCATATTCCGGTCAACGCGGCGGGCTGCTATGTGCCAGGGGGCAAGTACCCCCTGATTGCCTCGGCCCACATGAGCGTTTTGACCGCCAAGGTGGCCGGTGTGCCGCGCGTGGTGGCGACCGCACCGCCTTACCAGGGGGCACCGCATCCGGCCATTGTGGCGGCCATGCACTTCGCCGGCGCTGACCAGATTCTGGTGCTGGGCGGTGTGCAGGCAGTGGCCGCCATGGCCATCGGCACCGAGTCGGTGGCGGCGGTGGACATGCTGGTGGGCCCGGGCAATATGTTTGTGGCTGAGGCCAAGCGACAGTTGTACGGCCGGGTTGGCATCGACCTGTTCGCCGGCCCGACCGAAACGCTGATCATTGCCGACGAATCGGTCGACGGCGAGATGTGCGCGGTGGACCTGCTGGGCCAGGCCGAGCACGGGCCCACCTCGCCCGCGGTGCTGTTGACCACCTCGGAAAAACTGGCACGTGACACCATGGCCGAGGTCGAGCGCCAACTCAAGATTCTGCCCACGGCGGGCATTGCCAGCAAGGCCTGGGAGGTTTATGGCGAGGTGATTGTTTGCGACACCGACGCCGAGATGCTGGTCAAGGCCGACGAGCTGGCCTCTGAGCATGTGCAGGTGATGACGCGTGACCCGGATTACTTCTTGAAAGGCATGACCAATTTTGGCGCGCTGTTTTTGGGGCCACGCACCAACGTCAGCTTTGGCGACAAGGTGATTGGCACCAACCACACCTTACCCACCAACAAGAACGCCCGTTATACCGGCGGCCTGTGGGTCGGCAAGTTCCTCAAGACCTGCACTTACCAGCGGGTGCTCACCGATGCGGCCAGTGCCAGCATCGGCGAGGTCTGCTCGCGCCTGTGCCACATGGAGAATTTCGCCGGCCACGGCGAACAGGCCAACCTGCGGGTGCGCCGCTACGGCCAGCGCGCCGAGGTGCCCTGGTACCAGCCGGTGCCGGCGCTGGACGGACCCGCATGAAAGGGGCCCGCCCCGAACAGGCGGCGCTCACGCGCGACAACGACCTGACCCAGACCGAGGCCACCCGCCGTGTGGTGGAGGGCATGGTCGATGGCCTGAACGACCACACCATCGACGGCATTGAGGCGTTTTTTGCCAAAGACTTTCGCTGGATGGGCAACGCCGGCTGTGGCACCAAGCTGGGTGTCAAGGCGTTCCAGGACAACTGGCAGCGCCCGTTCCAGGCCGCGTTCTCTGACAAGGTCTGCATTGACGAGGCCCGCATCGTGCAGGGCGAGTGGATGGCCGCCTTCGGGCGCCAAGAGGCCACGCACTCGGGCACCTTCATGGGCATTGCGCCCACGGGCAAACGCATCGAGATCCGCTACATGGATTTCTGGAAGGTGCAGGACGGCAAGATTGTGGACAACTGGGTGTCGGTGGATTTTCCGCACGTGATGCAGCAGCTCGGCGTGGACCCGTTCCAGGGCGAGGGCTGGGAGGCCTTTGACCGTGGCGAGCGCGCGCCGCCGCGCCCAGGTCTGGCGCCATGAGCCAGCCTGCGCCGGCCGTGCTCAACCCGGTCACGCCCTCGTTCCGGCTGGATGGCCGCAGCGCCCTGGTGACAGGGGCTGGGCGAGGTATTGGCCTGGCCGCAGCCCATGCCCTGGCACAAGCCGGGGCGGTGGTCACGCTGGCAGCCCGTACGGGCGCCGAGCTGCATGCTGCCGCTGCCGCTCTGTGGGCCTATGGGGCCAAGGCCAACGTGCTGGTGCTGGATGTCACCGACCCTGTGGCCGTGAAACAGGCCCTGGCCGATGCCGGGCCGTTCCAGATCTTGGTCAACAGCGCCGGCACCAATCGCCCCGCGCTGATCACCGAGACCCTGGACGCCGACTTTGACGCCGTGGTGGACCTGAACCTCAAGGCCGCCTTTTACCTGGCCCGCGAAGTGGCGCGCGGGCTGATCGGCGCGGGCCTGCCGGGCTCGCTGATCCAGATTTCCTCTCAAATGGGCCATGTGGGTGGCCCGAAGCGCGCGGTGTACTGCGCCACCAAGCATGCGGTGGAGGGCATGACCCGGGCTTTGGCCTGGGAGCTCGGGCCGCACCAGATTAGGGCCAACACGCTGTGCCCCACGTTCATCGAGACTGCCATGACCCGCCCGGCGCTGGCCGACCCGGAGTTTCGCCAGTTTGTGACCTCCCGCATTGCGCTGGGCCGGCTGGGCCAGTTGGAGGACATCATGGGCGCGGTGGTGTTTCTGGCCAGCGATGCCTCGGCCATGGTGACTGGCAGCGCGCTGATGGTTGATGGTGGCTGGACGGCGCAATGAAGACACAGGCCACTTCGCTGGATGTGGCGCGCCTGGCCGGCGTGTCGCAGTCGGCGGTGAGCCGCTGCTTTACGGCGGGGGCCAGTGTGTCGGAGGCCATGCGCAACAAGGTGCAAGAAGCCGCACGCAAGCTGGGGTACCAGCCCAACGCCCATGCCCGCAGCCTGATCACCGGGCGCTCTCGCATCATTGGCCTGGTGCTGTCGGCCCTGGAAAACCTGTATTACCCGGCGGTGCTGGAGCGGCTGGCCAAGCGGCTGCAGCAGGACGGCTACCACCTGCTGATCTTTATTGGCGACAACGCCAACTCCGACGACCTGGTGGAAGAAATCCTGCAGTACAACGTGGACGGCATTGTGCTGGGCGCCACCACCCTGTCCTCGGCCTTGGCGCAACGTTGTGCCGATGCCAGCATTCCGGTGGTGCTGTTCAACCGCATCATGGCCTCGGGCAGCGCGGGCGCCGTCAGCTCGGTGCGTTCCGACAACGTGGGTGGCGGCCGTGACATTGCACGATTTTTAGTGGCTGGCGGCCACCAGCGCATAGCCTACATTGCCGGGCGTGAAGACTCGTCCACCAACCTGGAGCGGGAGCGCGGCTTTCGTGACGGTCTGGCTGAATTGGGGCAACGCATTTATGCCCGGGCCATCGGCAATTACGACGTGGCGCAGGCCCGGCAGGCGGCCCGTGACTTGTTTGGCCATGCGGCCGACCGGCCCGACGCGGTGTTTGTGGCGGGCGACCAGATGGCCATCGCCGTGCTCGATACCCTGCGCCACGAGCTAGGTCTGGCCGTGCCACATGATGTGTCGGTGGTGGGCTTTGACAATGTGCCACAAGCTGGCTGGGCCTCGTATGAGTTGACCACTTTTGAGCAACCGGTGGAGCCGATGGTGGAGGCCACGGTGGCCCTGTTGCAGGGCTATTTGCGGCAGACTCAGACGCCGCCAAGTCGCAACCTGGTGGTGCCCGGAAAATTGATCATCCGCCAGTCGGCGCGCCAGTCAGCGCCAAGGAGTTCCGTCCAATGAAGGGTTTTGATGCCGAGTTCAGCAACCTGGACCACTACATCCGGGTGATCACCGCGCGCATTTGGGAGGGTCGCCGCATTGACGATATCCGTCTGTATTACAGCGACCCCTGCGTGGTGGAGACGCCGATGTCGGTCAGCAGCGCGGTCGAAGACGTGGTCACTGGCACCCGCGCCACCCTGGCCATGTTCCCGAACCGTCGCCTGCTGGCGGAAGACGTGATCCAGTCGGGCGACGACGAAGGCGGGTTCCTGAGCTCACACCGCATCATTTCGACCATGACCCATTTGGGCGATGGGACCTTCGGCCCGGCCAGCGGTGCCCTGGTGCACGCGCGCACCGTTGCCGATTGCTTGTGCAAAGACAACCGGGTGATCCACGAGTGGCTGGTGCGCGACCAGGCGGCCATCGCCTTGCAGATCGGCAGCACGCCGCAGGCGCTGGCGCAGAGCTGGCTGAACCAGCGGGGTGGCTGGCACAAGCCGGTGGCCCCACCGGCGCCGGCTGCTTATGTGTCGCACATCAGCCAGCACCCGCTGGCGCAGGCCTACGCCGGTGCGATCGAGGCGCTGGCGCAGGGCGAGGGCGATGTGGCGGCCATCTATGACGAGGCGGCCCAGCAGATCAGCCCAGGGGAACACACCAGCTATGGCCATGACGAGATCGCCGGTTTCTGGCGCAGCGTGTTCGGCGCCCTGCGGGTGCAGCAGTTCACGGTGGAGCACCTGGCCTGGCAGCAAGACCAGGTCCAAAGTGGCCGCAGCGACCGGCTAAGCCTGCGATTTAGAGCCAAAACAGTCCATAGCCCGCGTGATAGCTCACTTCTTCGCTATGGAAAAGAGAGCGGACGCGCGGTGGAGGTGATGGGCATTGTGCACGCTGAGCTGGTGCAGGGCCGGGTCCTGCGCGAGTGGGTGTTGATCGACGACGTGGCGCTCTGGATGCAAGTCCTGGTGCCGCAAGCCTGAGGCTTTGACATGGCGCGCGTGCAGCTGAACAATATTTCCAAGTCCTGGGGCAGCGCCGTGGGCGTGAAGCAGATGTCGCTCGACATTGCCGACGGCGAATTTCTGGTGCTGCTCGGCCCCAGCGGTTGTGGCAAAACCACCACCATGCGCATGGTGGCCGGGCTGGAAGACCCCAGCACCGGCGAGGTCTGGATTGGTGACCGCTGCGTCAACGGCCTGGAGCCCAAGGACCGCGATGTGGCCATGGTGTTCCAGAGCTATGGCCTGTACCCGAACATGACGGTGTTTGAAAACATCAGCTTTCCGCTGCGCATCCGCGGCATGCCGGTGGCGCAAATCAAGCCGGCGGTGCTCAAGGCCGCTGCGCAGGTGGAACTGACTGACTTCTTGGATCGCCGGCCCAAGGAACTGTCGGGCGGCCAGCGGCAACGGGTGGCGCTGGCCCGCGCCATCGTGCGCCAGCCCAAGGTGTTTTTGATGGACGAGCCACTCAGCAATCTGGACGCCAAGCTGCGCGTCACCATGCGCTCGCACATCAAGCACCTGCACCACGCGCTCGGGGTGACCACTATTTACGTGACGCACGACCAGATTGAGGCCATGACCCTGGCCGACCGGGTGGTGGTGATGAGCCGCGCTGAGATCCAGCAGATTGGCACGCCCGAGGTCATCTACAACCAGCCCGCCAACCTGTTTGTGGCTGGCTTCATTGGCTCGCCCTCGATGAACCTGATCGCCGGGGCGCTGCGCGACGGCGTGTTTGAGGCGCCAGGTGTGTCGGTGCCCGGTTTTGGCACGCAGAGCCTGCCGGATGTGGTGCTGGGCGTGCGCGCCGAGGACATGGCGGTCACGGCACCTGAGCAGGCCCAGATTCGCGCCGAGGTGTTCAGCTTTGAGCTGACCGGCGACTCCACCCTGGTGATGGTGCGCATAGGCGAGCAGGTGGTTACCGCGCGCGCCGGCAAGGACTACCGCGCCCGCATTGGCGACCCGGCAGGCTTTGCCGTCAGCGCCCAACAATGTCACATTTTTGATGGCCAGACGCAGAACCGGCTGCGTCTAGAAGCCAATTAACCCCCCCGGCCTTTTTGGAGAATGTCATGACATCACGTACCCTGCGTCGATCCCTGCTGGCAACAGCGGTTCTGCTGGCCACCCTGCCCGGCGTTTCAATGGCCCGCTGCGACAACCTGTCCGACGCCAAGCCTGGGCAAATCAATATCGTTGGCAATGTCTTTCCGGCGCTGACCCACATCGCCAAGGAGATGGAGTCTTGCACCCGTGGCGGGCTCAAGGTGCAATACAAGCTGGTGCCTTCGCCGCAAAATGACACCGAAACTCGGCAGGCCTTCGGCTCCAGCGGCAAGTCGGCGTTTGACGCGGCCGTGGTGTCGATGGGCACCTTCACCACGCTGCAAAGTGCCGGCCAGTTGCAATCCATGACCGATCTGGTCAACAAGTACAAGGCCAAGTACAAAATAGAAGACAACATGCTGGTCAAGGTGAATGGCGAGGTGATGGCGATTGCCTTCATGCAGAACGCGCAAAACCTGTTCTACCGCAAGGACCTGTTTGACAAGCACGGCATCAAGGTGCCCGCCACCTATGCCGACATGATGGCTGCGGCCAAGACCCTCAAAGAGAAAGAGCCGAGCATCGAGTTCCCCATTGCCCAAACCTTTGCCAAGGGCTGGGACAGTGCCACCGAATTCACAAATATTTTTGCCGGCTACGGCGGTCGCTTCTTCAAAGCCGGCTCGGCTGCGCCGGATTTCAACAGCGACGCTGGCGTGAAAGCGCTGGAAACCATGAAGGCCATGACCGCCTACATGACACCCAACTACCTGGCATCAGGCTCTGACGACGTGATGAACCAGTACCAGCAGGGCAAGGCTGCCATGGGTGTGCTGTGGGCCAGCCGCGCCTCGCGCATGGATGATGCCGCCGCCTCCAAGATTGTGGGCAAGATGGAGTTCACCGCTGCACCAGCCGTCATGGCGGGCGGCAAGTCGGCCACCCACCTGTGGTGGGACGGCGTGGTGATGCCCAAGAACCTGGGCGGCGACCGCGAGACGGTGTTCCAGGTGTTGATGGAGGCGCTGGACGAGGAAACCACCGCCAAGGGCAATGACCTGACCATCTGGGTGCGTTCGAGCTACAAGCCCACGCGCTTTGGCACCGGTGTGGCGGCTTCGGCCAAGGCCGGTGCGCCGCAGTGGCCTTCGGAGCCCTACTTTAGTTTGGCCCATGGAGAAATTGGCAAGATTATTCCGGATGTGATGACCGGTGCCATGACACCCAAAGCCGCCCTGGATGCGGCTGCGGTCGCCTATGCCAAGGCTGCCGCTGAAAAAGGCTTCCTGAAGTAAGACCTGCCGCGTGCGCTTCTCCACCTTTCTTCGTTTCGTCGGGCCGTCCGCAGCGCTGATGCTGCTGCTGCTGGCGCTGCCGCTGGCGGTCACCTTTTATCTGTCGGTGCGCAGCTGTGCACTGCAGATGGAGGTGGTCACGGTGACCGAAAGCAGCCCGTTTGGCACGAAGGAGGTGGTGACGCAGCGCGCGGTGATGGGGCCCGATGGCCGCGCACTGAGCGTGTGTCGTTTTGTCGGGCTGGAGTACTTCCGTAAGGTGCTCGGCCTGGACGTCGGTGACGGCGACCAGGCCGGCAGTGCTGCCCCGCCCGATGCCAGTGGCGCGGGCGCGGCGCCCGCAGCGGCTTCGCCCCAGCGCGCCACTGAATTCATGGGTGCGCTGCGCTTTACCCTGCTGTATACCTTTGCCACCACGCCCTTTGTGCTGCTCTTGGGCTTTGCCTTGGCGCTGGGCGTGAACCAGGTCGGACAACGCTGGCGGCCCCTCTACATCAGTGCCTCGCTCCTGCCCTTCATCATCACGCCGGTGGTGGGTGCCTTGGCGATCAAGTGGCTGTTTCGCGACAACGGCCTGGTGCCGTATTTCTTGTCTCAGTTCGGTATTTCGCTGTTCTGGATGGCGCAGGCCTGGTCGGCCCGGCTGCTCATCATTCTGTACGGCATCTGGCACGTGGTGCCATTCGCCTTTATTGTGTTTTATGCCGGCTTGCAGTCGGTGCCGCAGGACAGCCTGGAGGCGGCCCGCATCGATGGCGCCAACGCCTGGCAGCGCCTGCTTTATGTCACGCTGCCGCATCTGGCGCCGCTGTTTGTGTTTGTGACGCTGATCCACCTGATGGACGCCTACCGGGTGTTTGAGCCGGTGATGGTGCTGACCCAGGGCGCCTTCACCACCAGCGTGCAGTACCTCACCTACTACATCTTGCTTCAAGAAAACAACCCCTACAAAGCCAGTGCCGCCGCCGTGCTGACCACCGCCGGCATCGCCGTGCTACTCATTCCCCTGCTGATGCGCACCTGGAAAGAACAAAGGCGCGGAGGATGACACCATGAAACAACCTGCCCGCGTCTGGAGCTTGTTGCTGCACCTGGCCTTGTTCGCCTGGCTGGTGGTGGCTTGCTTGCCCATTGTCTGGACGGCCATCATCTCGCTGCGCCAGTATGTGGATGCGTTTTCGGTGCCGGTCAAATGGCTGGCGCCGGTGACCTTTGAGAACTACAGCCGACTGTGGATCGACAAGGCTTTTTACCGTAACTTTCTCAACACCGCCATCGTCACCTTTGGCACGGTGAGCGTCTCACTCACGGTCGGTTGCCTGGCCGGCTACGCGCTGTCGCGCTACCGGGGTGCGGTGGGCTTTTGGCTACTGATCACGGCGTTGGTGTTCCGCTCGCTGCCGCATTCCACGTTGTTGCCCTCGTTCTATGTGATGTTTGATGCCATGGGTGTCCGCAACGAGTTTTTCACGCTGATCCTGGTGCTGGTGGCGATTAACCAACCGTTCACCATCTGGATGCTGCGCTCGTTCTTTGTGAATATCCCGCAGGAGTTGGACGAGGCGGCGCTGGTGGATGGCTGCAGCCGCTTCCAGGCGTTCCGGCGCGTCATCATCCCGGTGATGTGGCCGGGCGTGGTCACCACCGGCCTGTTCAGCTTTTTGCTGGCCTACAACGACTTTCTGCTGAGCTCATCCCTGGTCAATGCCGAGCGCATGACCATGCCTGCCGCCATTGCCTACGCCATTTCGGCCGAGAGTGAAGCGTTTTTGATGCAGGGCGTGGCGGGTGCGGTCAGCATCACCATACCGCTGATCATTCTGGTGCTGCTGTTCCAGCGGCAAATTGTCGCTGGGCTGACCCAGGGTGCGGTCAAGGGCTGAGACCATGAGCACACACGACGTTCATGCGCGCAACAAAGCGGCGCTGGCGCCACTGCGCGCTGCCCAATACAACTATGAGGCCGAGGCGGTGCGCGCGGCGCTCGGCCAGGTATTCCGGCCAGACGCGGTGGTGCACTTGGCCACGCCTTTTGAAGACCTGGACGGGCCCGAAGGCCTGTACCAACAAGCCTACCTGCCCTTGCAGCAGGCCATTCCAGATCTGGAGCGGCGCGACACCATTGTGATGGCCGGACCCAGCCCGCAGGGGCACGACTGGGTCGGTTGCTGCGGCTACTACACCGGCACCTTTGTGCGGCCCTGGTTGGACATTCCGCCCACCGGGCACCAGGTGGCGATGCGCTTTCATGAGTTCTACCGCATGGTGGACGGCCAGGTGGTGGAGATGCAGGCCCTGTGGGACATCCCTGAACTGATGTTGCAAGCCGGTGCCTGGCCGATGGCGCCCAGCCTGGGCCGCGAATGGCAGGTGCCGGGGCCGGCAACGCAAGACGGTTTGGTGGCGGGTCCGCGTGATGCGGCGCGCGCTGAGCGCAGTTTGCAGCTGGTGCTGGACATGTTGGCGGGCCTGTCGCGGTACGCCACCGGCGGGGTTGCCGCGATGCAACTCGAGGCCTATTGGCACCCCCGCATGAGTTGGTATGGGCCCTCGGGCATAGGCACCGGGCGTGGCATTGC
>JBIKZZ010000053.1:0-13538 GCA_044354435.1 Rhodoferax sp. | reverse complement strand
CACACGTACTTCACACCTTCTGCTTGGAGTGCTTTGACCAGGATTTCGGCGCCACGGAGCTCTTCCGTAACGCCCGCAACGCCAGAGACCTTGTGCAACTGCGTAACAGTGGCTGCTTTGGAACCGACGCTGCTCAGCGCTGACGAGATGTCAGTCTTTGAAATTTCCATGATTAACCTTTGTGAATTTCTCTAACGAAAAACCTAGGGTGCCCCTATGCGTGTGCTTGTGGCATCGCGTTGGAACTTGAGGTCAAAGCCATGAACGCCGGGATGCTTGCGTTGGACTATGACCCGTTTGCCTTTTGATTTGCGAGCGCGATTATGACATTGCCCTCCTCAGGCGCAAGCCGCAAAGCAAAAAGTGCAGCGTCCGGATGACATAATTAAGGTTCCTTGTGTCGTGCAGGTCAGGCTCCGAGCCGTCTTCGCAGTTCTATCAATCCACCGCTTTACTGTCGCTCTCACTCTTGGCCACTGAACAAGAACTCGCCGATTTCCTCAAAAGCGTGGAGAAAAGGGCATTTAAGCGCTCGGTTTATCATGTCCGGAATGAAGAATCAGCGTTAGACATTGTGCAGGACAGCATGATGAAGCTGGCTGAGCACTACGGGCATAAGCCTCCGACAGAGCTGCCCATGCTTTTTCAGCGCATACTGTCTAACTGTACTTTGGATTTTTTCAGGCGACAAAAAGTTCGACAGTCTCTGTTCACCAATTTGGGCGATTTCCAGCCTCAAGGCACGGATGGGGACTTTGACCTTCTGCAAGCGTTACACCTTGAGGACGATCTCAATCAAACAGAAAGTGCAGAGAGTACGACAGAACGGGCTCAAATTTTGCTAGTAATCGAAGCTGCAATACAAGAATTGCCGGGGCGTCAACGGGAAGCCTTTCTGATGCGTTATTGGGAAGAGTTGGATGTTGCTGAAACTGCGTCGGCGATGGGCTGCTCGGCAGGCAGTGTCAAAACACATTGCTCAAGGGCGGTAGCAGCATTGGCGATTGCACTGCGTGCGAAAGGTATAAGACCATGACGAATTCACAGAATTACCAATATGAGTTGGCCGCCGACCGATTCAGTTTGAAGGTAACGGCACGACTTTCTGATGGGGTCAATGTGTTGTCACGCGACACGTCCGAGCGCTTGCGCGCGGCGCGTGTGAGAGCAGTTGCCAACCGGAAAACCTTGGCGATCCACCAACCAACCGTTATGGTGGGCGCGGGCTTGACTGGCGCGGCATTTGGCGGCAACCGCCGTTCAGGGTGGTTGGGACGCCTCGCGGCCACCCTGCCGTTGTTGGCCTTGCTGATGGGTCTAATCATGATTGATGCCATACAGGGTGATGAACGCGCCAAAGATCTGGCTGAAATCGATGCGGCCATCCTGACCGATGACCTGCCACCGACCGCCTACGCGGACCCAGGGTTCACGCACTTTCTGAAACTCAACCTCTCACGCACCCCCTGAGCCGCAATGTCACGCCATATTGCTCTTTTGAAGCGACTGCCCCAAGTCACATTGCTCTTTCGGGCCAGCCTCATCGGTTCTGCCCTTTGCTATGCGCTCGCAGCCGCGGGTGCGATTACCCCGGCCGAACAGCCGAGCAGCAAACAGCCGCCCTTGACATCTGTCAAGGCGTCGCCAGCCAAGACCACGGAATCACCCAGCAGATCTACCCCCGTTAATTCAGTATCCAAACCGCTTTGGAACGAATTGACCATCGCCCAGCAAGTCTCTTTGAAACCCCTGGCCGCGAACTGGGGCAGCCTTGGTCGAGCACAAAAGCGAAAATGGATGGCTATTGCAACCAGCTATCCAAAGCTTTCCGCCGATGAACAGGCTAAGCTTCACAGCCGCATGACCGACTGGGCTGCATTGAGTCAACACCAAAGAGCACAAGCCAGGTTGAATTTCGCTGAAACCAAACTGGTCACACCCAGTCAGAAAACGGCCACATGGCAGGCCTACCAAGCGCTTAGCTCGGATGAGAAAAAGAAACTGGCGACTCAGGCGAACACCCAGGGCACTGGCGTTGCAGCTGTAGCCCGACCAGTCGCGCCGCAAAAACTGGCGTCCATTCCAGTCAGTCGTGCAACGCCAAAACAAGGGCTAAAAATGGCGGCGGCAAACCCGGAGTTGGATCAAAACACCCTGCTGCCCAATACGCCATCACAGGCAGAGCCAGGCGTATCTTCGAAGAACTGAATAGCACGGACCTTTTTGATGCCCGCGGAAATGGAAACCCCTGGCCTGGCAAGACGCATGGCGTGCTGGGTCTATGAAGGGATCCTGATGTTCGGTGTTGTGTTCATCTTCGGCTATTTGTTTGGCACCTTAACCCAAACACGACACGCCTTGGACAACCGACATGCGCTGCAGGCCTTCCTTTTTCTAATCTTCGGAATTTATTTTGTTTGGCTTTGGTCTCGGGGGCAAACCCTCGCAATGAAGACGTGGAACATACGCATTGTTGACGTCGCCGGACAGGCCGTTTCACAGCCTAGGGCGCTACTGCGCTATCTGCTGAGCTGGCTATGGTTGCTGCCTGCCTTAGGGGCAGTGGCGCCGTTTGGCTTGCCCGCCCAGGAAATAGTGGTGTTGGTCCTAGGCTGGGTGGCCGTTTGGGCTGTACTTAGTAGATTCCACCCTCAGCGACAATTTTTGCATGATGCACTAGCCGGAACCCGACTTATTTCACACACGACCAAAGACTGATTCACAGGATGAGCCCCGCTTTTTCAATTTGCGTTTATTGTGGCTCTCGGTCTGGACTAAACCCGGCCTACGCTGCAGCGGCGGCGCAGGTCGGCCATTGGATTGGTTCGCATGGCGGCCAACTCGTCTACGGCGGTGGCAAAAGTGGCTTGATGGGCATCGTTGCCGATGCCGCATTGCAAAGCGGCGCCCGTGTCGTGGGCGTTATTCCAAAGGCACTGGTAGAAAAGGAGTGGGCACACCATGGCTGCACGGAGTTGTATATCGTGGACACCATGCATGACCGCAAGCGCATGATGGCTGAACGTGCAGACGCTTTTCTGGCCTTACCTGGCGGCATCGGAACCTTTGAGGAGCTCTTTGAAGTCTGGACATGGCGTCAACTTGGTTACCATGACAAACCAATTGGCATACTTAATGTCGCAGGCTACTACGATCGAATGATGGAGTTCCTGGCGTCATCTGTCAAAGAGCAGTTTCTAGGCGATTGGCAAATGGCTTTGGTACGTAGCAGCGATCAGTACAAGGCGCTGTTAGAGTTTTTGGTACAGGCCGGCGGCATGGCCCCATTCGCCAGTTTGGAACAGATCTAGATTGCCGATTCGTCTTGCTCGCCGGTGCGGATGCGGACTACTCGCTCGACACTGGTCACAAAGATCTTGCCGTCGCCAATCTTTCCGGTGCGGGCCGCCTTGACAATCGCGTCGACGCAACGGTCGACGTCCTCGGTCTTAACGGCGACTTCGACCTTAACCTTGGGCAAAAAATCGACGACGTATTCAGCACCACGGTACAACTCGGTATGTCCTTTTTGCCGACCGAAACCCTTCACCTCGGTCACGGTGAGCCCAGTAACGCCGCACTCAGCGAGGGCCTCGCGCACCTCCTCCAGTTTAAAGGGCTTGACAATAGCTGTGATCTGTTTCATGGGATCGTCCTCATAGTTCATGCTCTAAAGCGATTGGTTATAGGATAACGCCAATCCTTACCAAAGCTGCGATGGGTCACGCGAATTCCGACGGGTGATTGGCGGCGCTTATATTCGTTGATCTTGATTAGTCGGGTGACCTGTTCCACATCTGCAGGGGCGAAACCAGCACCAATGATCTCTTCGATACTTTGGTCATTTTCCATGTAGCGCTCAAGAATTGCGTCCAGTACCTCATAAGGGGGTAGGCTGTCCTGGTCGGTCTGGTCCGGCCTGAGTTCCGCGCTGGGTGGCCGGGTGATGATGCGCTCCGGGATCGGTTGCGTACAAGACCCATAAGGATCATGGGCATTGCGCCAGCGCGACAACCGAAACACCGTGGTTTTGCTCAGGTCCTTGATCACCGCAAACCCACCGGCCATATCGCCGTAAAGCGTGCAGTAACCCGTCGCCATTTCGGACTTGTTGCCAGTCGTTAACACGATGGTTCCGAATTTATTGGACATCGCCATGAGCAGCGTCCCCCGGATGCGTGCCTGAATATTCTCTTCGGTCGCATCTTCCACAAGGCCTTCGAACTCGGCTGCCAACGAAGCCCGAAAAGTCTCAAACTCTGGTTTGATCGATATTTCATCGTAGCGAACGCCAAGACGCATCGCCATGTCGCGTGCATCTATCCAACTGATTGCCGCCGTGTAGGGAGAAGGCATCATCAGGCAGCGGACTTTGTCCTTGCCAAGCGCATCCACCGCCACCGCCAACACCAGCGCGGAATCAATGCCACCCGAAAGGCCAAGAATCACACCCGGGAATCCATTTTTTCCGACGTAATCCCGCACGCCCAGCACAAGTGCGTCCCACAGATCTCTCTCCACCGACCGCTCAGCCTCGATCATCGCCTTCAAATGAAGGCCACCAGAATCCCGCTCGGCAATCACATTGAATTGATTTTCGACAAAACTGGGCGCGCGCCCGGCAAGGGAGCCATCAGACTGCAGCGCAAAGGAGTGTCCTTCAAAAATTACCTCATCCTGTCCCCCGACCAAGTGAGCGTACACCAAGGGCAGGCCGCAAGCTTCCACGCGAACGCGCATCATGCTCTCGCGTTCACGACCTTTACCCACATGAAATGGTGAGGCATTGATCACCGCGAGCAGTTCCGCACCCGCGTCTTTCGCCAGTTGGGCAGGTTGCTCGAACCAAGCATCCTCGCAAATCAGCAGGCCTACTTTGACGCCAAACCCGGCCTCACCTACCTCAAATACGCAGACCGTATCCCCCGGCGTGAAGTAGCGGCGTTCGTCAAACACCTGATAGTTCGGCAATTCCCGTTTGGCATAACTGGCTACCATCGCTCCTTCTCGCCACACACTGGCGGAGTTGTGTCGGTTTTGCACGGCCACTGAACGGGACCGGCTGTCACCCCCGGTGGGGTGCCCGATCACCACGCTCAAATCTTTTAGCCCGGCGAGTTCACGGGCCACTGTTTTCACGGCATCATCGCATGCAGCGATGAAAGCGGGCCTCAAAAACAAGTCCTCGGCGGCATACCCACAGATGGCAAGTTCTGGCGTCAGCAGCAGCCTTGCGCCATCGGCATAGGCCGCGCGGGCTGCCTGGATGATTTTTTGAGAGTTGCCAGACAAGTCGCCCACCACCAAATTGAGTTGGGCAACACAGATTTTGAGTGTCATTGAACGCGTTTAGAAAGATTGGGAATTCAGTGTCAAATGATGCAGACGATTATGTCATCCGAGTGGTGGATTCCACCGCTGCCATTGATGCCGGGCAATGGAATGCGCTGTTGGCGACGCAAAGCGATGCGACGCCTTTCATGCGTCATGAATACCTGGCAGCCCTTGAGGCGAGTGGCAGCGCCGTGGCGGCAACTGGCTGGCACCCTCAATTTGTGCTTTTGGAGAAGGCACACCGCCTGGTCGGCGCGTGCGCGCTCTACTTGAAAAATCATTCTCACGGGGAGTATGTGTTTGATTGGTCATGGGCGAATGCTTACGCCCAGCATGGGTTGCCCTACTACCCGAAGGCCGTGATCGCTGTGCCATTCACGCCGGTACCAGGAAGCCGCTTACTCGCCAGGAGCAGCGCCGACCGCGCGCAAGTCGCCGCCGGGCTGGTGCAATGGTGCAAGTCGCGACAGTTGTCGTCGCTGCATGTGCTGTTTACCAGCCCGCAGGATCAAGAAGCCTGCGTCCAGGCCGGGATGATGCTGAGACACACCGTGCAATTTCATTGGAACAACAGCGCGCCAGGTTACGGTGACTTCGAGGCTTTCCTGGGCTCGTTAGCCCAGGACAAGCGAAAAAAAATCCGGCAAGAGCGACGCAAAGTCGCAGAGGCAGGTGTGAGCTTCCGCTGGGCACAAGGCACAGACATCAGTGCTGCGGACTGGGAATTTTTTTATCGCTGTTACGAGCGCACCTACCTTGAACATGGCAATGCCCCGTACTTGAATCGACAATTCTTCAGCGCCATGGCCACGACGATGCCGGACAACTGGCTGCTGTTTATTGCAGAACGAAATGGACAGCCGATTGCTACGAGTTTGATAGCTATAAATCCAATTGGGACAAGGGCTAGAGCCGAATTTCATCCTCAAAGCCCGGATGCCGTAGCCTATGGTCGATACTGGGGAGCCCTGGAGCGGGTCGACTGCCTGCATTTCGAAGCCTGCTACTACCAACCACTGCAATGGTGCATTGAACACGGCTACCAGCGCTTTGAAGGGGGCGCACAAGGCGAGCACAAACTGGCACGGGCGCTACTACCAGTCATGGCCACCAGTGCACATTGGCTGGCACACCCAGCGTTTGCCGATGCCGTCGAGAAATTTTTGTCGCGAGAGGGCGATGGCGTCAGTGACTACCTGGACGAACTGCGCCAGCGCAGCCCCATGCGAAAAACTGACAGCTAGTTCAACTCAGTCTTGCGGGATGCTCGCCACTAATCCCATTTCCGCATTGCTCATGAGTGCGTCCATGTTGATAACGATCAGCATCCTGTCGCCAACACTTGCCAGCCCGGTGATGAATCTTGCATCGACCGCAGCCTCGAACTGCGGCGCAGGCTTGATGGCATCCATAGCGAGAGTGACCACATCGGACACGGCGTCCACCACCGCCCCGAGCACAGTACCCCGGACATTGAGGATGATGACGACCGTGAACTCGTTGTAAGCGACTGACTCAATGTTGAGCTTGAGTCGCAGGTCGACGATAGGAACGATGACACCACGCAGGTTGATCACGCCCTTGATGAACTCTGGGGCGTTCACCATCCGCGTCGGAACTTCATAGGACCGAATTTCCTGCACGCGCAGAATATCAATCGCGTAGTCTTCCTGTCCGAGGCGCAAGGTCAGGTATTGGCTGCCTTCAATCAGGTTTTTCCGGGCGTACCCCGCCGACTGGAAAGATTTTGAATTTCTGTTTTGCATCAGTTCCATGATGTCGACTCCTAGCAACGCTCGGACGCGGTGCCTTCATGATACACGCGGGTCAGGCCTTAGCCTTGTTGTAATTGGCAATGCCGTCCATGATTTCCTGCCGTGCCGACTCCGGTCCTTCCCAGCCCAGAATCTTGACCCATTTGCCCTGCTCCAGATCCTTGTAATGCTCAAAAAAATGAGCGATCGTCTTCAAGCGCAGCGGGTTGAGGTCTTCCGGTTTTTGCCATTGGGAATAAATCGACAGGATCTTATCGGTGGGCACGGCCAGTATCTTGCCATCTTCGCCAGCTTCATCCTGCATCTTCAGAATACCAATAGCGCGGCAAGTGACCACCACGCCCGGGATCAGCGGCACAGGCGTTACGACCAACACGTCGACCGGGTCACCATCCCCTGAAATGGTCTTGGGTACGTAGCCATAGTTGGTCGGGTAATGCATCGACGTGCTCATAAAGCGGTCCACAAAGATCGCGCCTGTGGCCTTGTCAACCTCATACTTCACTGGGTCTGCATTCATCGGGATTTCGATGATCACATTGAAGGCTTCTGGGACGTTGTTGCCGGGGGTGACGTTATCGAGTGACATGGTGATGGTTCTGGTTGCGTTGAATGGAGCGGGACTAAGTATTAACCCTGATTTTACTTACTCACCACTTGCTGCGGCTGAAAATCACTACTTTTCACGTTACAGTCCGCCCGTTGGCCAATTTCCGGCGTCCACCCCGCAGTGGGCGTTTCACGGCGAGGAAGCAACGCAGCGGTGGGGCCTCTGACTTTGCCCTACCTTCAGCGAAACAACAGGAGACTCAACTATGGCAGGCAACTCAGCGCTGATTCTGGCGCTCGTTTGTGGATTTATCGCCGTTGCATACGGCATTTGGGCTCGCAGCTGGATTCTGTCTCAGGATCCCGGCAATGCGCGCATGCAGGAGATTGCAGCTGCGATTCAGACCGGCGCCGCGGCGTACCTGGCGCGGCAATACAAAACTATAGCGATCGTAGGCGTTGTCTTGACGGTCCTGATCGCAATCTTTCTGGACGGACTCAGCGCTATCGGCTTCGTGGTTGGCGCGGTACTGTCGGGCGCTTGCGGCTTCATTGGCATGAACGTCTCTGTGCGCGCCAATGTGCGCACAGCACAAGCCGCCACCAGAGGTATTGGCCCGGCACTGGACGTGGCCTTTCGGGGCGGGGCCATCACCGGGATGCTGGTGGTCGGTTTGGGGCTCTTGGGGGTCACGGCCTTCTACTGGTTTCTGGTGGGCAATGGCAACCTCACGCCCGACAAGAATCTGTCTAAATTGCTGGATCCGCTGATCGGCTTCGCATTTGGATCCTCGCTGATTTCTATTTTTGCCCGCTTGGGCGGTGGCATTTTCACCAAAGGCGCCGACGTGGGTGCCGACCTGGTAGGCAAGGTCGAAGCTGGTATTCCAGAAGATGACCCTCGCAATCCTGCCGTGATTGCCGACAACGTTGGTGACAACGTTGGTGACTGCGCGGGCATGGCGGCCGATCTCTTTGAGACCTACGCGGTCACATTGATCGCCACCATGGTGCTCGGCGCCCTGTTGGTGACTTCCGCTGGTACCAGTGCCGTTATTTACCCGCTGGCCCTTGGCGCCGTGTCGATCATTGCATCCATCATCGGTTGCTTTTTCGTCAAGGCAAGCCCAGGAATGAAGAATGTCATGCCGGCGCTGTACAAAGGCTTGGCAGTCGCCGGTGGTCTGTCCTTGATCGCCTTCTACTTCGTCACCCAATGGTTGATGCCGGACAACGCCATCACCGCCAGTGGCAGCCAAATGAAGTTGTTTGGCGCCTGTGCCGTTGGCCTGGTCCTTACCGCCGCTTTGGTGTGGATCACTGAGTATTACACCGGCACCCAGTACGCGCCGGTACAGCACATTGCGCAAGCGTCCACCACGGGCCACGGCACCAACATCATTGCCGGCCTCGGCGTCTCCATGCGATCTACCGCCTGGCCCGTGATCTTTGTCTGTGTCGCCATCTGGACCTCTTACTCACTGGCGGGCCTGTACGGGATTGCCATTGCGGCAACTTCCATGCTCAGCATGGCTGGCATCGTGGTAGCACTCGACGCCTACGGACCGATCACCGACAACGCAGGCGGCATCGCCGAAATGGCCGAACTGCCCGCCAGCGTGCGCGAGATCACCGACCCTCTGGACGCGGTGGGCAACACCACCAAGGCCGTCACCAAAGGCTATGCCATCGGTTCTGCCGGGCTGGCTGCCCTGGTTCTGTTTGCTGACTACACCCATAAGCTGGAGAGCTATGGCAAGGCCATTACTTTTGACTTGAGCAATCCGATGGTCATCATTGGCCTGTTCATCGGTGGCCTGATTCCCTACCTCTTCGGTGCCATGGCCATGGAGGCCGTTGGTCGCGCTGCAGGCTCCGTGGTGGTGGAAGTGCGGCGGCAATTCCGGGAGATCAAAGGCATCATGGATGGCACTGGCAAACCCGAATACGACACAGCCGTCGACATGCTGACCACAGCCGCCATCAAAGAGATGATGATTCCTTCATTGCTGCCCGTTGTGGCTCCGATTTTGGTAGGTCTGGTCCTTGGCCCTGCTGCCTTGGGCGGCTTGCTGATGGGCACCATCGTGACCGGCCTGTTTGTGGCAATTTCCATGTGTACCGGCGGCGGCGCCTGGGACAATGCCAAAAAGTACATCGAAGACGGCCACCATGGTGGCAAGGGATCTGAGACTCACAAGGCTGCAGTCACTGGTGACACGGTCGGCGACCCCTACAAGGACACCGCCGGCCCGGCGATCAATCCGCTGATCAAGATCATCAACATCGTGGCGCTCTTGATTGTTCCGGTGATGATGAAGATTCACGGCGGTTGAACCGGTTCGCTTAAGGTCAAGGCCCGCCTCGGCGGGCCTTTTTTTGGGCGGGCACTTACACAACGACTGAAGCGGCCATCCACCAAAAGATAGGGGCCGTCCGTTAGCGTTGTCGGGAAATTGGGGGTTTTATGAATCAGCGTTTCATCCGAATCGCCCTCGGGCTGTGTGTCACACTGCCCTTTATGCTGCATTTGCTGCACATGCCTCGCCTGGGTGTGCTGGATCAGATGGATCAGAGTATCGCGGACATCCGGATGCGTCTGGACAACGAGTTCCGAAGCTTCAAGTCGGATCCTGTGAAAAAGGCAGTGGTAGATTCCATCGTCATTCTTGACATCGATGAACAAAGTCTGGCCAGTCTCGGGCGTTGGCCCTGGAGTCGCGACAAACTGGCGAACATCATGGACTTGCTGTTTGACAAGTACCAAATAGGGGTGCTGGGTTTTGACGTGGTATTTGCAGACCCAGATACCAGCTCAGGCCTGAACACATTGAAGGCGCTTGAAAGAGGCCCGCTCAAGGACAGCCCAGGTTTTACCGCATCGTTGCAGCGCCTGGCGCCCAGCCTGGACTACGATGCGCGCTTTGCAGCATCAATCAGGGGCCGTAATGTCGTCATGGGCGCCTACCTCAGTAGCGACAAAGGCGCCAACAAAAGCGGGACACTCTCGTCCCCTTCAACCCCCGAATTCGGCTTTCCTGAACTTGGCGTGAACTGGTACCAGTGGTCTGGGCACGGCGGAAATTTACCGGATTTGGCTGACGCAGCCGCAAGCACCTCCATTTTCAACACCGTGGTCGACAGCGATGGCGTCGTACGCCGCACCCCGGCAGTTTTTAAATACCAGGGCGGCTACTACGAGGCCCTGTCGGTGGCGGTGCTTCGCGCCATGCTTAATGCGCCCCCCGCCATGCCCGGCGCTACTGCCGGCGGTGCTGTGGCGCAATCTGCCGGCTACTTGAATATTGAGTGGATGACGATCAACCCGCCCGGACAGCGTCCGCTGCGCGTTCCTGTGGACAGCGAGGCCAGCATGCTGATCCCTTATCGTGGCAACGGCGGCCCCGACGGCGGCACCTTCAAGTACATCTCACTCGCAGACGTTGCGTCCGGCAAAACACCGCTCGCCGACCTCAAAGGCAAGATCGCCTTGATCGGGACGTCTGCGCCGGGCCTGGTAGATCTGCGCTCTACCCCCGTTGGAACCACCTACCCTGGCGTAGAAATTCATGCCAACCTGATTTCAGGCATGTTGCTACAAGATTTGAAGGAGCAGCCAGCCTACGTTGTCGGTGCGGAGTTGGTTCTGTTGCTGCTCACCAGCGCCGCCTTGATCTTCACGCTGCCATTCCTGTCGCCGGTTACGAGCATCAGCCTGTTTCTCATTGTGGGGTTGGCCATCATCGGGATCAACTACACGGTCTATATGAATGGTGTCATGCTGCCCATGGCCAGCGGCCTTCTGGCGGCGCTGGTCGTGTTCATCACGGACACGGCTTACGGGTACTTTGTCGAAAGCCGCAGCAAACGCCAGTTCGCGAGCCTGTTTGGCCAATATGTGCCACCGGAGCTCGTCAACGAAATGGCGCGTGATCCAACCGCCTACAGCATGGAACCCAAGAGTGCGAACATCACCACCCTGTTTTGCGATGTGCGCGGCTTCACATCCATTTCGGAAACTCTTTCGCCGCGCGACCTGGCCCTGTACATCAATGAGTATTTGAGCGCCATGTCGGCAGCTATCTCGGCGCACAATGGCACGCTGGACAAATACATCGGCGACGCCGTCATGGCGTTTTGGGGCGCGCCAGTACCCATGAACGACCATGCCCGCCAAGGGGTGCTTGCCGCACTTGAGATGCAAAAAGCCACCGCCATCCTGCGCGAACAATTTCGGGCACGCGGCTGGCCCGAACTGAAAATCGGCATTGGCCTGAACACGGGCGATGTGCGAGTTGGCGACATGGGATCCAAAGTTCGGAAAGCCTACACCGTCATGGGTGACGCGGTGAACTTGGCTTCCCGCCTGGAAGGCCGGACCAAAGGCTACGGCGTCGGTATTCTGGTTGGTCAAGCAACAGCGCGACTGGTCGACGATGTGGTGTTCAAGGAACTTGACCGGGTGCGGGTCAAGGGCAAAAGCGAGCCGGTCACCATTTACGAACCACTCGCGCAGCCGGGCGAACTCTCTGAGGCGCAGAACCTAGAACTGGCGCAATGGCAGCTTTGCCTGGTGGCTTACCGCGAACAGCGCTGGGCCGATGCGCGTGACTGCCTAACTAAACTGCAGGTCATGGCGCCAGGCGCCTATTTGTACGAGCTGTATTCAGGCCGTATCCAGGCCCTTGTCAACACCCCGCCGGGGGCAGACTGGGACGGTGTCACGAATTTCGAGGACAAATAACCACTCGACCAAGGCCCGGCCGCTGTTCAGTCCACGACCGCGCGAATCAACGAAGCCGCTGTAGCTGCAATGGCCGGTATCCGCTGGATATTGTTCTGCTCAATGGCCAGCAAAATCAACTCATTGACGCCGCCCACCACCGCCATTGCCATGTCTGGGGCCAGCAACGCACGCGATGGATCGGCGTTGATGACAGTGAGCATGAAGTCGGCAATATCCTGGTTGACTCGGCGACGTGCCTCAAGACCAGCAGCGCCGAGGCCCAGTATCTCAACGTAGAGGGTGCGCAACAAAACCGGGTCACTGGCCAGGCATTCCAAGTAGGCCTGGAGCGCCTGCTCTACCTGGGTCTGCCAACTGCGTGAGGGATCCATGGCTGAGCGCAAAACCCTAAGTGCGCCATGACTGGCGGCCTCGTACAGGGCGATCAGGCAGTCGGTCCGGTCGGAAAAATATTGATAGAAGGTCCTTCGGGACACTTCAGCCTCACGCACGATGTCAGCCACCGTGCTGGCCGCATAACCCTTGGCGGCCACGCTTCTGGCCATACCTTCGAGCAGCCGCTGTCGACAGTGTGAGGTATCTTGGGCAACATTGCAATTGGTACGTTATCGTACCAATACTTTTTTGCAGGAAGTCATCCATGACTGAACTAGTCGTCCGCCGTTTGTTGATTGATTTGGAAGCGCCCGTGGCTCGCCATTGGTTTGGCGGTGACGCCTTCAGAACGGCCTTGTTTAACGCCTTATCCATGAGCTTTCCTTTAGGTGAGCAATTTTTTATGGACTCGGTCCGCGCGGGGCTAAAGGCCCTGCCCACAAATGAACAGGAGAAGTTTGTCGCTGAAGCCCAAGGCTTTATTGGCCAGGAGGCCACACATCGGCGTATTCATGCTCTGTTTAACGCGCAGATTGAGAAGCATGGTCTGGTGAATCATTGGGAACCCCGCGCGCGCGAACGCCTCAAGATGCTAGCCAGGTTTAGTCCCCGGCATTGGTTGGCAATTACTGCGGCCACAGAGCATTTCACAGCCGTCTTTGCCGACTGGTTGCTGAGCAACCCGGAGTGGTTTGACGGCAGCGAAGACCGGCTGAAGACCATGTGGCTGTGGCACAGTGCTGAGGAATCAGAGCATA
>JBIKZZ010000336.1:0-3671 GCA_044354435.1 Rhodoferax sp. | reverse complement strand
TACTCCAATGCACATCAACCGGGCCATACAGTGGGGAGGCGTCAAATAAGCAGGCTAAGCCTTCGCAATGCCACGCGACACCGCATCCCGCAGGGCGGCATTGATGCGGGTTTGCCAGCCTTGCCCGGTCGCCTTGAATGCTTCCAACACATCAGGGTCGACACGCATATTCAGGGTCGGCCGCTTCACTGCCACGGCGGGTCTGCCTCGGCCCCTCCTGATGCTTGCCTGTTGCCAGTAGGCAGATACAGCGGCGGCATCGTTGGGGTCGTAAGGGCCGTCGGTCGCGGTGTGGGCAATGGGCGCATCCTGCGCCGCATCACGCTTCACACGTTCCCAATCGGTGACCTTTTGTTTAGCGGAGGCTTTCGGCATACAACTTCCTTTCCTGTTTGGATCCCCGGCGCAGCGAGATAGCTCGCACTTCGTCGAGGTCGCGCATCACATAGACCAGCACCAGCACCATGCCAATCACCTCCACCAGCGCCACATCCATCAATCGGGCTTCGTCGGCTCTGGCACTTTCAAGCGTCAATTTGTTGGGTGCATTGAAAACCAGCGGCGCGTTGCTCAGTGAAAGCCCGTGTTTGACGATGTTGGCAGCGTCCTTGCGCGGGTCGAACGTGAATTGCATGACGCGATTTATTGTATAGGCATCAATTGGAGTCTTCAAGCGGTCTTGATCAACCGGCAGGTGTCGCTTGTTGCGATCAAGTCCGGTCTATTCGCCATGGTGACTCACGTCGGATTGGACGGCGACACAGCGTATCCAGCCTATTGCAGTGCTGACTCCGGCGTAGGTTTTGGCGTAGGCTATTTGCAGAAAATTGCAATTTCCACTGTGCGGTGCCGTTCTACCATTGAACTACACCCGCGGTTGGGAAGAGTATAGAGGATGCCCTTTTGCGACCAATCCACAAAATCTTGTTTGGTGACCAGCGTGACGCCCAAAGCAAGCGCGTGGGATGCGATCAATTTGTCCAGCGCGTCGCGGTTGCGGTCTTTGTAGGCTGCGCGGATCCGGCCGTAGGCCATCGCGGCTTGTGCATCAAACGGAGCGACCAGGATGTCTTCGAGCAGGCTCGCCAACGCCGCCCACAAAGCACGCAGTAAAGGTATTAGTGCGCAGCGCCGGGCTGCGCCACCTTGCTACGCAGGTCGCCATAGGCGCCGGGTACATCTAACAAGTTGAGATGCTGGGCACCCGCTGGGGTTACAAAACGCACCGCCACTTCAGTGCCCTCAAAATCGTACTCCACCAGACCGACCTCCTTGGTGCCGATTCGGGGCTGGAATTCGTCGGGCAGGATAAATGCTGTGGAGGGCGCCCAGACATGGCGCACACCTTCGTGCTCGAACATCCGATGCTGGTGCACATGGCCGCAGGCAACCAGGCGGACCTTGGCCTGCCGCATCAGGCCCAGCAGCTGCATACGGGGCTCACGCAGCACATAGCGGCCCGCGGCCTCATGCGTCTCATCAGGGGTGTCCCGGAACAGTGGCTTGTGCAGGAACAGCGCCACGGGGCGCTCGCCCGCCGTGGAGAAGGCCTGTTCCAGAAACGCCCACTGCGCTACCTCGGCGGGCAGGCCGGAGCCCAGCAGCTGTGCATTCAGTGCAATGAAGTACCAATCGCCAGCCGCCATGGTCCATTGCTCGGCACCGAAGTGGCTGCGGTAGATCTCGCGGCGCGGGTCACTGATGCCGGCGCCATGGCTGTTTGGGCTGGGGTTGTCACCAATATCGTGGTTACCAGGAATGGCGTGCACCGGCACGGTCAGGCGGCGATGTTGCTCGGCGGCGAAGGCCAGATCGTCAGGCACGTTTTCACCATTCAAGGCGATGTCGCCCGTGTTGAGCAGCATGTCCGGCTGGGCCGCGTTCACATGCGCGACCACGGCATCCCAATTGGGAACGAAGTGAGGGCGCTGACGACTGAGGTGGGTGTCCGATACCTGGATAAGCTTGAAATTGGCCATGTTGATCTCCTTGGTTGACGCTAATTTAAAGCGCACGCATGACGGAGCGATGACGATGGGTGGCGACCGTGTAGACCGTCACACGGCTGCCATGTTGCGCATGTAAAAACAAATCGTTAACACAACTTGGAGCAAAGCAAAGTGGAAAAAATCCGTACCATCGTCGCCGGCCTGGCCCTGGCCCTTGTGGCCGCAACTGCGCAGGCGGCGACTGAAATCGTCTTCTACCACTACCAGACCGGCGCGCCCGGCAAGACACTGCGTGCCATCCTTGACGATTTCCAGAAAGGCAACCCCGACGTGGTGGTGAAGGACATCTACAAGCAATCCGAGCAGATTACCGGCGAGGTGCAGGCCGCACTGGCCGCCCGCCGTCCGGTGGATGTGACCACGGTGATTGGCAAGAACATCGTCTTCTTCGCCGGCGCTACGCCGGCCGTCGCCCTGAACGATCCCAAGAACGGCGACGCCAAGTGGCTAGACGCCTATCTGCCGAACTTTCTGGATGCGGGACGCATCGACGGCAAGGTCTACGCCATTCCGCATTCCTACGGCACGCCGCAGCTCTACTACAACAAAGACATCTTTCGCAAGGCGGGGCTCGACGCGGACAAGGCCCCCCGCACCTGGTATGACGTGATTGCAGCGGCTACCCAGATCAAACAAAAAACCGGCATAGCCGGCGTCGCACACCTGCATGCTTCCATGGGCGACTACGGCACGATGGTGATGGTGACCAATGCCGGTGCCACTTACCTGAACAAGGCCGGGACCAAGGCCGAGTTCGACAGCCCGCAGGGTGTTGCGGTGTTGCAAATGTGGCAGGACATGGCCAAGTCAGGCATCATGCCGGTTGCCAACGACCAGCAGTGGGGTGCGGCCTTCCAGGCCGGCCAGATGGGCATGTACATCACCTCGTCGGCAGCGCTGCGCGGCTTCGTGGCCTCTGCGCAGGGCAAGTTTGACCTGGGCGTGGCGCAGTATCCGCTCTGGAAAGAGCAACCCCGTCGGGTCAACAATTCCGGCGCTGCGATCATGCTGCACGCACCTGAGGGACCGCGTCGCGAAGCCTCCCTGAAGCTTCTGCGCCACCTGTCGCGGCAGGATGTGTCCAACCTCTGGTCCCGTGAGACCGGCTACATGCCCTTGATCCGAAACCCGCAGGCAGACCCGGCCATGGCGAAATACATCGCCGAATTCCCCTTGGTGCGTCCCTCCATCGCGCAGATGGCCGAAACGCTGCCGACGGCGACCTGGCCCGCCGAAGGAACCCTGGAAGCTCAGGTGCACATTAAGAACATGCTGGACGAGTTGTGGGCAGCCAAGCGCCCAGCCAGTGCCATCGTGCCGGAGACGGTCCGCAAGGTTAATGAGGCCTTGTCCGTGAACCTCAAAAAGTGAAGCCGAGTGTGTCCATGGCGACCACTGTACCCTCGCTGGGCGCCGCGACTCCGCTCGCTGGGCGCGGACGCCAGTGGCACCTGGCGCCTTTCCTGTATCTGGCGCCGATGATTGTGTTGCTGGCGGTGTTCACCTACTGGCCGCTGCTGCACACCATCTACCTCAGTTTCGTGCAATGGAACATGAACCCCGACCAGCCGATGCGCTGGGTCGGCACGGCCAACTACCGCGGCATTTTCAACTCGCCGTTGTTTGATGCGGCGTTTCGCAACACCCTGATTTACATCATTG
>JBIKZZ010000335.1:0-3672 GCA_044354435.1 Rhodoferax sp. | reverse complement strand
GGTGGAGGCCGTAGTAAGGGGTTACCTGGCCGGCAGTGGCTGGAAGGAGTATCAGCACAACCAGGCGGTCTGCGGGGTGGCGCTGCCGCCCGGCTTGCAAAACGCCTCCAAACTGCCCGCGCCCATCTACACACCAGCAGCCAAGGCGGCAGTGGGTGAGCATGATGAAAACATCACGTTTGATCAGACTGTGGCCATGATCGGCGCCGACCTGGCCACCCGCATCCGCGACATCAGCCTGCGCCTGTACCAGGCAGCCAGCGAGTTTGCCGCCACCAAGGGCATCATCATTGCCGACACCAAGTTTGAGTTCGGCCTGGACGCCGACGGCACACTGACGCTGATGGACGAGGTGCTGACGCCTGACTCCTCACGCTTCTGGCCGGCCGAGAGCTACCAAGCCGGCACCAACCCGCCCAGCTACGACAAGCAGTTTGTGCGCGATTGGCTGGAGCAGGCGCTGGTGGACGGCAAGCCCTGGAGCAAAACCCCGCCGGCACCGCGCGTGCCCGATGCGGTGATTGCCCGCACCGCCGCCAAGTACCAAGAGGCCTGGCAGCGGCTCAGCGCGCCCTGACCCTCAGCCGCTTCAGCTCAGCACCACGCTGCTCAGGCGCCGCCGGTAGGTGGCGACCGTGGGGTCGACCGGGGGAATCTGGCCGTCGGCGACCTTGACCCGGGGCGGTTCGATCAGTTCCAGAATAGCGATGTAGGTTTTGCGTGCCAAGTCTTCGGACCAGGCTTTGTCGCGCATCAGGATCTCTAACAGTTCGTCCATAGCAGCCGTCCAGTCCTGCGCAGCCATGGCCAGCTGGGCCTTGCCAAAGCGAGCCTCGAAGTCGCGCCGGCTGACCGCAATTTTGGCATCAAATTCGGCACTAGCCCCCGTCAAATCTGGATAGTTTGCTGCAAATTCAATAGCGCTGAACCAGCGCTGCAAGGCCTCAAAGCGGCGCACCAGCCCGGCCTTGGGCGCGGCCGGGGCAAAGGCGCTGCGCGCATCGTCCAGTTGGCCCAGTTGCAGCAGCAGCTTGACGTAATCAAAGCGGGCGGTCTCGTCCTCGGGCGCCAGCAGCGCGGCCTGTTGCAGTTCGTGCAGGCGGGTTTGCGGGTCGTCGGCGTCCGGTGCATCGCTGATCTCGACGGCCGTGACTTCGGCCTCCAGCACGTCGGCCGGCGGCAGGTGCTTGTCCAGAAAGGCCTTGATCTGACCCTCAGGCTGCGCACCCATGAAGCCATCGGCCGGCTTGCCGTTGACCATCAGCACACAGGTGGGAATGCTGCGTATGCCAAAGGCCTGACTCAGCTCCTGCTCCTGGTCGGAATCTATCTTGACCAGTTTGAAGCGGCCGCCATACTCGGTCTCAATCTTCTCCAGTAGCGGGCCGATCACCTTGCAGGGGCCGCACCAGGGGGCCCAGAAGTCCACCAGCACCGGCGTGTGTGCCGAGGCATCCATCACCTCGGCATCGAAATTTTCAACGGTCACATTCATCATGGCAATCAGCTCAGGGTAAGTTAGTAAAATTCAAGACTGTCAACTTCTTGGGCAGAGCGTCAGGCGGCGGACAACAGTGCAGCGACCTGACATCCCCAGCACTATGAAAAACATCCAAGTAGGCGTGGTGATGGGTTCGAGTTCCGACTGGGACACGATGCAGCACGCAGTCCATATTCTCCAACAGTTCGGCATCGTGCATGAGGCCAGGGTGGTTTCGGCGCACCGAATGCCTGATGAGATGTTTGCCTACGCCGAGTCGGCTCGGGCCAATGGATTGCACGCCATCATTGCCGGTGCTGGTGGCGCGGCGCACTTGCCCGGCATGCTGGCCGCCAAAACCACGGTGCCGGTGCTGGGTGTGCCCGTGCCGTCCAAGCACCTGAGCGGGGTTGATTCGCTGCACAGCATTGTGCAAATGCCCAAAGGCGTGCCGGTGGCCACCTTTGCCATTGGGGCAGCCGGCGCTGCCAACGCGGCGCTGTTTGCCGTGGCCATGTTGGCGCAACATGACGATGAATTGCGCCAGCGGCTCGACGCCTACCGTGCTGAGCAAACCCGGCTGGCGCGTGGCATGACCCTGCCCCCGGTGCTGTGAGCGTGCCTGTAATCCTGCCCGGTGGCGCCAGCGCGGGCCAGCCAACCACGCTGGGCGTGATGGGTGGCGGCCAGCTCGGCCGCATGTTTGCGCACGCAGCACAGCGCATGGGCTATTTCACTGCGGTGCTCGACCCTGACGCGGCCAGCCCAGCTGGCCTGGTCAGTCATAGCCACATCCAGACTGACTACCTGGATGAGCAGGGTCTGGCGCAGCTGATGCAGCGCTGCGCCGCCATCACCACTGAGTTTGAAAACGTGCCCGCACCTGCCCTGCGCACCTTGGGGGCGCACCTGCCGGTAGCCCCGGGTGCCGAGTCGGTGGCCATTGCTCAGGACCGCATCAAAGAAAAAGCCCATTTTGTGCGCTGCGGCGTGCCCTGCGCGCCTTACGCCGTGTTGCAGAGCGAGGCAGACCTGACCAGCGTGGCCGACGCGCTGTTGCCAGGCATCCTGAAGACAGCCCGCCTCGGTTACGACGGCCGCGGCCAGGTGCGCGTGCGCAACCGGGCTGAGCTGGCGACGGCCTGGGTCAGCTTGAAGGGCGTGCCCTGTGTGCTGGAACAGTTGCTGCCGCTGCAAGCCGAGGTGTCGGTGATCGTGGCGCGCGGCTGGGACGGCGCCATGGTGAACTACCCGCCGCAGGCCAATCTGCACCGTGACGGCATTCTGGCAGTTACCTCAGTTTATGAGGGAAATCTGGTACCAGCCCTTGCGCAGCAAGCGATTGAAGCTACAAAATCGATAGCGAATGGCCTGTCCTATGTGGGTGTGCTGTGCGTCGAGTTCTTTGTGCTGCAAGATGGCACGCTGATCGTCAACGAGATGGCGCCCCGCCCGCACAACAGTGGTCACTACACGCTGGACGCCTGTGACGCGTCGCAGTTTGAGCTGCAGGTGCGTACCCTGGTGGGGCTGCCTCTGGCTGCGCCGCGCCAGCACAGCCCGGCCATCATGCTCAACCTGCTGGGTGACCTGTGGCTGCAAGGGAGCCCGGATTTTGCGCAGGTGCTGGCCTTGCCCGGGGCGCACCTGCACCTGTACGGCAAGCTGCAGCCCAAGCCGGACCGCAAAATGGGGCATCTGACCTTGACTGCGGCCACGATGGCCCAGGTTCAGGCCAAGGCCCTGGTGGTCTGCCGTTTGTTGGGGATTGAGCCACTACCGGGGTGGTTGGCACCATGATTCTGCTTGGTCAGGCCGCTGCGTCCATTGGGGCTGCGGCTGATACGCTGGGCGCCGGCGGCCTGCTGGGTCTGCCGACCGAAACCGTTTATGGCCTGGCAGCGGACGCCGACAACGCAGCGGCAGTGGCAAAGATTTTTGCCGCCAAAGGCCGACCGGCCGACCACCCACTCATCGTTCATGTGACGCATGCCGCCGCCGCTGCCCACTTTGCCAACGAGGTGCCGGCTTTTGCCCAAGCCCTGATGCAGGCCTTTTGGCCAGGGCCTCTGACGCTGATCTTGCCGCGCCGATCGGGTGTGGCGGCGGCGGCGGCGGGGGGGCAGGATTCCATCGGCCTGCGCTGCCCGGCGCATCCGGTGGCACAGGCTGTTCTGACAGCCTGTGCCGAC
>JBIKZZ010000052.1:0-13545 GCA_044354435.1 Rhodoferax sp. | reverse complement strand
GATCACCCGCTCTTTGGTCTGGCCGGTGCGCAGGTTGAAGCGCCACTCAAAGAACATGAAGTCATGCTCCAGGTTGGCCAGCATCTTGGGGAAGCGCTCCACATCGACCTTACCGCGCATGTCGGTGGGCAGCCGGAAGGGGGTGCCGGTCATCACGATCTCGATCCCGCCCTGGCCATCGTCCTCTTCCCAGGCATTTGACGCGTGGTACATATAGGTCGGGTTGGCCTCAAACCAGCGGATCTGGTCCGGCGTGCCGTGCCGCGGCACCACACCAAAGCGCGAGGGCAGGGTGTGGTGAAACTTGAGCTTGTGCCGGCCGGCGGCAAAGGCATCCATGTCGTAAAACAGTGGCAGGTCGTGCAGGATGGTGTAGTTGGGCGTGATGGCCATGTCGTGTGGCAGGCGCGGGCCGGGTAATTGCACCGGCATGAAGGTCTTGAGCTGACCCATCCGGTCCATCACACCGTAGTGCATGTAAGGCGCTTCTTTGCCATAGGCAAAAAACAGGAACTCGCCGGTGCGCTCATCGACCTTGGAATGGGCTGAGATCGGCAGACCCACAAGCCGTGGGTCCACCGCCAGCCGGCCAACGGTGGACAGGTCGTTCGGGCGGCACTGGTAGACCGAGCCGCCCAAGTACCACATCGAGACCAGGTGGCCGGCGTAGTACTTGACATCGGTATTCGATGTGTTCTTGACCGGCATATCCGGTCGGTCCTTGCGAGGTGGGTCTTTGATACCTTGCCACAGCGCCGTACCTGCGCTGAGTTCTTCTTGCAGGCTGTCGGTCATGACCCAGCGGTTTTGGTATTGGGCTTTGCCATGGGCGAAGCGCACCGCGTGCAACATGCCGTCGCCGTCAAACCAGTGGTAGCGACCCGGCGCCTCGAAGCGGCGGTTGGGGCCGTTGCGCACGTACATGCCGGTCAAGTCTTTCGGGATTTCGCCCTCGATGTCGGTCAGGTCGAGCGTCAGCTCGTGGTCGATCGGCGCAAAGCCGCCATTCAGGACCGGGATCTCGTTGAAGCCCATGGCTGATTCCTTTACTTGGAGTGAACTGGGGTGTCCGTCCTGGCAGGCCGGCGCGATTGGGTGACGCAGAAGCGGTTGGCCACAAAGGCCAGGTGCGTGAGGGCGGCATTGCCGGCAGGGTTCAGCCCGGTGACGTGGTAGTCACTGTAGGCGGCTGCAAAATTGAGCGGCATGGCGCCGGTCAGGTTGATGGTGAGTTGGGCGCCTGCACGGGCGTAGGCGTCCTGCGCCTGGGTGATGTAGGCCTCGTCGGTGGCGTACACAAAAGCCGTGAGGCCGCCAAATTCACGCACATCTCGCGTGGCCTGGGCCAGCGCATCATCGGCGTCGTCACAGGCGATGACAAAGCTGATGGGGCCAAAGCGCTCTTCGCCGTACAGATCGCGCTCGGCCTTGCTGACCTGGAGCATGAGGGGCGTGCTGGTGCGGGCATCTGGCCATTCCGGGTGCGGGTAGGCCTGGGGCGCCAACAGCACTTTGCCGCGCTGCGCGCCTTGGCTCTGCAGCTGAGCCAGCAACGCCAATGTTTGCGGGGACTGGACAGTCGCCAAAATCATTGCGGCTTTTTTCGGTTCCCGCGTCAAGGCGGCTACCGCCTCCGCCAGCCGCCGCGCCACCTCATCCAGACTAACCAGGCCCTGTGGTGTTTGCACCCCCGCGGCAGGCACATAGATGTTTTGTGGGCTGGTGCACATTTGGGCACTGAACAGGCACAGCGTGGTGGCCAGGCTGCGCAACACTGCATCCAGATCGGTGACCGACGCTAGCACCACCGTGTTGCAACCGGCGGTCTCGGTAAAACTCAGGGCCGGGTGGGCGTTCTGCTCTACCCACTGGCCAAAGCGCGCGCTGCCAGTGAAATCCACCATCGCCGTGCCCGGGTGCTTGACGAGTTGCTTGCCAATCGGCGCGGCCTGGCTGTCCAGGGCCAGCGTGACCAGGTTCGGGTCAAAACCCGCGGCCTGCAACACCTGCCGGAAAACGCGCACCGCCAGTGCCATGGGCAGCACGGTGGCAGGGTGCGGTTTGACGATGACGGCATTGCCGGTGGCCAGGCTGGCCATCATCGAGGGCCAGGCGTTCCAGGTGGGGAAGCTGGCACATGAAAAGCAGACCGCCACGCCGCGCGGCACCAGCCGGTAGGTCTTGTCCAGCACGATGGTCGATGGGCCAAACTGACGCTCCCAGCGGGCTTGCGGCGCAACAGCATGCTGTGCCTGGTGGGCATAGACCAGGGCCTCGATGGCCCGGTCGAGCGCATTCACGCCGGAGCCAGCATAGGCCATGTTGAAGCTTTGGCCGGCGGTGTGCATCACAGCGTTCACGATGTCAAACAAATGCTCGCGGTACAGCGTGTCGACCACCTCCAGCAGCAGGCCGATTCGGTCGTTGATCGGCGTCCGGGCCCAGTCGGTTATGGCCTTGCTTGCTGCTTTGAATAGCTGGTCTGGATCTGCCTGCGGGTAAAGGATGCCGAGCGGTCGTTGCGTGTAGGGTGAAATTTCTTCGCCCAGGGTGCCAACGGTTCCGGGTTGGTCGAGGTCAAAGTGGTGGGGCTGGTCCTGACCGAGCCGGGCATTGAAGGCAGCCAGACCTTTGGCCTGTGCGGTTTCGGCGTCTGGGTATTTGCCGGGCAGTTCTGGGAAGGGGCTCCAACAGTCGCGCTGGGCGCACGCCACCTGCGCCCGCTTGAACCGCGCCTGGTGGGTTTCGAAGTAGCTGTTTGTCATGGTTGGGGGTTGCGCTGCCACAGCAGCCGATGATGGCGGGCTACCGCCGTGCCGGGCACCCTGTCAGAGGCCGACAGGGCCAGCTGGCCGGGCGCCGGCCAGTCGATCCAGCGCACCTGATCGGTGCCGACAAAATTGGGGTTGAGCGAGTGGGTGACGCTGTGCACCACCTGCAGCCGGCCGTCCTGGCGCTGGATGCGGTATCTGCCCGCGTATTGGAAAAAACTCTCAAAAGCAGCCAACTGCTCCCCCGGAGGCGCACTGCGAACGCTGTTGGACGACAGGGTGGGGCGACCGGCTTGGGCAATGCACGTGCTCATGTTGCCGTCGTGGGTGTAGAGGATCAGCCCGGTGGCTGCGGCACCAAAAGGCAGCGATGGCGCGCGGCCATCGCTGTAGCTGATGTCCCAGCGCACCAATTGCCATGTACCAACCAAGGGATTACCCAAATCATCCAACACCGTCGCCATGCTCACTTTCTTAGTTGGACTGATGTTACGCGGTTTCAGGCAGCTTTGACAAGTATGCCGTCCAGCACCTGCCGCCCAGCACCCTGACCCGCCGTGTCAGCCTGCTGATGTTCTTTTAACCCCTAATTGATATAACATGCATCAAAACAGCACAAACAAGATGACACCGACATGAAGCCCTTTCCGCCATCCGGTTTGACTCGCGCCCAGATCGATGCTTCCTTGGACGCGCTGGCCAGCGGGGATATCAATTGGCGTGGCGGACGTGCGCCGCTGTACGTGTTTGGCGGTGATTCCGAGGCTTATGAGGTGGGTCGCGACGCCTTTTTTCGTTTCTTTTCCGAGAATGCGTTGGGCGCCCGGCGCGCATTTGGCAGCGTTCGGCAGATGGAACAGGACATTGTCGAGATGGGTCTGTCCTTGTTCAACGGACATGACGGCATGGCCGGTATCGTGACCAGCGGTGGGTCGGAAAGCATTTTTCTCGCCGTTCGGGCCGCCCGTGCGGAGGCCCGCGCCAAGCGAGGCCTCGCCCGAGGCGTCGGCAACATGGTGATGCCCGATACCGCCCATCCAGCCTTTACAAAGGCAGCACAAAGCATGGACCTGGATGAGCGGCGCATACCGGTTCTGGCGAACGGCCGGGCTGACGTTCAGGCGATGGCGCAGGCGATTGACCACGACACCGTGATGATGATCGGGTCTGCGCCCTGCTTCCCTTATGGCGTGATCGACCCCATTTACGCGCTAGGGCAAGTTGCGCTCGAGCACCAGACTTGGCTGCATGTGGACGCCTGCGTGGGCGGCTATCTGGCGCCCTTCGCGCGAGATCTCGGTTATTCGGTGCCCCACTTCGACCTGGGTGTGCCCGGCGTCAGTTCGCTGTCGGCGGATCTCCACAAATATGGCTTTTGTCCCAAGCCTTCGTCAACGGTCTTTTTCTCAACGCCAGAGCGCGGCAAACTGGCCGGTTTTGACTTGGACGTCTGGCCCTCGGGTCGTTTCGTGACGAACACTTTGGTGGGTACCCGTCCTGCAGGGGGCGTGGCCGGCGCCTGGGCCACGATCCAGTTTCTTGGCGTTGAAGGGTACCGCAAAGTTGCCCTTCAGGTCATGCAGATGCGTGACGCGTACGTGGCGGGGATCAAGGCCATTCCGGGCTACCGGATGGTCGCCGAACCTGATCTTGCAGTCATGGCATTTGGCGATCCTGGCATCGACATGATGCGTGTCGCCGCACTGATGGGTGAGCGCGGTTGGTTACCGGGAACAATCAGTCGACCGGCCGGGATGCATTTGATGCTGTCCCTGCTCCATGATGCCGCACGCGAGAGCTACCTGAGCGACCTGGCGGCCTGTTCGCGGCTTGCGCATCAGGAGGCCACTGCAGGCATCGTTGAAAAACGCGTCTCGGTGACTTACTGACCAAATCCCCTAACGACTGACAGCAAAGGACGTCATCCCCATGCCCAAACACGTGGTCGCCGCCAAAATCAAGCACGAGACCAATGGTTTCAACCGAATCCTGACCACATTGGACCATTTTCTCGACTACGAGTTGCATGCCGGCCCAGAGGTGATTCCTTACTACCGGGGAACACGGCTGGAGATGGGCGCCTTTATCGAGAGCGCAGACCGCTATGGCTGGACGATGGATGTGCCGGTCTCGACCTTCGCCAATCCCAGCGGCGTGGTGGCGGACGACGCCTTCAATCATCTCTGCGGTCTGCTGATTGAAGGTCTGCAAAGTCAGGCGCGCATCGATGGCGTGCTGCTCGCCCTGCACGGCGCGATGTTCACCGAGAGCTACGGCGATGCCGAAGGGGAGTTACTGGCGCGTGTACGCGCTTTGATCGGGCCACAGATTCCAATCGCCGTCACACTCGATCCCCATGCCAATGTCACGCAGCGCATGGTCGACCATGCCAACATCATCACGTCCTTTCGCACCAGCCCACATACCGACCAGTATGAGACGGGCATGCGGGCGGCCGCCATGCTGGATGACACCATGCACGGTCGCCTGCACCCTGCAATGACGCTGGCACGCAGACCATCCCTGCAGGGGTTCGACGGCGCGCGCACCTATGTGCCGGGCGGCCCGATGCTCCAAGCCCTTGATCGGGCCGCCGAGGCGCAACGCACGCATCCCGAGGTCGCCTGTATCAGCATTCAAGCAGGGTTCTCGCGCTGTGATATCGCAGAACTCGGCCCTACGGTGGTGGTGACCACCAACGGCCACAGTTCGAGTGGGCGCGTCATTGCCGAGTCACTGATGGACTTTTGCTGGGAGACCCGCATGGTCTGGAGCGACCCGCTGGTAAGCATAGAACAGGCTGTTGAGGCCGCACGCCACCAAGTGGCTGGTGCAGCGCCCTTGGTACTGGGCGACTATGGCGATGCGCCGGGAGGGGGCAGTTATGGCGACAGCACAAGGCTACTGTCTGCCCTGTTACAGGCGGGCATAACCGGCGGCGCCCTGGCCGCCATTCATGACCCATCCACTGTCCGGCAAGCATTGAGTGCCGGTGTGGGCGCGCAGATTGACATTGCCCTGGGGGGGCACAGTGACCCGGCCTCCATGGGTGAACCGATTCGGACACGCGCCCGCGTGCGTTCCATCTCCGTCACCGGAGATATGGTTTTCAAGGGACCCTACGGCACAGGAACCAGGCGCAGCTTTGGCCCGAGCGTCTGCCTGGATGTGGACGGGTTTGCTGTGATCGTTTCGTCGCGAAATCTTGGTATATACGACCTCGAGCAATTTCGCATCTTTGGGGTGGAGCCTGCGGATTTCTCGGTGGTCGTTGTGAAATGCATGCAGGGTCATCATGCGGCATTCGATCCGATCGGCAGCCGAACTCTCGATGTCGACACAGGCGGCCTGACCACGGCCGACTTGAAACGCTTCACATTCACCCGTGTTCCGCGACCCGTG
Source organism: Rhodoferax sp. (assembly GCA_044354435.1). Lineage (GTDB taxonomy): Bacteria > Pseudomonadota > Gammaproteobacteria > Burkholderiales > Burkholderiaceae_C > Rhodoferax. The sequence goes on along the minus strand of JBIKZZ010000052.1, from coordinate 7,372 downwards.
TGGCCACTGGACGCGATACCTGCCACTATTTAAGGACAACACCATGGATGCAAAAAACCGTTTCCAACCGAAGTTTCGCGCTTGGGGCGCAGCCTGCGCCTTGGCCATGCTGTTAGTGCCGGCGCAGGCGGCAACGCCTCGCGACACGCTGGTCATCGCGCGTGAGATCAGCAGCATCGCAGACTGGGATCCGGCGGTGTCCCAGATTCTCGACACGCAGGAGGTGAACTCTGACATTTATGAGAGGCTGGTCGGCTACGACCCCCGTAAAGCTGGTAGTCCACTGGCGGGCATCATCGCGGAAAGTTGGGTGATGACCCCGGACGGTAAGCAGTTCACCTTTCGCATACGCAAGGGCGTAAAGTTTCACTCGGGCAACCCGCTCACAGCTGAAGACGTTGCCTACACGTTCAAGCGGATCATCTCGCTGGATCGGGAGCCCTCCACCAACCTGCGCCAGATTGGCATCACCAAAGAGAATGTCGACAACTTTGCGCGTGCATTTGGCGATGACGTGTTTGTGCTGTCCTTACCTGATGCCTTCGCCACCACCTACATTCTGAATCTACTCACATCCAGCTACTTCGGAATCGTTGACAAAAAACTGCTTGAAGCCAATGCTCAGGGGGGCGACTATGGCTCCAAATGGTTGTCCCGCCGCACCGGCCAAGAACCCTCTGCCGGATCCGGCCCCTATCGCATCACCAACTTCCGCGCCTCCGACACGCTGATCCTCGAGCGCAATGATGCTTATTGGCGTTTCAAGTCGCCCTTGCGCCGCGTCATCTTCCGCCATATCCCTGAATCCGGCGCACAGCGGCTCCTGATTGAGCGTGGCGATGCTGACATGGCGTTCAACCTGACCACGCAAGACATTGAGGCCTTGCAAGTCAAGCCCGGTGCCAAGGTGGAGCTATTTCCATCGCGCCGCGTCCTGTACGCCGGCTTCAACATGATGGTCAAACCCTTTGACGACCCCAGGGTTATCAGGGCGATGAAGCATCTGATCGACTACCAGACTTGGGAAAAGACCCTGATGCGCCACCAAGGCTCTGTCCACCAGTCATTCATACCGAACGGCATCATGGGATCGCTCAAAGACCATCCTTTCAAGTATGACGTGGCACGGGCCAAGGAACTGCTGGCGGAAGCCGGGTTGTCACAAGGTTTCAGCTTCAAATTCAACGTGGCCAACCGACGCCCGGAGATCGACATGGCGACCTCGTTCCAGGCCTCTGCGGCGCTGGCTGGGGTCAAGGTCGAGGTGGTTATGATGCCGCCCAGCCAACTGATTCCGATGTACCGTGATCGAAAAGTGGATGCTTTGATGTTGTCGTTCTATGGCCCCTACGGAGACCCGCACGCCACAGCCAACAAGTTTGCCTATAGCCCCGGGGGCATGCCGGGTGCTAAGCCCGGCGAAAGCTACCCAGGGGAACTGACTTGGCGTTTGGGCTGGACGCCGACTGATTTGTCGGTGAAAGTCATCGCCGCCACCAAGGAGTCTGACCCCAAAAAGCGCACGGCGCTGTATGCGGACATTCAACGTCAGTACTGGGAAACCTCTCCGTTCGCGCAGACCTTTCAGGCGGTACAGGCCATTGGGATGGGGAGCAACGTTGAGAACTACCGCTACGGCTCTAAGGGAGCTGACACCAGCTTTGCCTTCACCAGCAAGAAGAACGGGCCGTGAATCACGCGGCCAGTCGAGTCGGGGGCTGGAAGCTTGCTGGCGAACTCGGCTTCACTTTCCTGGGTTTACTGGCGGCCACGTTTCTGATCGGTCGCATCATGCCGATCGATCCGGTTGTGGCGGCCGCCGGTGCCGATCTCACCACGGCGCAGTATGCCCGAGTGGCAGCCGAACTCGGGTTAGACCAGCCGCTGCTGGTGCAGTTCGGGCGGTTCGTGCTGCGCTTGGTCCAGTTTGATTTCGGCCAGTCTTTTCTGTCCGGTAACCCGGTCGCCGTCGATATCAGACGCGTTTTTCCCGCCACGGTTGAACTCGCCACGCTGGGCATATTGATCGGTGCCACCATAGGCATACCGGCCGGCATTGTGGCGGCGGTGATGCGCGGCACTTGGGTCGATGCCGTCTTGCGCTGCATCACCCTGATCGGTTATTCGATGCCTGTGTTCTGGAAAGGGCTGATGCTGATGCTTGTGTTCTACGTCATGCTGGGCTGGGCGGAGGGTCCGGGTCGACAAGGCATTGCTTTTGAAGGACAAGTGCCGACGGTGACTGGCCTGCTCCTGGTCGACTGCCTGTTGCAGGGCGACTGGGAGGCGCTGCGCGATGCCTGGGGCCATGTGGTTTTGCCGGCTGTGAGCCTGGGTTATGGTGCCGGCGCCTATCTGGCTCGAATGACCCGCAGCTTTATGCTCGAACAACTCAGTCAAGAATACATGATCACCGCCTCTGTGAAGGGGGCGTCCACGACGCGTATGGTGCTTCGTCACGCGCTTCCCAACTGCGGCGTACAACTCATCACGACATTTGCCCTGACCTACGGCTTGCTGCTGGAAGGGGCGGTCTTGACAGAAACAGTGTTTGCATGGCCAGGCCTGGGCCAGTACATGACAAAGGCCATGTTCAATGCCGACATGAACGCGGTGATCGGTGGCACATTTGTCATCGGCATGGTGTTCGTCATCCTCAACCAACTCTCGGACCTGGCCTACCGGAGGCTGGACCCGCGCTCGCAATGACGCGCCTGTCTCGCTGGTTGCTGTCCCCCACACCATCGTCGCAATGGCAGGCGCGAATGGGGCGCGTGACCTTCGCTGCGCTTGATTTTGCTGCCAGTCCTGCGGCAATGGCAGGCTTGGCCATTGTCCTGCTGCTGATCTTCGTCGCCGCGTTTGCCCCGTGGCTGGCAACCCATGACCCTACAGCCCAATCCCTGGTCAACATGTTGCAGAAGCCCTCGAAAGCGCATTGGTTTGGAACCGACGAGCTCGGACGTGACATTTACAGCCGGGTGGTCTACGGTGCCCGCATCACGCTGAGCATTGTTGGGTTGGTGGCCGTGATCGCGGCGCCGATCGGCCTGGCGGTCGGCTGCGCGGCCGGCTTTATGGGCGGCTGGGTGGATCGCGTGCTCATGCGCATGACCGATATCGCCTTGGCCTTTCCGCGTTTGGTGCTGGCACTGGCCTTTGTGGCTGCGCTGCGCCCCAGCCTGGAAAACGCCGTGATCGCCATCGCGATTACGGCCTGGCCCCCGTATGCGCGCTTGGCGAGAGCTGAGACGCTGGTCATCCGGCGCAGTGATTTTGTAGCGGCGGCATGGCTCGCTGGTGCCAGACCTTGGCGAATCATTTGGCGGCAGATTGTCCCGCTGTGCCTGCCCTCGCTGCTCGTACGGGTGACGCTGGACATGGCGGGTGTCATTCTCATTGCCGCCGGCCTGGGTTTTCTGGGGCTGGGGGCGCAACCCCCCACCCCTGAATGGGGTGCCATGCTGTCCAACGGCCGGGACTTCCTGCTGGACTCTTGGTGGGTAGCCACATTGCCAGGGGCTGCGATCTTCATCACCAGCCTCGGCTTCAACCTTCTTGGGGATGGATTGCGCGACGCGCTCGACCCCCGCCGCCAGTCATGAGCATCAGCACCGAACCCTTGGTGGAGGTCCGTGACCTGCAGATCGTCTTCCCAAGCCGTGCGGGCCTGACCAGCGCTGTGAATGGGATCAGCTTTGAAATTGGCCAAGAAAAACTGGGCATTGTGGGGGAAAGCGGATCAGGAAAGTCGGTGACCTGCCGCGCCTTGCTGGGACTGATCGCACCGCCGGCACGGGTAAGCGCTTCGACGATGCGGCTCTTCGGCGATGACTACGCGCATGCTCGACCGAGTGCCTTTAGCGCGGTGCGTGGTTGCAAAATGGGTTTGATCATGCAGGACCCGCGCTATTCGCTCAATCCGGTGGCAACCATTGGCACCCAGATTGAAGAGGGCCTTTACTTGCAGCGCGGTTTGCGCGGTGCGGCGGCCCGGGCCGAGGGACTGCGCTTGCTCGATGCCGTGGCCTTGCGCGAGCCCCAACGGGTGTGGACATCCTATGCGCACCAGCTCTCCGGGGGCATGGGCCAACGCGCCATGATTGCGATGATGCTGGCCATGGAGCCCGCGCTGCTGATTGCCGACGAACCGACGTCCGCGCTTGATGTTACCGTTCAGGTTGAAATTCTCGCGCTGCTCGAAGGGCTGGTGAAAGACCGGGGTATGGCGCTGTTGTTGGTCAGCCATGATTTGCGCATGGTCGAGGGCTTTTGTGACCGGGTCATCGTGATGCACCAGGGCCATATCGTGGACCAATGCAGAGCATCTGAACTCTCGCACTCGGTTCACCCCTACACCCGTGGGCTGCTGAACTGCGTGCCAGCACTGGCTGCCACATGACGACGCCACTGCTGTCAGTGCATCACCTTGATGTCCGCTTTGGATCGGGTGACAAGCCTGTCTTGGCCGTACGCGGAATTGACCTTGCTTTAGAGGCCGGACAGTCACTGGGCATCGTTGGCGAGAGCGGCAGTGGCAAATCGACGGTGCTGAGAGCGGTTTGCGGTCTGAGCCCGATCCATTCGGGTACTTGCCTGCTTGACGGCCGGGCGCTCAACACACTGGCGCCGGAAGTCCGTGCCCGTCAAGTACAGATGATTTTTCAGGACCCTTTTGGTGCGCTCCATCCGCGTCAAAGCGTCGATGAACAGTTGCGTGAACCCATGCGGATTCACCGGATGTCGGATCTCGACCAACGTGTGGCGGCATTACTACAGCAAGTCGCACTCGGGCCCGAGTTGCGTTTTCGTTACCCGCACCAACTCTCAGGTGGCCAGCGCCAGCGTGTCTGTATTGCCCGTGCCCTGGCTCTGGAGCCCAAGCTCCTGTTGCTGGACGAGCCCACTTCTGCGCTCGATATGTCGGTGCAGGCCGAGGTACTGCGCCTCCTCGTCCATATCCGTGAACAGCGAGGTGTGTCTTACCTGTTCGTATCTCATGATCTGGCTGTGGTGGCGCAACTCTGCGACCGTATTGCCATCATGCAAGAGGGCCATGTTGTCGAGACCGTCACTGCGGCTGCTTTGCGCGCCGGTGATGTGACGCACCCCTACAGCGCGACGCTCCTCAATGCCGCACGTCAACGGCACCGCCTTGGCAGCAAGGGCTAAGTGTGGCTTGCCTAAAATCCGGTGATGACCCCCAAGCGAATTCCCTCAGCGCGCACAAACCAGTCGGCCCAGGTTAAGGTTCAGCTCGAACCCGTCTTGCGCGCCAAGACCTTGGGCGATCAGGCCTATGCGTCACTGCGCGAGGCACTTGCTTCCGGGGCACTGCCGCCAGGACAACGGTTGACGGTGCGTGGTCTGGTTGAACTCCTCAGCATTGGCTTCACGCCTGCCCGCGAAGCGCTCAATCGTCTGGCGACTGAGGGCTCTCTGCAAGTCGGGCCGAGTCGCCGATTGATGGTGCCAGCCCTGACGCTTGCACGCTACGAAGAAATGGTGACGATCCGCATGGCGCTGGAGCCCATGGCCGCTGTGGCTGCGTTGCCCCACTTTAGCGACGTGGATCTTGCGGCCTTGCGAATCGTTCAGGATGGGCTGCTTGCTGCCAAGAAAAAAGAGGACTATGTTCGGGTGCTGGCGCGTAACCGCGAATTCCATTTCAGTCTTTATCGCCGCTGCGGCATGCCGACTTTATTGGCTATTCTGGAGTCCTTATGGCTACAAACCGGGCCGACCTTGCGCCTGCTCTATCCGGCCTACTCCCGCCAGTGGCGCGGCGGGGTCAACCACGCGTCGATCCTTGCCGCCTTGGCGGCACGGGACGCGCCCTCACTTGCTGTCGCCATCCGCCAGGACCTGCAGGACGGGTACGTCGAACTGTCCGACCAGCTGCGTCAGAAAGAGGCCCAAGCCTAGCTTTAACCTGCCTTCAGCGGCTTGTGAACGCATTTAGGCCATTTCAATCAGCAGCAGGCCGCGCCATTCGACCCATCGCCCCATCACATTAGGGTCACAATAATGTGGGAGACTGAACTTGGTTGTTTTGTTTGCAGGCTCACTCGATGATCTGCAATTGGATTACCGTCGAATTTTGCAATTGATGTGCAATTGATGTGCAATTGTCGATCGAGTCCCGTTAAGATTTTGGAGCAAGTCAGAGTATATGGCCGTCAATAATGCAGTGTTGCAGCGATCACGCTTGGGCAAGATCGTTGTCGAGCGTAAATGGGTCACTGAAGAACAACTAGAGCTTGCGCTTCAGCTACAGCAAACCAGCGGTCTGCGGCAGGGTGCGGCCCTGGTTGAATTAGGGTTTGTTACGCGAAAGCAAGTCGATCGCGCTCTTCGCAAGCAAACCAATGTTCGTGCGATTGCGATGCTAGTTGCCCTCATGGCTGCACCCTTCCAGTTTGCCAGAGCCTCAACCAGCGCTGACTTGGCGCCGATTGAATTTTCAACCAAGGCAGATGCGCCTGCGGCTGTATCCCTGCGCGCCACGACCCTTACCGCAACCACCAACCTGACGACAGGGAGCAAAGCGGGCATCCTCCAAGAGGGTGAAAACAACATCGCCAACATCCTGCAATCTGGCAACCAATCGATAGCGATGATCAGCCAGCTCGGTGGCAATGCGAATTCAGCACAGATATCCCAGGATGGCAACCTGCAGGTCGCCAATATCTCCCAAACAGGCAGTCGCAACGCCGCCGTCATCGTTCAACGCTGAGATGTCGCGTTAGTGGCGCATCAGCGCCGCTGCCTCGCGCAGGCTCTCAGCCGTGCTGTCCCAACCCATGCATGCGTCGGTGATGGAGACGCCGTAGCGCAGGTCTTGCAAGCGGCCCAGTGTCTGCTTGCCCTCAAACAGGTGAGACTCCAGCATCACGCCCTTGATGGCGCGGTTGCCGCCGGCCACCTGGTGCATCACGTCGCGCATCACCAGCGCCTGCAGCGCGTGGTTTTTGCGCGAATTGCCGTGGCTGCAGTCCACCACGATATTGCCCGGCAGACCCGCAGCTTGCAGCGCGGCCGCCGCCTGAGCCACTGCCACCGAATCGTAGTTGGGCACGGCGCCGCCACGTAGAATCAGGTGGCCCAGTGGGTTGCCGCGGGTTTGCGTCACCGCCACCTGGCCGGCGCTGTTGATGCCCAAAAAGGCATGCGGCTGCGCCGCTGACAGCATGGCGTTGAGCGCCACGTCCAGGTCGCCGTCGGTGCCATTCTTGAAGCCGACCGGTGAGGACAGGCCACTGGCCATCTCGCGGTGGGTTTGGCTTTCGGTGGTGCGCGCGCCAATGGCGCTCCAGGCGATCAGGTCGCCGAGGTACTGCGGGGTGATTGGGTCAAGCGCCTCTGTGCCGCA
>JBIKZZ010000333.1:0-3680 GCA_044354435.1 Rhodoferax sp. | reverse complement strand
GACGCACCACAGGCCACTCATGGCATCCAGCACCCGTGCGCCCTCCGAATCCCAGACGTAAATGCCCTCGCTGCGTACCATCACCCGAGCACCGCGGCCTGACAGGTCTTTGAAATCGGTGAAGGGGTGCAAAAAATGGGCACTGTCCAGGGATTGGATCAGGGCGGTGTCGACCGCGTCAGTCATGTTGTGTTGTCCTCAAGGTAGTGTGGCAAACGGCAGGCCGTCAGACGTGAATCAATAAATGCTCCCCCTCCCAGGGAGATATTACTTGCTGCCTTGGTGCACGCAACACGCACCGACACAGCAAACTTGGCGAAGAGCCGCGTATTCTGCTGCGCCATCGGGACCAGGCTTCACACCCAGTTTGCTCGTACAAAAGTCACACAAGCGGTGGAATTGGATCATCACGACCACTTCACCGGCCGCTCACCAGGCGTCGCGCCAGCGGTAAAACAGCATTGCCAGTTCCAGGGTCGGCATGCGCAGCAAGCGCCAGCCGGGAAAGGGCCGGTGATTGGGCCGCGCGACATTAGGTGCGCGGTTCATGCTGATATCGACAAAGCCCCCCAAACATGCTCGATCGGCGCAGTGCCAAGCCGCGGGATAACTTGCCGCAGGCGCGCCGCCACCAACTGCTCCCATCGCACTGGGGTGCGCGTGGTGTAGCTCACCCGGCCACCGAACAACAGGCGATGGTCGGCGCTGAATCGAAAGTAAACCAGCTCAAAGTTGGTGTCTCATACCGCCGCGTTGGAGGGAATCAGCTGCCGGCACAAGGTTCGGTCCAGCGGCGCAGTGCTGACCATGTAGGTGCCGACTGGCAGGATGCGGGGCACAATGTTTGGCGCCACCTGTGACCCGTAATCGCCCAGCGCACGGGCGGCCACAGCCAGCCCCCACCACCAGCACATCGGCCATCTGGTCGCCCTGCAGCGCCGGCGCCGGCGGCGGGCGCACGACGCTGGCCTCGTATTAGCTGCGCAGGTTCAGTTGGGTATCGGTGTCAATCAGCATGATGTGGCAAGGTTCAGGGCAGCTTGGCGACCTGGCCAAACAGGCAGGTCCAGACGCAGGTGGCCGCGGCGTGGTTGGTCGGCTTGGCGTGCTCGTATGCCAGCCCACGAAGTTATCGCGCCGTGAAGATCAACCCGCCCTGATCTTGCACGTACTCACGTGCCGCACGCTCACCGCTGGAGCGCGGGCCGATCTGCACCGTGAGCGTCAAAATGCACCAGCGCCAATTCGCCGTGCTGAGCCCGCGCAGCACGCAGCATAGGCAGGGTTACCGAATGATCACCATCCAGAAACACGCAGTGGTGGCGCGGCGGATCTCCTGCGGCCAGAAAACGGTTGCTTTTGTTGGCATATGCGAATTGGCCCAAACCCATGACTGCCCTTGACTGATGTGACAAAACCTGAACTTACACCAATTACACCAGCGCTTATGGTGCGAATTGCCAGGCCTAGCAGCAAACCGGTCCCAAACTAGACAAGGTCAAGGCCAAGCTCAGGCATGATGCGGACCTTAACAACTCACGCAACCCGCGACCCGCCCTGTGGCGCACACCCAACACCCGCTGCCAAGCCCTGTGCCGCCCACGGCTTACCCCTGGAGCGCCTACCTATTTTTGGCATTGAGCATGTCATTGGCGGGCAGCTATGTTGCCCTGTCAAAACCCTTGGTCATGGCGCTGCCGGTGTTGCTGCTGGCCTGGATTCGTTTTGGCATTGGCGCGGTCGCCATGGTGCACTGGCTTAAGAAGCCACCCCAGGAGGCACCGGTTACCCCCGGCACACGCCGGCTTATATTTTTCGAATCGCTGTTGGGCAACGTTTTGTTTTCAATCTGCATGCTCTACGGCGTCAGCTTGACCAGTGCTGTTTCGGCCGGCATCATTCTGGCGTCGATACCGGCGGTGGTCGCTCTGCTGAGCTGGTGGTGGCTGGGCGAGCGGATCAGCCCTCGGGTGGCAATGGCCGTTGCCTGTGCCGCGTTGGGGCTGGGACTGCTATCGCTATCAAAACAAGAGCTACAAAGCCAAGCAGGACAAGGGCTTGGACCCGATTTTCTTCATGACAATCGGCTATGGGGCAACCTGTTGGTGTTCGGTGCGGTGCTGTGCGAGGCCGCTTATGCCGTGATCGGCAAGAAGCTCACCGGCGTCCTCAGCCCCAAGAGAATCACGGCGCTGATCAATCTATGGGGACTGGCGCTGAGCACGCCCATCGGCCTTTACCTGGCCCTGCGCTTCGACTTCGGCGCGGTGTCGTGGTCAATCTGGGCACTGGTCTTGTTTTATGGGCTGGCAGCCAGCGTTGGCACGGTGTGGCTTTGGATGACCGGCTTGCAGTCAGTGCCCGCCGCCCGGGCCGGTGTTTTCACTGTGATGCTGCCCATTTCGGCGGCGCTGGTCGGTGTGCTGGCGCTGGGTGAGACGCTGGGCGGTTTGCAACTGGTGGCCTTTGCCATGGCCCTTCTGGGCGTGTTGCTGGCGACCATGCCCACACGCGTCGGCCCAATCAGGGTCAAAAAGATAAAAAAATCCGCTCTCTCCAATGAAAAAAGGGATATTCCCCTATGAAACCCATGCTTTCTCCAGTAGCATGCGGACTGCCAGTGAAGAAGCGGTTTTTTACTGGTGACTTATCAACTTCTAGAAGGTACATACATCATGGCAACTGCAAAGAAAGCCCCAGCCAAGAAAGCTGCTCCTGCCAAGAAGGCAGCCCCAAGCACTAAAGCTGCTCCGGCTAAAAAAGTAGCCGTCAAGGCTGCTCCGGCAAAAGCGCCCGCCAAAAAGGCCGCCCCAGCGAAAAAGGCCGCCCCTGCCAAGAAAGCAGCCCCCGCCAAAAAACGCGTGGCTAACGCCGCTTTCATGAAGGCCCTGACCCCCAGCGCCCACCTGGCGGCTGTGGTTGGCGCCAGCCCCCTGCCCCGTACCGAGGTGGTCAGCAAGCTGTGGACGTACATCAAAAAGCACAAGCTGCAAGACGCCGTTAACAAGCGCATGATCAACGCGGACGCCAAGCTCAAGGAAGTGTTTGGCAAAGCGCAGGTATCCATGTTTGAGATGGCTGGCCTCATCGGCAAACACCTCAAGTAAGCAGGCCCTGCGGCAACGCTGAAATGCCGGCGAAAGCCGGCTTTTTTTACTTTTGCGGCCAGATCCAGCTCGGTTTTTTACTGCGATCCGTTCAAGCCAGGAGTCTTCATGATCGACCAACTGATGGCGCTGTTTGCTGATTGGCGCGCCTTTGAGGCAGCGCCCCTGCTCAGTGATGGCGTTCCGGACTACCGTGCACCCGCCCTACAAGATAAAAAAAACAGGCTGCCAGCTTTTCAGGAGCGGCTGACCGCATTGACCTCTGCCGGCTGGCCGGTAGCGCAGCAAATTGATCATTGGATACTGCGTGCCGAAATGAATGGGCTTGATTTCAACCTGCGGGTGCTGCAGCCCTGGGCACGAGACCCTGCCTTCTACCGCTCCATCTGGGGCGAACAGAGTGACACCCCTGATCACGAGGGCCCTTGCCACCATGCCTTGATCGAGCTCTGGACCTATCAGTTTCCGCTAAGCCTTGCCGACGCCGCACGACTCGCGGCAGCGCTCCGCACAATCCCAGCACTCTTGGCGCAGGCGCGTGACAACCTGACGGGTAACGCCAAAGACCTTTGG
>JBIKZZ010000332.1:0-3681 GCA_044354435.1 Rhodoferax sp. | reverse complement strand
AAAGTCGGCACAGGCCACCGACAGCCGCAGCCGCTCGCCCGCCTCAAGCCGGTAGGCCGTGGTGCGCAAGGGCAAGGGCACCGTGGTCTGCTCCCCCGCCACAGCCACCCCATCAAGCTTGAGCCAGCCGGTGGTGATCAGGGTCGAGGCGCCATTGGCAGCCACCGCCGAGAGTTTTAGCACCACGTTCAAAGGCAGCGCACTGGCCAGCAGTGTCAGGCGGGCCGCCGGCGCACCCATGATCTGCAGCGGCTGGGTCAGCGGCGCTGTGGTAAAGCACAGCGAGCGAGCGTCGTCGGCCGAGTGGTCACGCGGCAAGCTCGGGTCCAGCGCGGTGGTCCAGGGGTCCCAGGCCAGCGAGTGCATGCCCACCGTCGGGTCGTAGGCGTAATCGGTCTGGGCAGACTTCGGCACCTGTGGCCTTAGGGCGCCAGCGTCGCCCGGGTACCAGGTCTGGAGGCTTGTGCCGGCCGGCGGCCAGGCCGCCTCTGCACGCCAGTGGCCAAGCCGGCCCTGCACATACAGGCTGACGGCAGGCGCCTGCACCGAGCCATGCAGCCCGCCAATGCCCACGCCTTTGAGCCAGCGGTCAAACCACAGCTGCATCTCCCACAGTCCCGCCGCAGGCGCTTCCTTGGCGGTGTCGGGGAACTCGTGCTTCCAAGGGCCCATCATCAGCTTTTTAGGCGCACGGATGAGTGCATGGTCCAGCGGTGTGCAGTCGGCGTAGAGGTCGCGCCAGCCGCAGATGTTGAAGGTGGGACACTCGATGCGCGTCACATCGACGCGGCGTGAACGCCAAAAATCGTCGCCCTTGTCATCGTCATCGGGATGCGCCGTAAACGCCTCCAGCCAGGGCGTATTGCCGGCCAGGTGCTCGGCCCAAACCTGCGCCCAACGCCCCTGCGGGTCCTGCCACTGGGGCGGCATCAGGTTGTAGGCTGCCATACGCGGGCCCCAGTCGGCCCGCATCCAGAAGCCACTTGCGGTACCGCCCAGGCCCACCACGCCACGGTACAGATCAGCACTGGCATGAATGGGCACGATGGCCTTCAGGTGTGGCGGGCGAGTGGCCGCAGTGGCCAGCGCCGTGATGCCGGGGTAGGACACCCCCCACATGCCCACGTTGCCGTCACACCAGGGCTGGGCTGCGATCCATTCCACCAGGTCATGCCCGTCCAGCGCCTCGTCGGCGTGGAAGGCACCAGGACTCACGCCGCCTGAATTGCCCAGGCCGCGCAGATCGGCGCTCACGCCGGCGTAGCCCAGCGCAGCAAAATGCCGGTGTACGCTGTCCACCGCCAGCCGACCACCCCGTCCGTCCTTGTGGTACGGGCCGAAATTGAGCAGGGCCGGCACGCGGCCGCCAACCGCCGGGCGCAAGATGTCGACCGCCAGCTGAACGCCATCGCGCATGGGCACCAGCACATTGCGTTGTTCCTGAAACACCATGGACATAAGATCTCCCGGCATGGCCGACACTCATTGGCCGTCAACAAAAAGCTCCCCCACTTGAGTATCGCAAAGCCCTGAGAACCGCAGTGGATTTGTCACAAATTTGTCTTACAGGTCGACTCCAATAACGCTTGTCAATCAACTGTTGCCGGCCCTCAAGCCTCGCAGCGTCCGCCCTTTTGACAGCGTCAAACCCACCACGGAGCTATCCTCATGTCAGCCACTTTCGACGACGACAACTGCAACCCCACGACCAACACCCATTTCCAGCAGGTGCTGGAACAGTCCCTAGCCAACCCGGCGCGCCGCCGAATGCTCCGCGGCGGTTTCGGCTTGGCAGCCCTGTCGGCCTCGGCCATGCTGCCTGGCTGCGCCAGCCTGGCCATGCCAAGCGCCCCCGGCAAAGTCAGCGCACTGGGCTTCCCGTCCCTCGACAAAAGTGTGCTCGACCAGGTGGTACTGCCACCAGGCTACAGCTTCACAGTGCTGCACGCCGGCGGCGACCCTATCAACAAACGGGTACCAAGCTATAGCAACCAGGGCACCGAAAAGGACGACTGGTCCGAGCGCATCGGTGACCAGCACGACGGCATGGACATTTACTACGTAGACAACGCCGGCAAATATTCCGACCGTGACACCGGCCGCGCCGTGCTCAGCGTCAACCACGAGAGCTCGGCCGAGGCGCACCTGCTGCACCCAACCGGCCAGACCTCCAACGGCGTCACCGGGCGCAAGTTCAGCCAGTTTGGCGACTGGGACCTGGGCAGCCGCCCCGAGCTGGAAGTGCTCAAGGAGATCAACCTCCACGGCGTCTCGATCGTGGAACTGGTCAAATCCGGCAAGCAGTGGACCTACAAGGTGGACTCGGCGCTGAACCGCCGCATCACACCGCAGACCCCTGCCCGCATCAGCGGCCCGGCCGCCCAACTGGCCAACATCCGGGCCATGATGGTGACCCGCTTCGACCCCAGCGGCGCCACCAGCCGTGGCCTCCTGAACCCCTGCGGCCATGGCAAAACACCCTGGGGCACCTACCTGGCCTGCGAAGAGAACTGGTCCCAGTACTTCGGTATGCCCGCCGGCGCCCAGCCGCTTGACGGCAAAACCGTCAGCTCACGCAAACGCTATGGCGTGGTCGATGCCGCTTCGGCTGCAGGTAAAAAGTCTGAGCGCAGCCAGGGCTGGCACACCGTGTCCGCCACTGACAACCGCTTCACGCGCTGGAACATCGCCGCCTCAGGCGCCTCGGCCAGCCAAGACTTCCGCAATGAACCCAACACCTTTGGCTACAACCTGGAAATTGACCCGCTCAACCCAACCTCAGTGCCCGCCAAGCGGGTTGGTATGGGCCGCTTCGCCCACGAGGCGGCGGTGTGTGGCCTGCCCAAGGAAGGCGCACCGCTGGCGTTCTACATGGGCTGCGACTCGCGCAACGAGTACATCTACAAGTTCGTCTCGACAGCCGTTTGGAGCAATGCCGACGTTGGCGGCGGTATGGCTGCCGGCGACAAATACCTTGACGAGGGACGTCTGTATGCGGCCCGTTTCGACGCCAACGGCAGTGGCCAATGGATTGAGCTGACCGTGAATGATCCCAAAATCTCGGGCTATGCCGCCTATCGCTTTGCCAACCAGGCTGACGTGTTGGTCAATGCCCGGCTGGCTGCAGACGCCGTCGGTGCCACCCGGATGGACCGCCCTGAATGGGGCGCCGTCAACCACAACAACGGCGAAATCTACTTTGCCCTGACCAACAACAGCGCCGCCAACCGCACACCAACCAAGGTAGACGCCGCCAACCCGCGCGCCTACAACGACCTTGACGGCAAAAAGGGCTCGGGCAACCCCAACGGCCACATCATCCGTTTCCGCGAGCAGGGCAGCCTGTCCACAGCGGCTGGCTTTGCCTGGGACATTTTTGTGTTTGGTGCCGAAGAAGATGCCGGCGACGCCAACCTGTCTGGCTTGACCGCCAAGAACGCGTTCTCCTCGCCAGACGGCCTGTGGTTCAGCCGGGCCAGCGGCATCTGCTGGATCCAGACCGACGACGGCGCGATCACCGACGAGACCAACTGCATGCTGCTGGCCGCCGTGCCGGGGCAGGTGGGTGACGGCGGGCGCATCACAGTCAAGAACAGCCTCACCGTGAACGGTGCTACCGTGACGGGTACGCAAGACACCTTCATCGGCGCGACCCTGGGCGATGCCAAGCTGCGGCGCTTT
>JBIKZZ010000331.1:0-3701 GCA_044354435.1 Rhodoferax sp. | reverse complement strand
CGCCGCCGCCAGCCTGTGCATGGTGCACATCAGCCGGCTGAGCGAGGAACTGATCCTCTGGATGAGCCAGAACTTCGGCTTCATCAACATTGCTGACCGCTTCACCACCGGCAGCTCCATCATGCCCCAGAAGAAAAACCCCGACGTGCCCGAGCTGGCGCGCGGCAAGACCGGCCGTGTGGTCGGCCACCTGATGGGCCTGATCACCCTGATGAAGGGCCAGCCGCTGGCCTATAACAAGGACAACCAGGAAGACAAGGAGCCACTGTTCGACACCGTGGACACCCTCAAGGACACGCTGCGCATTTTTGCTGAGATGATTGGCGGCCAGACCGACCCAGCCACCGGGCAAAAAAGCGGCGGCATCACGGTCAATGCCGAGGCCATGGAGCAGGCGGCGCGCAAGGGTTACGCCACCGCCACCGACCTGGCCGACTACCTGGTCAAAAAAGGCCTGCCGTTTCGCGACGCCCATGAAACTGTGGCCCATGCCGTCAAGGCTGCGCAGGCCCAGCAGCTCGACTTGTCCGAGCTGCCGCTGGCAACCCTGCAGCAATTTCACCCGCAGATCGGGGCCGATGTTTTCGAGGTTCTGAGCCTGCGCGGCTCGCTCAATGCCCGCAGCACTCTGGGCGGCACGGCGCCGGCGCAGGTGCAGACACAGATTGCGCGGCATCGGGCGCGGCTGGCGTAAACCAGTCACCCACAACCCACTGGAGCTGGCCGCCTTGACCTCTGAACTGCAAACCATCCTGGTGCTCTGCATCATTGCCGCCTTTACCTTCATGGAGCTGGCAACGCGGCGTTACCAAGCCACGGTCACAGCCACGGCCGATGACACCAAACTGGAGCTCCTCATGTTCCTCAGCTTGGTTGTAGTTTGTCAACCATTGGCCCTGCTCAGCACCAACGCCCTGGGGGAATGGGCAGCGCCCGGCTACCGTGATGCTCTTGTGCACCTGCCCTGGTGGGGCATGGTCGCCATCTTGCTGGTGGGCGACGACCTGACGCAGTACCTTTGGCACCGCGCCTCGCATTCGGCATTGCTGTGGCCGCTGCACCGGGCCCACCACACGGCACAGTACATGAGTATTCGCGTCACCTACCGCAACAACTTCTTTTATTACCTGATGATGCCGGGCCTATGGATTGCCGGTGTGCTGACCTACCTGGGCTTTGGGCCTGTGTATGCGGCCTATGTCGTGGTCAAGCTGCTGGTGATCATGGGGGCGCATTCCGCCTGGCGCTGGGACGAGCCGCTGTACCGTATTCGCGCACTGCGGCCACTGATGTGGTTGGTGGAGCGGACCATTTCCACCCCGGCCACCCACTGGGCGCACCACGCGCTGACCAATGCCGACGGCGTCGGCCACTACACGGGCAACTTCGGCAACCTGTTATTCGTCTGGGACCTGATTTTTGGCACTGCGCACATCACCCGCCGCTACCCGGCACAGGTAGGCCTGCAGGACGATCTGGTGCATGGCCAGGAGCGCTGGTACCACCAGATGTTTTACCCCCTGCTGCAGTCCAGCCGAGCCAACTCGGCCTTGCGCGCCGGCGGGCGGGCCTACGCGGCCGCTGAGACCTCGCCCGACGGGCCGGCGGGGCGCACCACACCTTGAAGCCTTGCCAGGCAATGGGTTGATCTCGCGCTAACCAACACGCCATGTGCAGCCACTACCAAGGCGTCAAAGACCAGGAGCGCTTTCGCCGCCATTTCGGGGTGGCCATGCCGCCTGACCCGGGCCGGGAAGACCTCTGGCCGGGCTATGTGGGCAGTTTCATCCGGCGTCATCCGATGGCGGAGGTGGGCGACGAGGCCGTTCCACCCCTGGAGACGCTGACCGGCCTGTTCGGTCTGGTGCCGCACTGGTCAGCCGACACCAAAATAGCCCGCCACACCTACAACGCGCGCAGCGAGACGGTGGCAGTCAAGCCCAGTTTTCGCGATGCCTGGAAGCACACACAGCACTGCATCATCCCGGCAGAGGCCTTTTTTGAGCCCGACTGGCGCAGCGGCCGCGCCGTAGCCACCCGAATTGCCAGTGCCGATGGCCAGCCACTGGGCATTGCCGGCTTGTGGGCGCGCTGGCGCTCGCCGCAAGGGGAGCTGGTGCACAGCTACACCATGCTCACCATCAATGCCGACGCCCACCCGCTGATGCAACAGTTTCACAAACCCGGCGAAGAAAAGCGCATGGTGGTGATTCTGGCGCTGCAGCATTACCAGGCCTGGCTGGCTGCGGGCCCAGCCGAAGCCCTGGGTTTTTTACGTCCGTGGCCAGCGGAGCGGTTGGTCACACAGACGCCTTGAGCCCATAGGGTCGCTCGTCTCGCGCTACAGTGGCGGCCATGACACCAAGATCCTCACCCCACGCCCAATGGCTCGTCAAACTGACGCCCTTGCTGCTCACCCTGCTACTCACCCTGCTGGCACCACCGAGCAGCATGGCGCAAGAGGCCGAGCCCCTGCCCTGCGACAGCCCCAGCAATTGCGTCAATTCGGCCAGCGAAGGTTTAGCGCCCCTGGTCTATGCCGGCGATGCTGCGCGCGGCTTGGCGCTGCTGAAGGCCACGCTAGCCCATTTTCCTGAGGCTACCGTCACGGCCAGCGGGCCGCTGCGGATGGCGTTGATCTTTCGCACCACTTTGGGCTTCAAGGACGAGGTGGTCTTTGTGTTGGACCCAGCGGGGCAAAGAATCCAGTTCCGCTCCCGCTCGCTCATGGGCCGCTATGACTTCGGCAAAAACCGCTCGCGCATGGTGGCTGTTGTGACGCAATTTCAGGCCCAAGCCCGAAACTGATCACACACACCTGCACAGATTCACTTTTTTTCAGTACAGCTGCAGCAAATTTCAGCGTCGACTCTGGATGCAGGCCTTACCATTCGAACCAGAATAAGGAGACTCAGATGTCTGTGATCACCCACATTGAAGACCTGCGTGTACTGGCCCAAAAGCGTGTGCCGCGCATGTTTTACGACTACGCCGACTCAGGCTCCTGGACCGAATCAACCTATCGCGCCAACGAGAGCGACTTCCAGCGCATCAAGCTGCGTCAGCGGGTGGCGGTCAACATGGAAAACCGCAGCACCGCCAGCACCATGATTGGCCAAGCGGTGGCGATGCCCGTGGCGATTGCGCCCACTGGCCTCACCGGCATGCAACATGCCGACGGCGAGATCCTGGGGGCACTGGCGGCCAAAAAATTTGGCATTCCCTTCACCCTGTCCACGATGAGCATCTGCTCGATCGAAGACATCGCCGAAGCCACCGGCGGCCACCCATTTTGGTTTCAGCTGTATGTGATGAAAGACCGCGGCTTCATTGAGCGCCTGATCGACCGGGCCAAGGCGGCCCACTGTTCGGCGTTGGTGATCACGCTGGACCTTCAAATTCTGGGGCAGCGCCACAAGGACCTCAAAAACGGCCTGTCTGCGCCACCCAAGATGACGCTGGCCAACCTGATCAATATTGCCAGCAAGCCGCGCTGGGCCTTGGGCATGCTGGGTACCCAGCGGCGCCAGTTCGGCAACATCGTCGGTCATGTCAGCGGGGTAGAGAACATGGGCTCATTGAGCGAGTGGACGGCCAAGCAGTTTGACCCGGCGCTGAACTGGGGCGACGTCGAATGGATCAAAAAACGCTGGGGCGGCAAGATCATCCTCAAGGGCATCCAGGACGTGGAAGACGCCCGC
>JBIKZZ010000330.1:0-3708 GCA_044354435.1 Rhodoferax sp. | reverse complement strand
CGTTGAGGTCGACATACAGCGTCAGCACCACACCGGCGGCCACTGCAGCGGCACTCATGGCCTGCAGGTTGGCGGGGTCATCGACCAGGGTCGCCCAGCGCGTTGCCGGAAAGCGCTGCATCAGGGTAATGAATCGGGCGATACCAGGCCCGTTGGGTTGGTGTGCCAGCAGGATGTCTTCACCCTGCGCCTGGGCTGTCATCTCCGCTTCGGCGATGGTCGAGACCTTGAATTTATGGATGCCGGCAGCCCGCTTCATGGCAATGATGGGTGCGAGCTTGTGGGTTTTGACATGCGGGCGCAGCCGGTTCACGTCGCCGGTTAATTCGATCATGCGCTGCAGGTTGTGCTGGATGCGATCAGGGTAGAGCAGCACGGTTGGGGAGGCAATGCTGCTCGCATTGGAGATTTCGTACCAAGGGGTCATGGCAATCGGCCTTTCAGGGGAGTTGTGTTGTTCGAGGTGGTGGAGGGTGCTGTGAAGTGTGCTACCAGGCGGACCAGCCGCCGTCTACCGTCAGATTTTGTCCCGTGATCCAACGGCCGGCCGGCCCGGCAAACAAGGCCACTGCCCCATTGAGGTCGGTGGGGAGGCCAAGCCGACCCAAGGGCACCTGCGTCAGGAATCGGTCACGTGTGGTGGGGTCGATACCTGGCTTGGGAATTTGCCCCGGGCTGATGCAGTTGACGGTCAGGCCATGCTGCGCCCATTCGCAGGCCAGCGCTCGCGTGAGGTTGAGCACGGCGCCCTTGGCCGCATGGTAAGACTGGGACGAACGCGCAAACCCTGCGCCATAGAGCGCCGGGTTGCTGCCCAGGTTGGAATGGATGGAGCCGACCGTGATGATGGCGCCCAGCCGGTTTGGGATCATCACCCGTGCTGCCGCCTGGGCGCAGACCAGGGTGGTGGTGACATTGCCGCGCAAGGTCGCCTCCAGGTCTTTCACCGTGATGTGAGGCGCCATCTCGCGGCCCTGGCCACCGCCGGCATTGCAGACCATCACGTCCAGGCGTTGCCGCGATTGCCAGATGCGCTCGATCACGGCCTGCATGGCGGTTTCATCGGCGGCGTCGGCTGCATGGGCGTGGGCGCTGGCGCCGGTAGCTCGCAACGCTTGGGCCGCCGTCTCCAGCGGCTCAGCGCGCCGGCCGATCAGGTGCACCTCGGCGCCCAGCTGGGTCAAGGCCAGCGCCATGGCGTGGCCCAGGTGCGTGCCACCACCGGTGACGGCGGCTACCCTTCCCTCCAGACTCAGCCAGTCGGGGAGTGGGGTGGGCCTAACTTCAGGCTGCACGAAGCACCCGGCCGGGCCGGACCTGCGTTTGTTCGCCATCCTGCAATACCAGGTGGCCATTGACCAACACATGGCGCACGCCTGCCGCGCGTTGCGTGGGCATCAGGTAAGTGGCGCGGTCTGCCACCTCGTCTGGGTCAAAAACCACAACGTCGGCAGCGTGGCCCAGGGCCAAGGTGCCCCGGTCTTTCAGGCGCAGCCGCTCAGCCACACGGCCGCTCATCTTGGCAATGGCGGTGGCCAGGTCCAGATCGCCCAGCTCACGCACAAAACGGCCGAGCACGCGCACACTGGCGCCAAAGTTACGCGGGTGTGGGCGGCGCGTGCCTTGGTCAAAGCACAGTGCCGAACCGTCAGAGCCCATGACCGAGCGCGGATGCGTCAAGAAGGTGCGCATGTCGGCCTCGGTCCGGTAAAACAGCACCACCATCACCCGATTGCCACCGTCGCGGCACAGGCTCAAGACCAGCCGTGCAGGCGTCATGCCCAGCAGGTCGGCTGCCTGCTGCAGGTTCTGGCCTTCGACCGTGCCCAGCAGACCGTCGGTACGGGCCAGCACCACCCGGTCCCAGAGCCAGGGGATCAAGTGGGCCGACCAGCCTTTGAGCAAATCGGCTTCGGCGCGTGCCATCACCTCGGTGTCTTGCAGCCGCTCACTCATGGCGGCGACGCCACCTTCCTGGACCCAAGATGGCAGGTATTGGGTCAAGGCCGAACTGGAGGCGTCGTAAGGGTAGACGTCAAAGCCCGCGTCCAGCCCCTGGCCCACCGCCTCGTCAAAGCGCTGCGTCCACGCACCGGCGCTGCCCCATTCGGAAGGGGTGTTGATGGCTGCGTGCGAATACTGCACCCGCACGCCCGAGGCTTGCCCCAGGTGCAGGGCCTCATGCAGCGGGCCGTAGCGGTGGTCGTCACCGATCAGGTCTTTGTCGCGGGCATGCGTGGCGTACAGGCGGTCGCGTCTGGCCAGCACCTGGCACAAGGAGGTCAACTCGTCGGTGGCGGCATAGCGCGACGGCACATAGGTCAGCCCGGTGGTCATGCCGAAAGCGCCTTGGTCCAGCATCCGATCCAGCAGTGCACGCATGGCCTGCAGTTCGGCGGTATTGGCTGCGTCGCTGCGCACCCCCATCACCGCAATCCGCAAGGCGCCATGGCCGACAAGCGGGGCGATGTTGAGGGCGATGCCGTTTTGCTCGGCAGCGGCGCGGTAGCCGTCAAGGTCAACCCAGCTCAGGGCAGTAGGGTCGTCGCCGATCCCGGCCAGAAGATCCAGGTGAAGGGCCAGGTGCTCTGGGTTGATGGGGAAGGGCGAGAAGCCGCAATTACCGGTAACGTCGGTCGTGACCCCCTGGCTGACCTTGCTTTGGCCCCGGCCATCGATCAGCAAGCTCATGTCGGAATGAGTGTGAATGTCGATAAAGCCGGGTGCCACCACCAGGCCCCGGGCATCCAGATCGACCCTGGCACGCTGCCCTGCCGCCTGGCCCATAAAGACAATGCGTCCGTCCTGGACACCCAGGTCAAGTTCAGTCGGCGGCGCCCCGGTCCCGTCAAAGACGGTTGCGTTCCTAATCAGCACATCCCATGTCATGCCAACCACTCCACATGCGTGCCAACGGCCCATGACAGCGGCGCTGCCAGCCCTCCGGAGGCCTGCCCATTATCAGAGCCCTGCGGCGGGTTGGCGACCTGCGTCTGTTTCGCCCGACGCAACAGCCTGCATCGCGGTCAGCGGCGGCGCCAGCCCTGGGTGCTGCGTTCGAGCCGGCGCGTCAGCAGCACATGGGCAATCTTGACGCTGGCTGAGGTGGCCACAATGGCCATGGCCATGGCAGCAGCGGCAGCGGTGAAGCCAGCCTCGTCCATGTTGACGATGGAGATGGCCGCGAGCTTGGTGTCGGTTGAGTACAGAAAGATAACGGCCGACACGGTCGTCATGGCGTTGACGAACAGGTAGATGCTGATGTCCAGCACGGCGGGCAGGCAGACTGGCAGGGTGACACGGGTCATGGTGCGCAGCAGGGACACCTTGAGCGAGGCCGACACGGCTTCGAACTCATGGTCCAACTGCTTGAGCGCAGTGGTCGCCGTCAGGTGGCTGACCGTGTAAAAGTGGGTCAAAGAGTTGATGACCAGGATGCCCATCGTGCCGTACAGAAAACCAAACGGATTGCCTTTGGCGTTAAAGAAGAAGATGTAGGCCAGGCCTAGCACCAGGCCCGGTACGGCCATGGGCAACATGGCCATGAATTGGGCCACCACCCGGCCGGCGGCAAAAGCCCGGGTTTTTTCCAGCAGGTAGGCACCAACAAACACGATCACCGTGCCAATCAGGGCTGTCCAGACGGCCAGTTGCACCGAGTGCCAGTAGGCGGCCCAGCCGTCAGAGTCAAATTCGCCAAAGGCGTAG
>JBIKZZ010000329.1:0-3714 GCA_044354435.1 Rhodoferax sp. | reverse complement strand
ATTGCCCTTGAACTCGATCGAGCCCTTGCGCGGGTCGATGATGCCCGAGATGGTTTTGAGGATGGTGGTCTTGCCAGCGCCATTGGAGCCGAGCACAGTGGCGATTTCACCGCGGCGAACCTGCAGGCTAACGCCGCGAATGGCCTTGATGGGGCCGTAGGCGCTCTCCACGTTGAGCAGCTTGAGCACGGGCAGGTCGCTCACGGGCGGAGGGGCGCTGCTCATGCGACGTTCCTGCGCAATGAAGAAACATCATCCACCGAGCCCAGATAAGCCTCGATCACCCCGGGGTCGGTCTGCACCTCGCGGGGTGTGCCCATGGCCAGTACCTCGCCCTGGTTCATGGCCAGTACCCGGTCTGACACCTTGGACACCAGGCTCATGTCGTGCTCCACCATCAGCACCGTGATGCCGAGTTCGTTTTTGATATCTTGAATCCAGAAGGCCATGTCATCGGTTTCTTCGACATTCAGGCCGGAGGAGGGCTCGTCAAGCAGCAGCAAACGCGGCTCGGTGCACAGAGCGCGGGCGAGCTCCACGACTTTGCGCACGCCATAGGGCAGGCCGGCCACCATCGAGTCACGGTGGTGCTGCAGGTCAAGGAACTCAATCACTTCCTCGGCTTTTTGCCGCGCCTGCAGCTCGGCGTCACGCGTGGCGGCGGCGAACAACAGGTCTTGCCAGAATCCGCTCTTGCGCTGGGTGTGTCGGCCTATCAGCAGGTTGTGCAGCACCGTGGCATGCTCAAAAAGCTCGATGTTCTGAAACGTGCGTGCAATGCCAAGCCCTGCCACCGACTGCGGCGGCTGCTCGGTCAGGCGGATCAGGCCCTGCGGACCTAGGTAGTCGATCTCGCCCGTAGTAGGGGTGTAAATGCGGCTGATCAGGTTGAACACCGTGGTCTTGCCCGCGCCATTGGGCCCGATCAGGGTGAAGACCTCGCCCGGCCGCACATCAAAGCTGACCTTGTTGACCGCCAGCACCCCACCAAAGCGCACGCTCAGGTTGTTGGCTGACAAAACGGCATCAGACATGATTCATTTCCCCATCCCGCCCCATCATTCCGGCGCCCTGCCTCGTCATTCCCGCCCCGCGCCTTGTCATTCCCGCGCCCTGAGACGTCATTCCCGCGCACGCGGGAATCCATGGATCCCCGGTCGCGGCCAGGGATGACAGCATCTCAGCATCAGGGGGCAGCGCCGTACGCGCAGCGACAAGCGTGGGGGCGGTCATCTCAATCGGTCCGATTTCTGGAATGATTTCTGCCGCTTGAACATGCCTTTGCGGTAGAACGGGAAGAGCTGTAGGTAGGTGCGCACCTTGAGCCAACGGCCGTAGAGGCCCATGGGCTCAAACAACACAAAGGCGATCAGCACCAGGCCGTAGACCAGCCCTTGCAAGCCCGGCGCCTGGCCCACCGCGGCGGGCAGGTAGTCTTTGAGCATGGCGATCGCTTGTGGCATGGAAATCAGGAAGATGGCGCCCAAAAACGCTCCGTGTACTGAGCCCAAGCCGCCAATGACGATCATCAGCAGCAGGTCGATCGACTGCAAGATATTGAACTGGTCCGGCGAGATGAACTGCAGCTTGTGCGCGTACAAGGCGCCGGCCACGCCCGCCAGCGCGGCCGAGATGGCAAACGACAGGGTTTTGTAATGCGCCAGGTCGATGCCCATGCTCTGCGCCGAGATCTCGGAGTCACGAATGGCGACAAAAGCCCGTCCGGTCGGTGAACGCAACAGGTTCAAGATGCCCAGGGTGGCCACTACCGCGACCAGCAGGCAGAGAAAGTAGAAGGACTCACCGCTGTCCAAGGTCCAACCCAGCATAGTGGGCTTCTTGATGTGGATGCCGGCATTGCCCCCAGTGACTGACTCCCATCGCGCCAGCACCTCTTCCACAATAAAGCCGAAGGACAGCGTGGCCATGCCCAGGTAAATGCCCTTGACCCGTAGGGCCGGCAGGCCCACTACAAAGCCCACCGCCGCAGACAGCGCTGCGGCGCCAACCAGCGCCAGCGGAAATGGCACACCAGCGTTGGTCAGCACCGCCTGGGTATAAGCACCCACCCCCAGAAATGCCGCGTGCCCTAGCGAGAACAGCCCGGTGTAGCCCGCCAAGAGCATCAGGCCCAGGCCGGCCACGGCATAAATCAGCACAAAGGTGAGCTGCGCCAGCCAGTACTCGGCCACCAGCCAAGGCGCGCCCAGTAAAAGCAGCAGCAGGGCGCCATACCAGAACAGCTGACCGCCGTGTTTGGCCAGCCGTATATCCTGCGCGTAGTCGGTCTTGAAGATGAAGCGCATGTCAGACCTTTTTGCGCAGCTTTTCGCCAAACAGACCGGTGGGTTTGACCACCAGCATGATCAGCACCACGATGTAAGCGGCCGTGTCCTTGAAGCCATCCGGCAGGTAAAACCCCGACAGCGATTCCACAAGCCCGATGATCAGCCCGCCCACAATGGCGCCAGGCAGGCTGCCAAAGCCGCCCACCACCGCCGCCGGGAAGGCCTTGAGGCCAATAAAGCCCATGTTGGCGTGTACGAACGTGATGGGTGCCAGCAGCAGGCCGGCAATGGCAGCCACCGCTGCGGCCAGGCCCCAGGCAATGCCGTTCAGCCGCTTGACCGGGATGCCCATGTAATAGGCTGCCAGCTGGTTTTGCGAAGCCGCCTGCATGGCAATGCCCAGTTTGCTGTAACGAAACAGAGCAAACAGCAGCAGGCACAAAACGGCGGTTGCTGCGATGACGGCCATCTGCTCTACATTCAGCACCAAGCCGGACAGTTTCCAGATTTCGTCCTTGTAAGGGACTGGCAGGGTGTGGGTCTCGGTGCCGATATTGGGCACCATGGTGATCAGGCCCCGCGCCACATAGCCAATGCCAATGGTCAGCATTACGATTGAAAACGCCGGCTGCCCCAAAATGGGCCGGATCACCAGGCGCTCCAGCAGCATGCCAAACACCGCCATGGCCGAAATCGCGCACAGCACAGACAGCCAATAGGGGAAGCCCAGCATAGTCATGCCGGCGAGCCCGCCAAATGCGCCCAACATCATGAGCTCGCCCTGGGCGAAGCTCACGGTTTCGGTGGCCTTGTAAATGAGCACAAAGCCCAGAGCGATCAGCCCGTAAATGCACCCTTGCGCGATGCCGCTGATCACCAGTTGTACGAACTGCACTGTCTCTCCCTTTTGCTGACCGCCCATTTATAGCGGACATCTTCGGGAATGCCGACAGGGTTTTTACCGACAGATGGGCTCAGGAAAACCCTAGTTAAAGCCCCTTCAAGTTGTAGGTCTGGGTACTTCGCGGGGTTGGCCCTGGTCGTCAATGGCCACATAGGTCAGCGAGGCCTCGGTCACCTTGATGTACTCCCCCTGCAAACGAAAGCGCTCGGCGTACACCTCGACCTTGACGGTGACCGAGGTGCGGCCGATGCGGCTCAACGTGGAGAAAAACGACAGAATGTCGCCCACCCGCACCGGCTGCTTGAAGATGAATTGATTCACCGCCACCGTTGCCATGCGTCCGCCGGTGTAGCGCGCCGGGATCACTGAGCCAGCCAGGTCAACCTGCGCCATGACCCAGCCGCCGAAAATATCGCCATTGGCATTGCAGTCTGCGGGCATGGGAATGACCTTGAGCACCAGCTCCTGGTCGGTCGGCAGCGCGACGGAGGGCGGCACCTTGGCGCTCGCGTTGTCGGACAT
>JBIKZZ010000328.1:0-3716 GCA_044354435.1 Rhodoferax sp. | reverse complement strand
GCCCTGGAGCTTGAGCTCCAGTCGTTCGGCCGACAACTGAATCGGGGTCAAGGGATTCTTGATTTCATGGGCCAGGCGACGCGCCACCTCGCCCCAGGCCTGAGACCTCTGTGCTGACACAATCTCGGAAATATCATCAAAAACCAGCAGGCGAGCCGAGCCCGGCAGCTCAGCGCCCCGAGCGACCAGAGTCAGGGTGTCTTCGCCCTGGCGCCCGGCCTGGCCCATGGTCGTGCCACCCAGCTCAAATGAATGCTGCCAATGGTCCAGGCCGTGCTGCGATTGAGCGCCCAGAAACGATTCGAATTGCGCCTGCACATGGTTGGCAAAGGTGGTCAGACCCTCCATATCAGACAGTTGCTTGCCGACGTTGGCGGCCAGCGGCACCCGCAGAATACGGGTCGCACCCGGATTGGACGAGAGAATTTTGCCCTCTGCGTCGAGCACCACAACGCCAGATGTGAGGTTGTCCAGAATAGTCTGCAAATTGGCCCGTGAGGCATCCAACTGGCCCATACTGGACTCAACGGCTAGCCGAGCGTCTGCCAACTGTTGCGTCATTTGGGCGAATGAGCGGGTCAGACCATCGAGTTCATCACGGCCTTGTAGTGACATTTTTGGGGTCAAATCGCCTGCCGCCACTTGGCGCACACCATCCGCCAGCAACAGCAAAGGACGAGCAATCTGATTGCCGAGCACCACCGCCAACAGAACGGCGCCAAAGACTGCCAAGAATAGGGTCAGAGTCAAAGTGCCAATGTACATGCGCTTGAGGCCTTCGCGTGCAAGTGCACGCTCTTGGTACTCTCGGTTGGCTTTGGTCACGGCCAGCGCATTGGACACCAGAGGTGGCGGCAGCGCCTGAGCCACCAACAGATAACGCTGCTCTGACAGCGCGCCCACCGTGGTGCCCGATAACAGCACCAAGGCCTTCAGTTTCGCGCCGGGCGCCGCACCCGGGACAGCGTCATCCAGCCCCTCAGTCCAGGTGACCGAACGTTGGCTACGTGCATTGCGAAACTGCTGCGGGCTGGGCTTTTCCGGGCTCAACTGATATCGGGATTGCCCCGCTGCAGCGATCAACTGGCCAGATGCCCCCCACAACAGCAGATCGCTGGCTCCAAGCTGCTCACGCGTTCGCTCCAACTGCAAGGCAACGCTGACATCGGGCGTGTCCGCCAGCTGAGTTGCGGCTGAGCGAGCTTTGCCCGCCAATTCATTGGACAGGGTTTCCAGTGTGACACGCCCGAGGTTCAAACCGGCTTCGAGAGCCCCCTCGACCTCGACGTCAAACCAACTTTCGATCGAGCGAGCCACGAACTGGTAGGAGACCACGTAGATCAGCAGACCTGGCGCAAACCCGGCCAGTGCAAAGATGGCCGCCAGCTTAACCAGCAAACGGCTGCCGAACCGACGTTGCCGCAGACGCGACAACAGGCGATAAACGATCCAGAGAATGGTCAGCAGCAGCAAGGCAGCCACCACCACGTTCAGCACGAAAAGGCTGGTGTAATTGCGCTCGTACATGTCGCGGTTGGTGGTGGCCTGAGTCAACAGGAACAGCAGCACCAGGCCCACCGCAACCATGACAGCCAGACCAGCGCTGACGGTCCAGCTCAGGGCGCGTGAGTTGCGCACGGAAGACCGGCTGCCAGCAGCAGCCGGGTTGACCTTGCTCACCGGCCCGGCTCCAACTGGACGGGGCGCGTTGCGCTAACCGCCAGGTCCCAATCGGTGTCGCCCAGCGTGCCAATTTGCAGCGGCCGAGGCAGTTGCGACACATCCAGCCGGAATCGAAACTGCAAGATGTGCCGTTGAGTCAAGTCCACTTCGGCGGTGTCGGCGATTTTCCAGCGGGAAATGCGCTGGACAGTGGCCATTGCCTCTGCCAGGACATCAAAGTTCTGCGTCAAGGTCAGGCCTATACCGTTTGTGGCGATGGGGCCGGAGGCGATGTTCAAACGCCAGCGACGCGTCAGGGGCTGAAAGGCCAACCTCATGTGGCGCTCGGCACTTGCGACCTTCTTGTTGGTCCAATACCAGCGCTCACGGGACAGCTCTGCTTCGGCTACAAAAATGATTGGGATACCCTTGAGCAGAGCCTCCTCCACTGCAGGTGGCAGGTCGAAGCGGGTTGTGGCAGACAACAAAACCGCATCACCGGCCCGTTCAATCTGCAATTGGGTCAGTTCTGCGCCCACCACTTGCGCCATGGCAAGTCGTGGGCATCCCCAGGCCAACAAGGCGCACAGCAAGTACCCCAGGCACTCAAAGCGGGCGCTTCTGCAGCAATGCGTAATAGAAACCGTCATGCTCACCGATTGGATTGTCTAGGACTGGACCGGGTTTGGGTGGTGAAAAAGGCAGCAAATGCCCAGGCGATGGCAGCAATAGCGCATCTGTGTTGCGCACAAGAAACGTTTGGATCTGATTTTCGCCCTCGGCGCGGAACACCGAACAGGTGCTGTACAGCAGGCGCCCACCCGGCCGGACCAGCGGCCACAGCGCGTTTAACAGGCGAGTCTGGATGGTTACCAACTGCTCAATATCACTTGGCCGCCGCAGCCATCGCACGTCAGGATGGCGCCGCACGATGCCAGATGCGGAGCAGGGCGCATCCAGCAAAATCGCATCAAACGGCCGGCCATCCCACCAGGACGCCACGGCCACCGCATCAGCCGCCAAGACATGCGCCTGAAGGCCCAGTCGCTGCAGCGTTTCATGCACCCGCTCACACCGGACCGGGTCCACATCAATGGCCGTCACATCACAGTCCAGCAGTTCTAAGAGATGGGCTGTCTTGCCGCCTGGTGCGGCACAGGCGTCTAACACCCGCCTGCGGCCAGGTTGATCCAAGCCCGCAAGCAGCAAGGGCGCCGCGAGCTGCGCCGCGACATCCTGCACGGAAATCAGCCCTTGGGCAAAACCGGGCAGCGCTTGAACCGGTTTGGCGTGGCGCAGGGTCAACGCCGATGGGCCGACCACATCGGCCGCCAGGCCCGCAGCCTCCAATGAGTGCACCACCGCTGCCATGCTGGTCCTGCGTGTGTTCACCCGCAAGGTCAGGGGTGCTTGGGTATTGTTGGCTGCCAGCATGTTTTGCCAGTCATCGGGCCAGTCGCGGCGCAGGCGGTCGATCCACCATTCAGGATGGTTCCACCGCGCCTGAGCTTGAGCGTCCGTGCTGACCACTAGGGCGTCTCGCTCGCGCAAAAATCGGCGCAAGCAAGCGTTGAGGAAGCCAGCCTGGGGCCTGGTCGCTGGATCCCTTTTTGCAGCTTCCACTGTTTGGTTGACAAGGGTAAACACTTCATAGGGCGCGTCCTGGTCCCGCCAGGACAGGGCCAGAGCGGTGCACAGCAAGGCATCGGCTGCCGGAGGCGGGCTCCGGCTGGCAAGCAGTTGGCGCAAGGCCTGTGCCCGCCCGAGTGAACGCAGCACCGCAAAGGTCAGTGCTTGGACACCAGGACGCAATTCACCCGGCACTTTGGCAATGGCTGCCGTGCCTGATACGCCTTGACGCACCGCCATCAGTACGGATGCCGTGACCTGTAGCTGCAGCCATAGCGCGGGTTGCATCGGGGAGGTTATGGCCATACTCAGGAGATTGTCTGACCGGGCTTGAGTCCTGCAGCAGCAGCTACTAGCAAGGCCGGAAATTGGCGAATGGCGTCGTTGTAAAGCTGCACCCGGTGATTAAAGTCGACCCTCGCCAC
>JBIKZZ010000326.1:0-3747 GCA_044354435.1 Rhodoferax sp. | reverse complement strand
TTTTATTGGAACCAGGCTGATCGATGCAAATTGAAGAAATTGAACCCAATGAGCGGCGACAACACGAGCGGCGCGTCCTTCGTGGCTTGTCGCAGTTGCAGTTTGGCAAGAACCCTGCCATGGAAACCCGCACCATGGACGTCAGCATCAGTGGCCTGGGCATCATCGCCCCGGTCAACCCGCCATCGCGTACCCAATGCACCATCCGCTTTGTGGTGCCGATCGACGTCGACCGCAACGTGACCATCACGGCGTCTGCGATAGTGACCCACAGCGTGTACACCCGCGCTGACGATGGCTTCAAGGTCGGCCTGATGTTTGTGAATATGCCGGCAGAATCGACCGCAGTGCTGGGGCGTTTTATCAAACGCTGAGCTGGCATCACGCCGGCAGCCACGGAGGCTTCAGAGCACCTCGACCCAGTATGGCCCGGCTGCGTAAAATAACGGTTGAACCAGCCTGTCGGCTGAACCCTTTTCCCAACCCAAGTGCACAGGACTCTGCATGTCTTTCTTTTCTGCTGTCGAAATGGCACCGCGCGATCCGATTCTGGGGCTCAATGAGCAGTTTGCTGCTGACCCCAACCCGGCAAAAGTCAACCTAGGCGTGGGGGTTTATTACGACGACCAGGGGAAACTGCCACTGCTGGACTGTGTCCAAGCGGCTGAGCAGGCCATGATGGCCGCTCCCACAGCCCGCGGCTATTTACCCATTGACGGCATAGCGGCCTATGACGCGGGCGTCAAGGCGCTGGTCTTTGGCGCCAGCAGCGAGCCTGTCCAATCGGGTCGAATCGCCACGGTGCAAGCCATTGGCGGCACGGGTGGCCTGAAAATCGGGGCAGATTTCCTGAAAAAACTCAGTCCCAATGCCGATGTGTTGATCTCCGATCCCAGCTGGGAAAACCACCGTGCCCTCTTCAGCAGCGCTGGATTTGTGGTTAAAAACTACCGCTACTACGACGCCAGCACGCGGGGTCTTGACTTTGATGGCATGCTGGCTGACTTGACCGCGGCTGCCGCGGGAAGCATCGCCGTTCTGCATGCCTGCTGTCATAACCCGACCGGCTATGACATCACGTCGGCCCAATGGGACAAGGTGGTAAGCCTTTGCAAGTCGCGCGCGCTGGTGCCGTTCCTGGACATGGCCTACCAAGGTTTTGGGTATGGCCTGGCTGAAGACGGCGCTGTGATTCAAAAGTTTGTCGCCTCAGGCATGAGCTTTTTCGTGTCGACATCGTTCAGCAAGAGTTTTAGCCTCTACGGCGAACGCGTAGGCGCTCTGAGCGTGCTGTGCCAGAGTAAGGACGAGGCATCGCGCGTGCTGTCACAGCTGAAGATCGTGATCCGCACCAACTACAGCAGCCCCCCCAGCCATGGCGGCGCGGTGGTGGCAGCGGTGTTGTCCAAGCCGGAATGGCGGGCGCTGTGGGAATCCGAGTTGGGTGGCATGCGCACCCGCATCAAGGCCATGCGGCAAAAACTGGTCGACGGCTTGAAGGCCGCAGGCGTGCGACAGGACATGTCGTTTATCACCCGCCAGATCGGCATGTTCAGTTACTCCGGGCTGAGCCGTGACCAGATGGTTCGACTGCGGACTGAATTTGGCGTTTACGGCACTGACACCGGACGCATGTGCGTTGCAGCCCTCAACAGCAAAAATATTGATTACGTCTGCGCTTCGATTGCCAAAGTGATGTGATCAGCCTGGCTGGCGCCCAAACCGACGGCCACTTACAGCACGCCGGCGGCGCGCAGTGATTCGAGCGCAGTACTTGCCTCAGGTCGAGGGCTGCGCATCAGGAAAAAGACCATGGCATAGCGGGAGGCAAAGGCCTGGGGCTTGCCTGAGGCCAGCCAGTCCACAAACAGCGGGCCGAACTCCCATCGCTCCCAATTGCCCAGGTCAGACGCGACCAAGCCTGGCCAGGGCGTCGCCTGAGCCGCAAAGTGGCGATAGGCCTGCACCACGCGTGAGCGCCCTACGCGCTGACCGTCGCCACCATGCACACTGAGGGCCAATAACGCGGCTGAGACACCCATTTCGTGGGCCGATGGACCGCTGAGGTACTGCCGCTCAACCAAAGCCACCCCCTCCGGGCCCCGAAGTTCCAGCCAAGCGGCGATCATGGCCGAGAGGGCGGAGCCATCGCCGGTGCTGCGCAGCCCCGCCATGCGCTGCTGCAACGACTCGGCGCTAGCCTGGTTGCCGGCAAATCCAAGCAACAGGGCATACAACGGGCGCCGGGCGGCCAGAGCGGGCGTGTCGAGCCAACGGAGCAATTGCGCTGCGCTGGGCCTTGGGGCAGCGGACCGTAGTACGGCATAGGGCGCGCTGGCTATTTCTTCGTAGGCAGCCTGGGCCAACAGCGGCTCAATATTCTCAAGATCCGGAAGAAACGACCCGATACGTGTTGTCCATTGCGCGGGGGTCAAGTCAACACTATCGCTAAGCGCTATGAGTCGGCGAGCCCAGTCCGCATGGCGGGGCGCCAACTGACCGGCGTTTTGCCAGTCGGCTGTACCAATGCGGTAGAGCAACAATAAAGATGGCATCGGGTTGGGCTCTTGAGCCACCTGCGGTAGCCGGATCGGGCCCAGAGGCCATACGCCCTTGATCAGTTGTTGGGCCGCGAATGCGCCACCTACCGTCGGTGCGGCCAGCACCACCACATCGGCTGCTCGCAAACGCTGCCTTAGGGTACCCCCCGCCTCTGCAGGCGCACAGATGGCACATCCCCAACTGGCTGGCGTAAGCCCCAGCAGAATGAAAAAAAGCAACAGGACGGACCGCAGGCAGTTCATGGGCAGTGGCTATGATGGCTGTTTGATTTTAGGGTCGTGTCCAGACTTGGAACACCCATTGCCACTGGAGATTTAGCCTATGCGCCGCTTCACCCTGCCCCTGATCGCGATGCTCACCTTAATGGCCAACGAGGCCGGGGCGTGGAGCAACCACACCTTTGCGTCTTACCGGGCTTTTGAAGCCCTGACTGAGCTCAAGCAGGCGGCTCCGGTTCGGGTCGAGCCACTGGAAGCTTTTTTGAAAGATCAGGAACAAGCCATAGAAAGTCTGCTGGCCAGGCAGGAGGTTTGGGCCAGTAGCCAGCTTGATGTTTACCCCGCTCGACCTGCCTCGCTGGCGTTCAAGGCCAACCCGGCTCGTAATGACGAAGCGCGTCGACTGGCTTTTCTCACCGCGCTGCGGGTGGCACCCAACAGCAAGTTTGCGCTTTATGTACAGCCTGATCCCTGGGGCCCACCGCCCGAGGCGAGCACCCTTTTGCCGCACGCTGCAGTGAATACGCTGCCTGAGCAAGCCAATTCAACTTACCGCTTTGTTGGACTGGCCGTGGGCACGACGGTCTCGCCTCTGAACGTGCTGGCGTCCGCCACTGACGAGCCGGACTACGGGCTCGACATCAACCTGTGGCAGGACAGCCCTTCGGACTGGGGCAAGGTGTACGGCTTTGGCGCTCTTCCCTTTGGCAACCCTGCACTTAATTACTCGACCCAGGCGCCCTTTCACATGGGGTTCTTCCATGAAGACAAGGCGATTTACCTGGCTGCAGCCTTCATCAAAAAAACCTTCCCTCTTTGGCGGGTACAGCAGTACACGGGGCTGGCCAACCTGGCCTTTCGCAGCGGCCACCCTTACTGGGGCTGGCGTTTTACAGGAATGGCACTGCATTACCTGCAGGACCTGACACAGCCCTACCACGCCAGCCTGTCGCCCGGCAATGGCACG
>JBIKZZ010000325.1:0-3748 GCA_044354435.1 Rhodoferax sp. | reverse complement strand
TGCTGCACGCGGTTACCCAGCTGAGCTAGCACCGAATCGGGGATGTCCAGCGGGTTTTGTGTCACAAAAAACACGCCCACGCCCTTGGAGCGCACCAGCCGCACCACCAGCTCGATGCGCTCAATCAGCGCCTTGGGCGCGTCATTGAACAGCAGGTGCGCCTCGTCAAAAAAGAACACCAGTTTGGGCTGGTCCAGGTCGCCCACTTCGGGCAGGGTCTCAAACAATTCGCTCAGCAGCCAAAGCAAAAAGGTGGCGTACAGGCGGGGTGCGTTCATCAGCTGGTCAGCGGCCAGGATGTTGATCACACCTCTGCCGTTACCTTCTGTTTGCATGAAGTCGGCAATATTGAGCATGGGCTCGCCAAAAAACCGGTCGCCGCCCTGGGACTCGATCTGCATCAGGCCGCGCTGAATAGCGCCGATGCTGGCGGCGCTGACGTTGCCGTACTCAGTGGTGTAGCTTGCGGCGTTGTCGCCCACGTGCTGGCACATGGCGCGCAGGTCCTTCATGTCCAGCAGCAGCAGTCCGTCGTCGTCGGCAATCT
Source organism: Rhodoferax sp. (assembly GCA_044354435.1). Taxonomy (GTDB): domain Bacteria; phylum Pseudomonadota; class Gammaproteobacteria; order Burkholderiales; family Burkholderiaceae_C; genus Rhodoferax. The sequence goes on along the minus strand of JBIKZZ010000325.1, from coordinate 3,201 downwards.
TAAACACCAGCTGCAACACGCCGGCTTGGGTTTCGTTCAGGTTGAGCATGCGCGCCAGCAGCAGCGGCCCCAGATCGCTCACCGTGGCCCTTACCGGGTGGCCCTGCTGCCCAAACACATCCCAGAGCGTGGTGGGGAACGCTACAAAGTCAGGAGCATCAAACCCACGCTCAGCAAGGACTTTGGCCAGTTTTTCTCCTAAACGACCGGGTTGTGACAGGCCGGTGAGGTCGCCCTTGACGTCGGCCATGAACACCGGTACCCCCAGTGCAGAAAAACCCTCGGCCAGGGTTTGCAGTGTGATGGTCTTGCCGGTGCCGGTCGCGCCGGTGATCAGACCGTGGCGGTTGGCCTTGTCCGGTCGCAGAACGCTTTGAATGTGGCTTTTGCCCTGGGTGCGCTGGGCAATGAGGATGCCCTGGTCCTGGATCAATGTCATAGAAATCCTGAAAAGTACAATTCAGCGCGTAGCGTAACGAATTTTTAAGAAAGAATCCCGTGGCAGGACACAGCAAATGGGCCAATATCCAGCACCGCAAGGGGCGCCAGGACGAGAAGCGCGGCAAGATCTGGACCCGCATCATCCGTGAGATCACGGTGGCAGCGCGTGCTGGTGGCGGGGACCTCAGTGCCAACCCGAGGCTACGACTGGCTGTGGACAAGGCCAAGGCCGCCAACATGCCGGCCGACCGCATCAAATACAACATTGACAAGGCCACTGGCAACCAAGAGGGCGTGAGCTACGAAGAAATCCGCTACGAGGGCTACGGCATTGGCGGCGCCGCCATCATTGTTGACACCATGACCGACAACCGGGTGCGTACTGTGGCCGAAGTGCGCCACGCTTTCAGCAAACATGGCGGCAACATGGGCACCGAGGGCTCGGTGGCTTTCCAGTTCAAGCACTGCGGTCAGCTGATTTTTGCACCGGGTACGCCCGAAGACCGCATCATGGACATTGCCCTGGAGGCTGGTGCCGACGATGTGCTCACCGACGACGACGGTGCCATCGAGGTGCTGACGGCGCCCGCCGACTTCGAGTCGGTCCGCAACGCGCTGGGGGCGGCTGGCTTCACGCCCGAAGTCGCAGGTGTCACCATGAGGGCCGAGAACATGGTGGAGCTCGGCGGTGATGAGGCCCTGCGTATGCAGAAATTGCTGGACATCATCGAAGACCTTGATGACGTCCAAGACGTCTATCACAATGCCCAGCTCGATGGCGCGCCCGAATGAATGTTCTGGTGATTGGCGGCGGCGGCCGTGAACATGCGCTGGCCTGGAAGCTGGCCCAATCGACCCGGGTGCAAAAAGTCTATGTGGCGCCTGGCAATGGCGGCACGGCGCGCGACCCGGACCTGCAAAACGTGCCTATCACCGATATTCAGGCCTTGCGCTCCTGGGCCATCGACAAAAAGATTGGCTTGACCGTGGTCGGCCCCGAGGGCCCACTGGCGGCCGGGGTGGTGGATGAGTTCAGGGCCCACGGTCTGCGCATCTTCGGCCCGACCCGGGCGGCAGCGCAATTGGAGAGCTCCAAGGCCTTTTCCAAGGCCTTTATGCAACGCCACGGTATCCCGACCGCGGCTTATGAGACCTTTTCCGACCCGGTGGCGGCCCATGCCTATATCGCGCAGCAGGGTGTGCCCATTGTGGTCAAGGCCGACGGCCTGGCCGCTGGCAAGGGCGTGGTGGTGGCAGAGAAGCTGGCACAGGCCCATGAAGCGGTCGATTACATGCTCGAAGGCAATCGCCTGGGCGTGACCCACAATGCTGGTGGTGCGCGGGTGGTGATTGAGGAATTTCTTCAGGGCGAAGAGGCCAGTTTCATTGTGCTTTGCGACGGCAAAAACGTACTGCCGCTGGCGACCAGCCAAGACCACAAACGGCTGCAAGACGGCGATGCGGGCCCCAACACCGGCGGCATGGGCGCTTATTCACCGGCGCCGGTGGTCACGCCTGATGTTCACGCCCGCGCCATGCGCGAAATCATCCTGCCCACCATCCGTAGCATGAAAAAAGACGGTATTCCTTACACCGGATTTTTGTATGCCGGGCTGATGATCGACGCCACTGGCCAGCCCAGAGCGTTGGAGTTCAATTGCCGCCTCGGCGACCCAGAGACGCAGCCGATTCTGATGCGACTCAAGTCCGACCTGTTGGAGGTGCTACTGGCCGCGACCGAGCCGGGGCCGCATGGACGGCTGGACCAGATCGAACTGCAGTGGGACCGGCGCACAGCGCTGGGTGTTGTGATTGCGGCGCAAGGCTACCCCTTGCAGCCGCGCTACGGCGATACGGTTGGCGGTCTGCCGACGCCAGCGACTGACGCTGTGGTGTTCCATGCCGGCACGGCGCTGCGCGATGGTCAACTGGTCAGCAGTGGCGGTCGTATTTTGTGCGTGACGACCTTGGCCGACAACCTGCGCCAAGCCCAGCAGCGCGCCTACGAACTCGTTCAAGGCCTGCAGATCGACGGCATGCAATACCGCACAGACATCGGCCACCGCGCGCTCAAGGCCAGTTCAACCGCGGCCAGTTGAACCGCGACCCGCCACAAACCTAAACCCTAGTGAAATGACCATGCCAAGTTTGGATCAGCCCGATGTCGAGACGGTGCGCGACTATTTGTTGGGACTGCAAGCCCGCATCACCGCCGCTGTGACGGCAATTGACGGCGGCGCCTTTGTAGTTGACGCCTGGCAGAAGGCGCCCGGCGAGATGCTGCAGGGCAACGGCGTGACCCAGATTCTTGAGGGCGGCCCCGTGTTTGAGCGGGCTGGCTGCGGTTTTTCCCATGTTCGCGGGCCCCGATTGCCGCCATCCGCCACCCAGCACCGGCCGGAACTGAGCGGCGCACCCTTTGAGGCGATGGGCGTGTCACTGGTTTTTCACCCGCGTAACCCCTACGTTCCCACAGTGCACATGAATGTGCGCATGCTGGCTGCACAAGGCGCGGATGGCATGACCGTGTGCTGGTTTGGCGGCGGCATGGACCTGACGCCCTATTACGGCTTCGACGAAGATGCCCAACACTTTCACGCCACCTGCAAGGCAGCACTGGCGCCTTTCGGGGAGGACAAATACCCGCGCTTCAAGACCTGGTGCGACGAGTATTTTGTGCTCAAGCACCGCGCTGAGCAGCGCGGCGTGGGCGGTGTATTTTTTGATGATTTTTCCGAGCTGGGCTTTGAGCGCAGTTTG
>JBIKZZ010000093.1:0-10229 GCA_044354435.1 Rhodoferax sp. | reverse complement strand
TTGCTGACCCCATCGCCCAGGTGTCGGTGCCGGTGCCACTGCGTTTACGCGAGATCATGCTGGGCTACGAGGCTTGCGAGCCTATGACCCAGACCGAGATAGGTGCTTGGCCGGCGCTGGCGGTGGGCGTGCTGTCGCTGCGGCTGGAGGCGGGTTTGTCCGAGTCTGAAGACGCAGGCGATGCAACCGCACTGCATGTGCTGCTGCGCAATCGGCTTGGCTTGCCAGTGGCCTGCGGACGGCTGCTGCCGGCGGTGGATGGCATTGCAAAGATCGACCAGCTGGGTGTGCGTCGTGTGCTGCGTGGCTCGCACTACGGCCGCGCGGTGCTGATGGCGCTGCTGAAGGCAGCCGAAGACCGGGGCGACGCCAGACTGCAGGCCCACACGACTCGTAGCAGCCGAGGTTTTTTTGAACGCCACGGTTTTGTGGCGACTGGGGAGCCGTTCGAGACCGACGGCGTGGCCTACACCACGCTGCGACACGACTTGGTCCGTTAGATGTCGGCCAGCAAAGGGTAGGGCGGCGGGCTAATCATCAGGGCGGGGCCGGTAGCGCTACCTAGGTGCAGGTCGCCTGCCTCCACCGCGCTGAGCTGCAGCGCCACAATGGCGTCCCAGCCACGTCCCACACCGTCCGGCACGGCAGCGGCCTGGGCCACGGTGCCGCACGGTTGATCGGGCTCGCTGGCCTGGAAAATCTCGTCCCCGGCCTTGAGCTCAGAGTCGGCATGCGCCAGAAAAGCCCGTCGCTTGAGCGTGCCGCGAAATTGGCTGCGCGCCACCACCTCCTGGCCCGGGTAGCACCCTTTTTTGAAGTTGACGCCGCCGATCGACTCGTAATTAAGCATTTGCGGCACGAAGGCGTCCACCGCCGGCGTGCTGATCGTAGCAATACCGCTGCGCACCTCGCCCCAGGCCCAAACCGCTGGATCCAGCGCCTCGCCCACCGGCAAAGCTGTGCCCACCGGCGCCACCCAAAGGCCGCGCCTGACGCCATCAGCGGGGTACAGCACCACCAGATTCGCAGCATCTAAATCGAGCTTAGCCCATACGGGACGGTCTTTCTCTGCTACTAAATCCATAGCTGGTCCGACCAGACCGATGACCGAAAAATCAGCGCTGGCATCGCTCAGCTTGGCCTTGGCGCGCATCACAAACATCGACAGGCGCTTGAGCGTGGGCGCCAGAATCTCCTGGGGGCAAACCAGCAGCAGCTCAGTGGGGCTGCGTTTGAAGACGACAAAACTGGCCTGCATCCGGCCCTTGGCTGAGCAAAATGCCGCCAATCGGGCCTCGGTTTGGCCAAGCAGCGCCGTATCTTGCGTCAATTGGCCATGTAGAAAGCTGGCAGCGTCCAGACCCTCGGCCCGAATCACGCCAAGCTGGGACAGGCGGGCGACGCCTTGTAGGGTGGGGATGTTCATGGTCTGAATTATCATGCTTGCCTCATGACTCCTCGGGCTTTAGGGCTGTGCGTCGATTTTTAACTGTGCTGGGCGTACTGGGCGTACTGGGCTTGCTGGCCGCTCTGCTGAGTGCCTCTGCGCTGTGGTGGCTGAACCACGACCTGCATCCCGGCGCGCAGGCGCTGGAGTTGGCGGTTGACCCCGGCACACCACCGCGCGGCGTAGCGCAGGCTGTCAAGGATGCAGGGGCCAAAGTTAACCCGCTGTTGCTGTACGGCTGGTTCCGGTTGTCAGGTCAGTCGCGCCAGATCCGCGCCGGCAATTACGAGATCGAGCCTGGCAGCACGCCACGCAGCCTGCTGCTCAAACTCGTACGCGGTGAGGAGTCGCTGCGTTCGGTGACATTGGTGGAAGGTTGGACCTTTCTCCAGGTGCGCGCGGCGCTACAAAAAGAAGAGCTACTCAGGCCCGACACACAGGGGCTGGCGCCCGAAAAGATCATGGAAGCATTGGGTGTGGCCGGAGTGCCTGCAGAGGGCCGTTTTTACCCGGACACCTACAGCTACGGCCGCGGCACCAGCGATTTGGCACTGCTCAAGCGTGCCCTGCACGCCATGGACCGCAAGCTGGAAGCCGCCTGGCAGCGCCGCCAACCCAACTCACCGCTGCGTACGCCGCAGGAGTTGCTGGTGCTGGCCAGCATCATTGAAAAGGAAACCGGCCGCGCCAGCGACCGGCCCATGATCAGCGGCGTTTTCGTCAATCGGCTGCGCTTGGGCATGCCGCTGCAAACCGACCCGACCGTCATTTACGGCCTGGGTGAGGCCTTTGACGGTAATTTGCGCCGTCGCGACCTGTTGGCGGACACGCCCTGGAACACCTACACCCGCCGCGGTCTTCCGCCCACGCCGATCGCGATGCCTGGCTGGGGCTCCTTACAGGCGGCAGTGCAGCCGGCCAGTACGCAGGCCCTGTATTTTGTGGCCCGGGGTGACGGCAGCAGCGCCTTTAGCGCCAGCCTGGAAGAGCACAATCGGGCTGTGAACAAATACCAGCGGGGACAGTGACCGGATGGCTACAGCGACGACAGGCAAGGCAGGCATCTTCATCAGTTTTGAGGGCATCGATGGGGCCGGCAAATCGACCCATATCGAGGCTTTGGCTCAGGCCTTTCGGGCCCAAGGCCGCGCACTCACGCTCACACGCGAGCCTGGTGGCACGCGTCTGGCAGAAAAATTGCGCCTCTTGCTCTTGCACGACCCGATGGACGCCATGACCGAGGCGCTGTTGGTGTTTGCAGCCCGACGCGACCACTTGCAAACCTGTATTGAGCCAGCACTGGCGCGCGGCGAAGTGGTGCTGTGCGACCGATTCACCGACGCAACATTTGCTTACCAGGGCGGCGGGCGCGGTTTTGACCTCGAAATGCTCTCATATTTAGAGCAACAAGTGCAGGCGCGACAAGGTCTGCAGGCCAATTTGATTCGCCAACCTGACCTGACAGTGTGGTTTGACCTGGCACCTGAGATAGCGGCGGTACGGCTGGCCGATGCGCGCTTGCCCGATCGCTTCGAGGCCCAACCGCTCGAGTTTTTCCGTAGGGTGGCAGCCGGCTATGGCCAACGTCAACAGGCTGACCCGGGGCGATTTGCCCGGATAGACGCAAATCAGCCCCGAGAGTCTGTTTGGCTGGCGTTGCGGCAGGCGGTGCAATCGCGGGGCTGGTTGCAATGAATGCGACGCCACCCTGGCTAGCTGCGCAGGCCAGCCAGCTGCTTACCCAGCGTGGACACGCTTGGCTGCTGGCAGGGCCGTCGGGCTTGGGTCAATATGATCTGGCACTGGCCCTTGCCAGCGCCTGGCTGTGCGAACAGCCCAGCGGGGAGGGCGCCTGTGGCCAGTGTGGCAGCTGCCATGCTGTGTCGGTACGCACCCACGCTGATTTGTGTGTGCTAATGCCCGAGTCCCTGATGCTGACACTGGCCTGGCCTATAGGAGAAAAGGCCCAGGCCGAATTGGATAGCGCCAAGCGCAAGCCCAGCAAGGAGATCAAGGCTGAGGCCATGCGCGACGCCATTGAGTTCAGTCAACGCACCAGTGCGCGCGGACGTGGCAAGGTGGTGCTGGTCTACCCGGCTGAGCGCATGAACCATGTAACAGCCAACGGACTTCTCAAAACTCTAGAGGAGCCATCTGGTGACCTGAAATTTGTGCTGGCCAGTGAGGCGGCGCACCAATTGCTGCCCACTGTGCGCAGCCGATGCCTGTGGCACGCGATGGCTTGGCCATTGGCCGAACAGGCGCTGGCTTGGTTCCAAGGGCAGGGCGTGCCGTCGGCCCAGGCAAGTATTTTGTTGCGCGCCGCTGGCGGGCGGCCCCAGGACGCTTTGCAGTTTTTTCAGTCGGGTCGTGATGCGGCGGTCTGGCAGGCGCTACCAGCGGCGGTGGCGCGGGGTGAGCTGGCGGTTTTTAAAGACTGGTCGCCGGCGCAGGTCGTGGACGCGCTGCACAAGCTATGCCATGACAAGCTGGCCGTGCTGGCCGGTGCCAGCCCTCGCTTTTTTGATTCTGCGCAGTTGCCCAAAGGCAGCTCACTGCGGGCGCTGACGGATTGGAGCCGCGCGCTGACGGCCACCAGCCGAACCGTGGAGCATCCCTACAACGCGGGCTTAATGCTTGAAGCTTTGGTGAGCCAGGCCCGTATTGCGCTCAATACCCGCGCTTGATCTGAGCCGCCCCATGTTCACCGATTCCCACTGCCATTTGAGTTTCCCCCAGTTGCAGGCGCAACTGCCGGCCATCCGGTTGGCGATGGCCGAGGCCCAGGTGGACCGCGCCCTGTGCATCTGCACCACGCTGGAGGAGTTTTCCGAAGTTCATGCCCTGGCGCTTGGGTTTGACAACTTTTGGGCAACAGCAGGCGTGCACCCAGATAACGAAGGAGTGGCAGAACCCACGTTGGCCGACCTGCTGCGCCTGGGCGCATTACCACGCGTTGTAGCCATCGGGGAAACCGGGCTCGACTATTACCGGTTAAACGGACGCAGCGTGGCGGATATGGCCTGGCAACGCGAGCGCTTCGAAGTGCACATCGCCGCCGCCCGGCAATTGGCCAAGCCCTTGGTGATCCACACTCGTAGTGCATCCGTTGACACCTTGGCGCTGCTGCGGGCGGCTGGAGAAGATGGGTCGGCTGGCAGCGCGGGCGGCGTGTTTCACTGCTTCACCGAGACTGCCGAGGTGGCGCGTGCCGCGCTGGACCTTGGCTTTTACATTTCCTTTTCAGGCATCCTGACCTTCAAAAATGCGCAAGATTTACGAGATGTTGCCGCTTTTGTGCCGCTGGATCGCATGCTGATCGAGACTGACAGCCCCTACCTGGCGCCGGTGCCCTACCGTGGCAAGACCAATAACCCGTCCTACGTACCCTTTGTAGCGGCACAAATTGCCAGTGTGCGGCAATGCCCGGTGGCGCTGATTGCCGAGCACACCAGTCGTAATTTTGAGACGCTCTTCAAAGGGGTCTTGGCGTGATATTCAATCGATTTTTATACCTCTTAAATTACTTTAGAAAAGTATCTTATCTAATTGTTTTTATTGGATATTCTTCGGTTTACGCTGGTTCCTATGAGGACTTTTTTAAGGCCATCAAGGAGAACAATGCTGCGGCCGTGACTGCTTTGCTGCAGCGTGGTTTTGACGTCAATGCCGTCAATCCGGCGGGCGAGCATGGGCTGCTGCTGGCGTTCCGGGAGCCCCATCTCAAAGTGGCACACGCCTTGATGGCTTGGCCAAAGGTCACTGCTGAGTCGCGATCAGCGCGGGATGAAAGCCCGCTGATGCTGGCGGCACTGCATGGCTTGCTGGCCGAATGCCAAACACTGATCCAGTTGGGCGCCGATGTCAATAAGCCCGGCTGGACGCCCTTGCACTACGCTGCCACCAAAGGCCACCTGGCCGTGATGAGTTTGCTGTTGGAAGAGCATGCCTACATTGACGCGGCGTCGCCCAACGGCACCACGCCGCTGATGATGGCGGCTCATTACGGCACTGCTTCGGCGGTCAAACTGCTGCTAGAAGGCGACGCCGATCCCACACTCAAGAATGATTTGGGTTTAAGTGCGTTTGATTTCGCCCAGAACGCCAAGCGACTGGAGTCCGCGGCGTTGATCAGCGCTTTTATTCGTGGTCGTCAGCCTAAAGGCGTTTGGTAGGCCACTGTTCGGGTTGATTATTCGATTGATACGATGTATATTATGTTAATAAATGTAGCTGCTCAGGGTTTAAAAGCGCCAGCTCGCTAGATAAAGTGGCCAAACGCAAGGGTGAATTGCATGTGGATTCAGTCTGTCCAGCCGATTCGGTACGCGCGCAGCAACTCAACCCCAGTACAGCATGGCGTCACGTCCATCCACCAATAATTGAGCCGACGCACCAACGGGCAACAGCACCTTGGTAGCCACATGCCCAAATGGCAGGTTGGTCAGGACCGGGATCTTGACTTCACTGCGCAACCAGTCCACCACGCTTTGGAGCTTGTAACCACGGTCATGGGGGACGAGCTTGAAGTCGGTGAACTGGCCCAGAATAATGGCCCTTTGTTGCCCAAGCACACCCGCGTGCAGCAACTGGGTGAGCATGCGCTCAATACGGTACGGGTGCTCGGCCACGTCCTCCAAAAACAGCAGCCCCTTCTTGATCTGCGGAAAATAGGGGCTACCCAGCAGTGAACTGAGTACGGTCAGGTTACCACCCCAGAGAGTTGATTTTTTTATAGCAAAAGTGGCTCCAGACCCCGTATTTATTGACTTTATAGCTATTGATTGTGTAGCGGATGTCGGAGCCACTTTAGGAGCTGCGAGCTGGCGCCAGCCAGCGCCCTCCCCCTGCCCACTCAGCAAGTCGTCAAAACAGGCAGCCATGATCTCGTCGGGCTGCGCAGGCGCTGCCATACCAAAACCTTCTCCCAGGGCCGGGCCGGCCCAGGTCACGCCACCGGTACGGGCCAGCACGGCGCTCTGGAAGGCGGTGAAATCGCTGATCCCGACAAAAAACATGCCTTTGTCGATGGCTCGCGCCACCTGCTTGTACTCAATACCACCCAGAATTCGAGTCAAGCCGTAACCACCCCGAGAAATCAGCGCCACATCGGCGCCACTGGCCGCCGCACGGTGAATCCCCGCCAGCCGGGTGGCGTCGTCGCCGGCAAAACGCAAATGGCTCGCCAATGCTGCCTCATCCACCTCAACCTGGTGCCCCATTGCAGTCAGCCGCTTGACCCCTCGCCGAAAGGCCGCCTTGTCCCGCACGGCGCCAGAGGGTGAATAGACGTAAATGTGCTTGCTCATAAATAGGTAAATAGGGGTCGGTAAATGGGGGTCAGATTCCAATTAATTAGCTTTGATTATCTGGTCCCTTCACACCGCCATTTTTTCGGGGCCAAAGCGGGCGACTGCCGCCTGCGCAATCGCTTGGCCATGTTCCTGCACAAAATGGCCGGCTTCGGCCAACAGCATGGGTGTCGGGCAGTGACGAATGTCGGCCTGCAGGGCGGTCATCACCGTCAGACCCAGCACCGGATCTTGGGTGCCGACCGCCATCATGGTCTGCCCCGCCCACTTGTCGCGCCAGAAATCGCGAGCCTGCCTGGACAGCGCGGCGCCGTCAGAATCTTCAAATTCAGGCACCAGCTCCGGAAAAGCACGAAGCGCGGCCCGATAGCCACGGTCCGGAAACGGTGCGTTGTAAGCGGCACATTCGGCGGCGCTGAGATGGGGGTTGCCCCGGCCCAACAAGCGGCCTACATTGAACTCTGGGTTGTTGGCGCACATGGCGCGCCATGCCAGGAAGCCACTTGACAGCTGCGCGTCGCCCGTGGCCAATAGGGTGTTCATCGCCAGCAGGCCCTGATAACGCGACGGCTGCACCATGGGCAAGGTCAGGCCCAAAATGCCACCCCAATCCTGCACCACCAGCACCACCCGCTGCAGGTTGAGCCTTTCGACCAATTCCAACAACACCTCGCGGTGCCAGGTAAAGCTGTGCGCACTGTCTTTTTTGGGTTTGTCACTCTTGCCAAAACCGATCATGTCTGGCGCCACCACCCGGGCGCCGGCCTGTACAAACACCGGGATCATCTTGCGGTAAAGGTAGCTCCAGGCCGGGTTGCCGTGCAGGCACAGGTAAGTGACAGGCGCCTCGCGCTGCCCCTCGTCCAAATAGTGCAGGCGCAGACCGGCAAGGGTTGGCAGATCGCTCAGGTAATTCGGAGGCCAGGGGTAATCGGGCAAGTGCTCGAAAGCTTCGGACGGCGTGCGCAAAGCGTCGTCGCGCAGGGGGTGATGGTTCATTCGCGCCTCCAGACGGCGGTTTTTAAAAAACTCTTGCAGCAGCGCCGCACAGGGCTCGGCCAATACACCGCCTTGCGCCTCAGTTTGGTGGTTGAGCTGCCGCTCGGCCAGCAAATTGATGACCGAGCCGGCCGCGCCGGTTTTGGGGTCGGTCGCGCCGAACACCACACGTTTGAGCCTGGCATGCAGCATGGCACCGACGCACATGGCGCAGGGCTCCAAAGTGACATACAACACGCAGTCGTCGAGCCGGTAATTGCCCAGTGCCTGGGCTGCGGCGCGCAAGGCCACCATTTCGGCGTGTGCGCTCGGGTCGTGGCTGCCAATCGGCGCGTTACCGCCCTCCCCGACCACCCGGCCCTGATGCACCACAACTGCGCCTACAGGCACTTCGCCGGCCGCGCCCGCCAAACGGGCCTGCGCGAGCGCCAGGCCCATGGCGTCTTCGTCAGTCATTCTGATCGGGTGTCGGCTCGGCCATGCCCAGCCGCGACATCCAGCCGGCCAAGGCCCGCTCATGGTCGTTGCCACTGGCGTAGAGGGCATGCAGTTTGGCGTGCGACTCAGGCCGATGCTGGTTGAGCTTGAGCTTGCATTCCAGTTTGGTGACTTGCAGTTCAAACGCCACAATGCCGCCCAGCATTTTCTGGGTATAGCCCTCGTCCAGGCCCCGCCACTGGGCGGCATAGCCGGGCTCATGATCGGCGATCAAGTGCTTGAGCAACACATCCTTGTCCTCTGGCAGGTCAATCAATGTGGCCTCCACCTGACAGTGCACCGCCAAATAATTCCAGCTCGGCACCCGGGTCAGGTCTGGGTAGATTTTTGGCGTCAAGTAGGCATGTGGCCCAAAAAATGTGACCAGCGCTTTGGACCGGGCTTGCAGGTAACGCCAGTGCGGGTTGCCGCGCGCCACATGCCCGAGCAGCCGCCAGGGCTGATCCTGGTCCTGCAAATTCAGCGGTATGTGGCTGACAAACGGAAAACCACTGTCATCCACGCTGATCAGGCTGGCCAACGGGTAGGCACGGATCAAAGCGGCGGCATGCTGTGGCTGGTCTGAGTTGAACTGGGGTGGCAGGTACATAGCATCAATCAGTGGATATTTCGATCACTTATTTTGACAGGCTTTGCCCCTTGCTACCACCCCTCAATAGTGCCGTGACAGGCTTGAACTTTACATTGCCGAGTCAGCCTTCAATACCAGTATTCCAAGTGCGGAAACGGGTTGCGCTCAGTGTGTTTACGGTAATTGAAGTGAACCACAAAAGAAATGCGTCGGTCGTCTTCCTTTTTTATTTTGAAGGGAAGAACCACATGCGGCATAAAGCTGTCGAACAGTACCAAGTTGCCTACTTTGTAAGGCACCTTGACCCGAAGCCTTTTAGACCGCGGGCTGTACCCGTCGCGCTTGTAAAAGCCGTCTAACTCGTGCGCCAATATCCGTTGGCGCCAGATGTCAAGATCGCCGCCACGGTCCTTGGTGTGCTGCGCTGTGCGTTTGACGGAAACCACGCAGGAATACGCTCGGGTCTTTTCTTCAAAAATACTGGCAGGGTATTGCAGCAACCCCTCAGTATCGGTGTGGATGTTGTACAAATCCCAGCTGTGCAACTGCAGGTTAAATCCACCAATTTGAAAATACTTCTTGTCTCGCGGCACCACCGGCAGGGCGTCCGGTTTCATGCCCGAGTGGGTCAGTATCAAGCGCCCTGCATCGGCAATGATGCTACCCACTTCGGGAAATTCCTTAAGCAAATATTTATTATGCTTGTCAGCAAAGCGGTAGTAACTCTCGTTAAGCCCCGCTTCAATCATGCCGTAATAGGCTGCCATTTGGCCGTAGACAGGCGCTACATCGGAGCCAAAAATGTCCAGGTTATCGAAGATTTTTTTTCCCCAACGGGCACATACTTCTTGGCTCAAGTAGCTTTCCCAAACGATGTGATCGTTGGTGAAAAGTTTTTTCATTCACGGTCTCCAGCAGTGTCCGCAGGTGTGCGGCATAGGCACACTGGGGCTAACTCGATGTACCATTCTTGTGCCGACAGAACGGCTACAGACAAACCCTAACACCTCTTTATCGCACACTCCATGCAGATCTCAAAGAAAAAACTACTAGAACACCTGAGCCAAGACGTTTATTGCCATCTGGGGGTGTCGCCAGTGCATGGAATCGGTGTTTTTGCGATGCGATCTATCCCCAAAGGTGTCAATCCTATTCGCTCGCGCCTTAAGTTTGACGAAATTGCCTATACCCATAAGGAAATCAAGGCCCTGCCCCGCAGCGTGCGCAAGGAGATCGAGATTTTTTGCTATTACGACGAAGAGCATGTCTTTGTCCCCGAGATCGGGCTCAACGCCATGAATATGGCGGTCTACCTGAACCACTCCAAATCACCCAACGTTATGTATAAGAAAAACGGCCAGCTCATCACCCTGCGCGCCATCAAAAATGGTGAAGAGCTGAT
>JBIKZZ010000338.1:0-3662 GCA_044354435.1 Rhodoferax sp. | reverse complement strand
GCTGTCCACACCTTCGACTAAGCCTGTCGCGGTATTCTTTCATGTGCCAGAGTTGCGGTAGATCTGGTTCCATTCCGAAGGTTTGAAGTCGGTGTGCAAGGGCGAGGTAGGGTCCAGGGCGAGCGGGTGTTGCGGGTAGGTCAGCGCCAGCCCATAAATGGGCTCGAAATCGGTCACAAACAGCGATTTGTAGCCATAGTCGTCCACGGGTCCGAGGTTGTAGTACTTATACCCATGCTTGGCCGTCCATCGCGCTGCAAGCAAACACGCATAAATGCCGGGTGAGCGGTTTTTGTAGTGGGTATTCCACTGACAAAAGCTGCCATACACCTGATCGCGATCCGGCAGGATGATAGACACGTCGCTCAGCACCAAGTCACCATTGTCCGCATGCACTTGCAGCACCAGCACGTCGAGGTTGCGCACATAGTCTACAAACCCCTCAATCTCTTGTGCATGGATGTCATAGGCGTCAAAGTGCACGCTGCCGAGCGTAAAAACTTGCTCTGACGTCAAATCCTTCCCGGCAACCAACTGCTCGGTCACGCTAAAACGCTTGTTCAGTTTGTCCAGTTCCTTGAACTTTCGTGCCCGACGTTCATCGCTCCAAAAATCGTCAGAACCAGCATGCGCCAGCCCGTATTTGTCATTGATCGGAACGCCGTAATTCCCCTCAGGCGGCAGGGCGTAGACGATGAAGGGTTTGCGCGCTGCAGCGAGCATTTCAGGTGTGACATCGATATAGGGGCACAGCGCATCCCAGCGGCTGGTGTAGTACTGGGTTGCCTCATGGAAGCTTTCCACGCAGAGGTTGTCTGCCGTCCAGCTTTGGTGTTTTAGCGTTTGTGTGGGTATTTCGTTTGAGGCATTAGCCCAGCCCGCACTCTGGTGTGTTTCTGCCTCCCAGGCATGAAAGTCGCTGTTCATGCACGTCGCTTCTTGGATGCACCGGTATGCAGGAGAGGCGCCAATTCAAAGTAATACGAATCAACGCGATAGTTCGCATTCAAAAATTGAGGATCGGTTTTGGCCAGCCCTTGTACGGCTTCGCTCATTTGCCTTAGATGGTCGGAAGCCTCGCTCGCAGGGTCTTTCAATTGGCTTTCGTACATAGGCATCAGTGGACAATCGATGTCAAAGAAAAAAGCCTTTGTCTTGGGATTAAACGCCAGGGGATAAAGCTTGCAGCTAAGCGGCTTTGCATCGCCCAGCGTACAACCGGCGTCGCCTAGGTGTTCGCAACTGTTCTCGATGCAAACGCTGCCCAGACCTTTTTTCTCTTCCCTGGTGAGCGTTACTTCCAAAGGCGGAAAGCCAGGGTCGACATGGCAGCAACGTTGACACTTCGCGCAATGATCAAACAACATGCGTTGCTCCGGCGCGGGTGTTGCGTGTTTTCAGACGGCTAGAGTCTTCATTCCAGCAAAAATGCAACATAGATATTCTTGTGAATAGGCATTCGTGTTGCCAACTCAAGTATGCATGATTTTTTTAGTTTTTTGATAGGGTAAATTCAAGCATTAAGTGACATACAGAATGACAACTGTTGAAGCACCGTAAGGTTTTGGCGAAACACCAAGTCCACTTTTATGCCGAGACACCAACTTGTGAATACCCTGTCACTCAGAACACCGCATGATCTCCACGCTCGGCCGCCACTTTGCCGTTGGCCAGATCAGCATAAAAATCAAACAGGGTTTCAGTGCCGGTGGATGGTGTGGCATCGGCATCGTATTGGCCAGTTTGCGAGTTAAGCACCAGCATGGACTCGGTGGCGTAATAACGACCGATGCGGGCCAACTCGGCCTTGTCGGCGAGCGTCGGAATCAGGCGACCCAGGGTGCCCAGCACCGCGATGATGACGTCTAGAAGAGCGACCGGCACATGGCTGAACTTGGGCGGGCGATCCAGCAAGGCGAACAACTTGTCGCCCTGCTCGCGCGATGTGATGGCCGGGCCCGGGCCACCAATCGGCAAGATGCGGTTATGCCGATCGGGTTGATCCAAGCAATCGGCCAGGTAGTCGCCCAGGTCCCGGTCGCTGACGGGTTTGCAGGCCGTCAGACGCCCATCACCGAACAGCAGAAAAGGCTTACCCCGCCTGACCCGCTCAATCTGCCCCGACAGCGATTTAAAAAACGCGGTGGGCCGCACGATTGAGTAAGTCAGTCCGGATTTGATGAGCTCCTTCTCAAACGCCAACTTCGCGTGCTGAAAGGCCAGCAGCGGTTTTTGCACACAAATGGCGGACAGTAACACCACTTGCGTCACACCGGCTGCGCGAGCCGCGTCCAAGGCGCGCACATGGGCCTGATGGTCAACAGCCCAGGCATCCCTGGGTGCACCGGTACGCGAGGCCAGACACGATACCAGGGCGTCAAAATGTTCACCTTTGAGGCCATCGCGTGCGAGAGAAGAGGGATCGGTGACAGTGCCAAAGCGCACTGTGGCGCCGGCCAGCAGTTGCAGGCTGTCCTCTTCGCCCAGTGAACCACCGACGCCCGCCCTGGGCCGCACCAAGCACACCACCTCATTGCCACGCTGCAGCAGCGCGCGAACGGTGGCCTGCCCGATGGTGCCGGTGGCGCCGAGCACGAACACCCGCCGGCGCGGCGTAGGTGTGGCGCTGTTTGTCTGAGTGGCGTTGGCCGTAAGGTGCATGGTGCGGTGTAACTGACCCTAGCCCGCTGGCGCTGCGGCAGGCATTTGCTCAGTCGTCAAAGCTGCCATTGAACAGTTTTTGGGCTTTGTCGTAGGCCAGTTCGCCCGCCGCAGCACCAATCAACTGCCCGGCCGTGTTGTCATCCTTGAAATGAATGCCACCATACAGGCGAGACATCCCCGCATCATTTACCGCATCGCTGAATTTCTTGTAGGCGATGACTGTCGGCACCGCTGGCACACCCGGCTCAACCCGTCCAAAATTGGCTGGGACGGTGGTTTGGTAGTTGAACTTGTCGCTGCCCGTGATCAGTTGCAGCACGGTGGCCGACGCCGACGAAAACGAGGAATGACCCGACACATAACCCGGGAAAGCGGGGGTTGGGTTGCTGCCCGGGTTGTAAGGCATCCATTTTTCGCCCTGAATCGCCTCCACCGGTCGGCCCGGGCCGCCCCAGGCCACGATCGATTGCCCCTGTTTGTAGAAGCGCACCGCCGTGATCGGGCGGACGCCTTCAAATTTTCGTTTCAGGTGCCAGGCCACGATGCCCGCATCGAAAGAGGCATTGTGCATGGCGAAGAACATCTTGGCATCTTTGCCGATGCTGTTGTTGTCACGCTCAGAAACGAATTGGGCAAACAGGCCCCAATGACCCGGCGGGAACTCTGACTCCGGGCCATCCGCCCAATATTCCACGATCAGTTTGCGCTCCGCCGTCAGCTCCTGGCTGTATTTCAGCACCAGATCGACATTGGCTTTGAAGCGCAACGGGTTATCCCGCTGAATGGAGGGCAAGGCTTTAAGCCCGGGTAGCTTGTCCAACTGATCGGCAGATGTGAGGGCAAAGGGTTTCACCCGCTCCCAGTGGGGGGCAATAAAGGACTGCAGGGTCCCCATGTCGTTGTAGAGCGGTTGCCATTTGTATTCATCATTGACGACCAGAGGCGCGCACGCCAACCATTGGGGCGTGCAAAAAGGCAATGGCGAGTTTTGCGGCACG
>JBIKZZ010000323.1:0-3769 GCA_044354435.1 Rhodoferax sp. | reverse complement strand
TCAAATCACTGCCTAAAAATTACCCTGTTGGCGAGAGCAGCAAACTGCTGAAAATGGATTTCGCAAGGTTGGCAGCCACCCGCGAGTCGATCATGGCAGAGTGGCAGCGTCGCTACGGCACCAAGGTACCCGCAAAGAACTAACTGCAGCCAACAAACTGTTCACCGAGTTCATGACGTCAATCGACGCGGGGGCTGCCGCTACTGCAGCCCCCTATCTTTCGCTGTCTGGCGTGACCAAGTCGTTTGGCAAAACGACAGTGGTGGATGGTGTCAGTTTTTCTGCTGACAAAGGTGAATTTATATGCGTTTTGGGCCCTTCAGGCTGTGGCAAGACGACACTCTTGCGGCTTGTCGCAGGCTTTGAGCGCGCGGCATCAGGAACGATCGTTCAAGCAGGGGTAGACATTACGAGGCTTAGGGCTGAGGAACGGGATTTCGGTATCGTCTTCCAGTCCTACGCCTTGTTTCCAAACCGGAGTGTGTCGGGGAACATCGCTTTTGGCCTGGAAGCAACGGCCGTGGGCAAGGCGACTCGGAGTCGGCGGGTTCAGGAGTTGCTCGAATTGGTGGGTCTGGAAGAGCACGGCGGTAAATATCCAAGCCAGTTGTCGGGCGGCCAACAACAGCGCGTTGCACTTGCACGAGCCCTGGCGCTTTCACCCGGACTACTGCTTTTGGACGAGCCCCTTTCTGCACTCGATGTGAATGTACGCACACGTTTACGCCAAGAACTGCTTTCGCTGCAGCGCCGCATTGGCGTCACCACTGTGATGGTGACCCACGATCAGCATGAAGCGCTTGCCATTGCGGACCGAATCCTCGTGATGAATCAGGGAAAAATTGAGCAAGTCGGTCGCCCTCACGAGGTTTTTGAAAACCCAGCCAATCTTTTTGTCGCGCGCTTCCTAGGGGAAATGAACGCGATTGCCATCGACCCCCGGGCAGACCTAGACCTCCAAGTCGGCCCCTATTCGATGCCGCCTCACGCTGGCTCGGTCAAAGGAAAAAGCCGACCACATCTTTGCATACGGCCCGCTGCCGTCATCGTTGGCACTGAAGCCGCCGCCCACGAGAAGCCGCAAAAAGGGCGCGTGCTGCGTGTTCAGTACTCGGGAGATCGAGTGCGCCTGACATTTCAAATTCTCAAATACCCGCAGATAGAGGTTGATGCTGAACTGCCCCGTATCGGTTTAGGCGCATTGCCAAAGGCTGGGGATGAAATGGATTTGGCTTTGCCTGGCCAACACACTCTGCTCTTGGACGATCAGACATAGGCATGTTGATGAGCGCAAAATCCGGCAGCAGGTTCAGGTCACTAGCGGTCAGTTTTTCGGTGCCAGTAAGCCTGTTGGTTCTTTTGTCATTGGGCGTCATCATTCCCATCGGCGCCTTGCTTCTCAAAAGCTTCCTGAACCCCAAGGGTTCCTTTGTTTGGTTTGACAATTTCTCGCGATACGTTAGTGAACCGGGTCTATCAATCGCCATCTGGAACTCGGTTTCACTGTCCCTCATCGCAACGCTGCTGACATTGTTTTTGGCTTTTCCTTATGCCTATGCACTGAACAGAAGCCGGCTGCCCTACAAGGGCTTGTTTAAAGCGTTAATCCTACTGCCGATACTGGCGCCATCGCTGCTGCCAGCTTTCGGCTTGGTTTATTTGTTCGGCAATCAGGGCCTCTTGAAAAGTTGGCTGTTCGGCTCTTCAATTTATGGCTCCATAGGGATCGTCATCGCGCATGTTTTCTTCGCGCTTCCCCATGCGATTTTGATTTTGTCAGCGGGACTTGCCAGTGGCGATCAGCGCTTGTATGAGGCAGCCAGGGCGCTCAAGTCGTCGGCTTGGCGGACATTTTTCCAAATTACTTTGCCAGCATGCCGCTATTCTTTGATCAGCGCGGCGGCTGTGGTTTTTGTCTTGGTATTTACCGATTTCGGTATCCCGACGGTTATCGGGGGCTCCACCAATGTTTTGGCGACCGATATTTACAAACTCGTTATCGGCAGATTTGACTTCGAGTTAGGCGCCGTCGTTGGCGTGCTGCTGCTTGTACCTGCACTCATTGCCTACGCTGTCGATACCCTGGCACGTCGTACACAGCGGTCAACCCTGACCGGCCGATCGGTGCCACTTGAGTCAGACTATGTGCCCGCGCGAGACATCGTGCTGTCTTTTGTGGTTCTATTGGTGGCGTTCGCCGTGCTGGCCGTTATTGGGATCGCGGTCTTCGGCTCACTCGTCCGTTTTTGGCCCTACAACATGAGTCTTGGGTTGCATAACTATACAAAGATACTCTTTAGCCCGGAAGAGCTTCAAACACTGATCAATAGCCTGCTGCTTGCCACCGCGGCGGCCGTGGTTGGGACTGCTTTGGTCATGACCAGCGGGTGGTTGGTGGCTAGAAAGGTTGGGGAGCCCAAACTTAACCAAGTGCTGCACGGTTTTGCCATGGTGCCACTGGCTGTGCCGGGGCTTGTGCTTGGTCTTGGCTACGTTTTTTTCTTCAACAACCCATCGAACCCCCTGCATTTTCTTCAGGCAACCATGGCGCTTTTGGTGATGTGTACGATCGCTCACTACTACACGGTACCCCATTTGATGGCGGTTGGGGCGCTGGTTAGATTTGATGCCGAATTAGACCTTGCCGGCACTGCACTGAAGTCCGAACCGATCCAAACTGCAAGGCGCATTTATTTGCCAATTCTTGCACCCACACTCATCGATATCGCAGGTTACTTTTTTGTCAACGCCATGACGACAGTCTCTGCACTGATATTTCTCTTTACAGCCGAGAACAGGGTCTCGGCCATAGCGGTCATCAACATGACCGAAGGCAGTCGGATCGGTCAAGCTACCGCATTGGCCGTTCTGATGATGGCCGTCTGCGTGGTTGTCGCTGGTCTGCAGACGCTTTTAAGAAATTACATCATCCAGAAACAAGCATGGCGCCGGAGAACGGTTTGATACACAAATTTGCAGCCTTTGCAGGCACGTTGGTTGATGCATCAGGTTCGGTGATCCTGCCATTTTTCAGGTCACATCTTGCTGTGGAAAGTAAAGCCGCTGCCGGGTTATTTGATCCGGTGACTGAGGCTGACCGGGGCGCCGAAAAAGTGATCAGAGAGTTGATCCGCCAGCATCACCCGGGTCACGGCATCATCGGTGAAGAATTTGGAAGTGAATCGGTCGATGCGGAATATGTTTGGGTCATTGATCCAATTGATGGCACAAAAGCGTTCATCTCGGGGATGCTCACGTGGGGAACGCTCGTCGGATTACTACACCATGGTGAGCCTGTGCTTGGTGTTCTTGACCAGCCCTACTTGCGAGAACGGTTTATCGGCAATGGCAAACAGGCGGTCTGTTTTGGACGACACGGAGAGTCTGTTCTGACCGCACGTCGCCATACCCAGTTAGCCGATGCCGTCGTGTGGGTAAGTTCCACTGTCGTGACGATGCCAGACTTGTTCAAGCGCGTTCAAAAGCTCGGAGAACGGGTCAAGCTGTTGCGCTACGGCAGCGACTGCCTGAGCATGGCGATGCTGGCCGAGGGTCATATTGATATCGTCATCGAAGCGGGACTTGAGATTTATGACATCGCCGCACAGGTGCCCATCGTGCGGGGTGCGGGTGGCATCATGACAGGCCTGGATGGCGGACCGGTTTTGCAATCAAGTTGTGTCATTGCGGCTAGCCATCAGAAACTTTACTCAGAGGTGATCGATATCTTGGGGGGTCAGCAGTCCATAGAGAGCTCTGACATGAGCTT
>JBIKZZ010000322.1:0-3784 GCA_044354435.1 Rhodoferax sp. | reverse complement strand
GCAAATGATTGCGGCAACGTCATTTGCTCATGTTTTTTGATGTCCCGAGGTTTTTAGATGCCTACTAAAAAGTCCGCCGATTCCGTCGTTCCGAATCCTAAAACCGCTATTCCGGCTGCCAAAAAAGCCGTGGGAAAACCGGTTACCGCCACCGGCAAGGCCAGCAAGGCAGCAGTGGCTGTAGCTGCCGAAAAAGTCAAGTCAATCGCAGACCATAAGACAAAGCCCAGAGCGCCCGCCATCAAATCGAAGCCTGCCGCGGATCTAGCGAATGACGCAGACAGCCTGACGAAGAAAAAAGCGGGGCGTCCGCCGAAACCAGGTACTGATGGGCTTGAAGGGGCGCCACCAGACAACCTAAAGCGGGGCAAAAAAGCAACAGCTGCGCCCGCTGCGGCGGCTGTAGAAGATGTCGACATGGCCGAAATCGAGGCCGATCTGGTCGGGGAGCCGGTTGCCGCTGGCGAAAAGGCTAAACCGCTTCGCATGAAGATCAGCAAGGCGAAAGAGCGCGCCTTAATGAAAGAATTTGGTCTGGATGAGGCGGTTTTATCTGAAGAAGACTTGGCCAAGCGTCGCCTTCGCCTGAAAGCGCTGATCACCATGGGCAAAACCCGTGGCTACCTGACACACGGCGAAATCTCGGATCACTTGCCCGACAAACTGGTGGATGCCGAAACCATGGAGGTGGTGATCACCATGTTGAACGACATGGGTGTTGCTGTCTATGAGCAGACCCCTGATGCAGAAACCCTGCTGCTGAACAACAACGTCTCGACTGCCGCAACGGTGGAAGAGGCGGAAGAAGAGGCAGAAGCAGCGCTGTCTACTGTCGACAGCGAGTTTGGTCGCACCACCGACCCGGTGCGCATGTACATGCGAGAGATGGGCACGGTGGAGTTGCTGACACGCGAAGGCGAGATTGAGATCGCCAAGCGGATTGAGGGCGGCTTGATGGCCATGATGGAGGCAATTTCAGCCTCGCCTGCCACTATTGCCGAAATTCTGCGTTTAAGCGAAGACATCCGCGAGAACAAGGTGGTCATCACCACCGTGGTCGACGGCTTCTCCAACCCGAACGAGGCCGACGATTACGTGGCCGAGGAAGACTTCGACGAGTTTGACGCGGCAGACGACGACGACGGCAAGGGCGGCTCCAAGGCCCTGACTAAAAAGCTGGAAGAACTCAAGCGCGAAGCCCTGAGCAGATTCGATACCTTACGCGATTTGTTTGAAAAAGTGCACAAGGTATACGACAAGGAAGGGTATGGCACGCCAACCTATGTCAAGACACAGAGAGCCCTGTCAGACGAGTTGATGTCGATCCGCTTTACTGCCAAAACGATTGAAAAATTGTGCGATATGGTGCGAGCCCAGGTTGATGATATACGCAAGAAAGAGCGAGAGCTGCGCCGCATCATCGTCGACAAGTGCGGCTATCCTCAAGAGCACTTCATTGCCGAATTCAGTGGCCGCGACAAGCACCACAACAAGGTGCCCAGCCAGTTGCTCAGTCTGAAATGGATTGAAAAACAAGCTGCCGCAGGCAAGCCCTGGAGTGCGATCATGGCGCGCAACATTCCGCCGGTGCAGGACTTGCAGCAAAAGCTGACCGATCTGCAGGCAAGGGTGGTGGTGCCGCTGGACCAACTCAAGGACATCAACAAGCGCATGAACGAAGGCGAGTCATCTTCGCGCGCTGCCAAGAAGGAAATGATCGAGGCCAACCTGCGCCTTGTCATCTCGATCGCTAAGAAATACACCAACCGCGGCCTGCAGTTCCTGGACCTGATTCAAGAAGGCAACATCGGTCTGATGAAGGCTGTAGACAAGTTCGAATACCGGCGAGGCTACAAATTCTCGACCTACGCCACATGGTGGATCCGGCAGGCCATCACGCGCTCTATTGCCGACCAGGCCCGTACCATCCGGATCCCGGTGCACATGATCGAGACCATCAACAAGATGAACCGAATTAGCCGACAGCACCTGCAGGAGTTCGGTTTTGAGCCGGATGCCAGCGTGCTCGCGGCCAAGATGGAGATCCCCGAAGACAAGATCCGCAAGATCATGAAGATCGCGAAAGAGCCAATTTCGATGGAAACACCAATTGGCGACGACGACGACTCGCACCTGGGTGATTTCATCGAAGACAGCGCCAACACCGCCCCCATGGAAGCAGCCATGCAGGCCGGCCTGCGCGATGTGGTGAAAGACATCCTGGATAGCCTAACGCCGCGAGAGGCCAAGGTGCTGCGCATGCGTTTTGGCATCGAGATGACCAGCGACCACACCCTGGAAGAGGTGGGCAAGCAGTTTGACGTGACCCGCGAGCGGATTCGCCAAATTGAAGCCAAGGCACTGCGCAAACTCAAGCACCCCAGCCGCTCGGACAAATTGCGCAGCTTTACCGATAACTTGTGAGCCAAATTCAAGCCCAGCCCTTGCTGGGCTTAAATAGTTTGCTATAGTTTTTGAAGATAAAGCTCGCGCAGTCGCTGCTGGCGCGATGCGTCGAGACCGAGCTGGTTTTGCAGATAGCGCTCTACCCCGCCAAACTCGGTGTCCACCGCATGAAACGCGGCCTCCAGGAAACCCGCCTGCACTCGCGAGAGAATGTTCAAGACATCCTGGGATAGGGCCACACTCGTCCGCTCCGGCATCTGGTAGTGCGTATTGGTCAACATATAGTCCTCCATGACCACGTCCCATGACACACCCAGGGCAGACAGAATCAGGGCCGCTGCAAAACCGGTTCGGTCCTTGCCTGCTGTACAGTGAAACACCAATGGGCTGTCGTCTGCCAGCAAATGAGCAAACATGTCAGCAAAGCAGGAGGAGTCCACGACCACAAAATCGCGGTAAGTTTGCTTCATCAGTTCAACGGTCAGCGCAGCAGTCACCGTCGCGCCCGCATCCAGCAAAGCCTTCATACCTTGAACCACCGTCGGCTCGATCGCCAACGAATGCACTGCAACGCCGGGCAGGCTGCAGACCATCTCCGCGCGCTCAGCAACACCGCGGAAGTCGCATACCCGGTTTAAACCGAGAGCCGTCAGGACGGCCTGATCCTCGGCGGTGAGGCCAGCCAGATGATCGGAGCGAAAAAGCCGACGCCAACGAACGATGTGACCATCCTGCGTGACATAACCACCCAGATCACGAAAATTGGTGGCCCCTGCAAGCGGCAAATGCCGGATCAGCGCTGAAGAAGGGCTTGTCGTCACATTCACGGTAGTCATGCAATGACGATAGCACGAAGCGACTCCACTGCCTTAGAACGACTCTGTATCCACCTCACCGCTTGACTGCGCCCCATAACGGGCTCCGTGCACAGTTTGCTGGTTGATCAAGCCACCCAGCCGGGTCAGCAGGTCGGGCGCCAGCGTGACGCCACTCGCACCCAGGTCATCCGTCAAGTGGTCCACATTGGTGGTCCCAGGAATTGGCACGATGTAGGGCTCTTGGTGCAGTAGCCAGGCCAGCGCTAGCTGGGCCGGGGTGCACCCCGCCTCTCGCGCCAAAGCCAGATAAGCGGGTATCAGACCCAGGTTGGCCGCGTAGTTGGCTGGCTCAAAGCGCGGCATGCTACGCCGGATGTCCTTGGCGTCCAGTGCAACCAAGTCCAGCGGGGAATTACACAAAAACCCGCGTGCCACCGGGCTAAATGCGACAAACGCGGTCCCCAGCTCGCGGCAGGCGTCCAGCACCGCGATCTCCGGGTTGCGCGTCCACAGTGAATACTCGGTCTGCACGGCGGCGATCGGATGCACCGCGTGCGCCC
>JBIKZZ010000320.1:0-3807 GCA_044354435.1 Rhodoferax sp. | reverse complement strand
CCCCGGCGTCAGGAGCCCTCGCTGCGGGTGTTGCCAACGCAAGAGCATTTCCGCTCCCATCAGCTGGCCTGGCGAGTTCACCATTGGCTGAAGGTAGAGGACGAGTTGCTTGTCTGACAGGGCGTGGCGTAAATCAGATTCCAGTTGGGTCCGAGCCGCCAGGTTACGCTGCATCTCTGGTTCAAAAAACACAACCCGGTTACGCCCGCCAAATTTGGCCTGGTACATGGCTGTGTCAGCGCGTTGCAGCAGTACGCCAAAGGTCGAATCCGAGCCGAAAAACAGTGCTACACCGAAACTCGCAGTCACAAAAAATTCGCTGGCACCGACAAAAAATGACTGCTCCAACCCGCGGCGGCACTTTTCAGCAATACTTTCGGCCTGCAGCGCGGCTTGGACCGGGTCCGCGCTGAGCCCCTCTAACACCAGCACAAACTCGTCACCGCCCTGACGGGCGACGGTGTCCCCCAACCTGACACAGGCGCGCAGGCACCCCGACACCTTGACCAGCAATGCGTCCCCAGCCGCGTGGCCGCAACTGTCATTGACCAGCTTGAAATTATCCAGGTCCACAAACACGATGGCCCCGCCGAAACCGCCACGCGAACTGCTGACCAGCGCCTGCTCGATCCGGTCTTGCAGAAGGCGCCTGTTGCCGTAATTTCCAGATCAACCCAGTCGCCATTGCGATGCCGATGCCTGGTTTCGAACGTTTGCCGTCCGCTTTTCAGGATGCCCTGGATCTGGGCTTGAATTTGCTCAGTTCTGGCAACCGCCTCAAAATCAGCGATTGACATCGACATGACTTCGTTGCGGGTGTAGCCCATCATCCGGCAATAACTTTGGTTGACATCGATGAAGGCACCAGTGGGCGACAAGATCCAGTAGCCGTCGTTGGTGCTGTCCAGTGCCTTCTCGGCATTGTTGGCGCGTTCGCGCACGCGAACCAGGGCCATCAGGGACCCGGCGAGAGCAAGAAAGCAGCCCAGACCGATGGCCGTCAAGGCCGGCAGATGTTCCGACCAATCGACGCGCAGCGTGCTCGATACGGCCCCCATAACCAGCAGCCCTGTCGGGACAACAAAGACGGCCAAGCACAGCGCCGTCGTTAACGGCATGGCGTTTGCCTTCACCCATTCCAACCACCGCTTCATCTATGGCCCTCTAACCGACGGCACAGACTGGCCAGGTGTCGACCAGCGCCAGACCGTGCTGCGTCCGGCGCAGTATCCCACCCGTAGCGACGGAGCCCAGCGTAAAACAATTTTTCTGGTGGCGCCTTCACTTCCCAGCGTTGGGGAAAAACAGCTGCTCGCCATCAATTTTGTAGCTGGCCACCACCAGCTGACCCGCTGGCGACAGCACCCAGTCCACGAATTTTTGGGCCTCTGTCGTCTTGACATGCGGGTGTTTGGCCGGGTTGACGACCATCACGCCGTATTGGTTGAACAAACGGGTGTCCCCCTCCACCAGCACCGTCAGGTCGGCTCGGTTCTTGAAGCTGAGCCAGGTACCCCGGTCAGCCAGCAGGTAGGCCCCAGTGCTGGCCGCGATGTTCAGGGCCTGCCCCATCCCGCAACCGCAGGCCCGGTAAGCGCTGCTCGGCGTCGGTGTGACACCCGCCATCTTCCAGAACCGCAGCTCCGCGGCATGGGTGCCGCTCTTGTCCCCCCGCGAGACGAAGCCGCTATTGGTGCTGGACAGTTGCTTTAGGGCCATCACAATGTCACGCCCACGCACCCGCGCCGGGTCTGTGGCCGGCCCGATCAGGACGAAGTCGTTGTACATGACCGCAAAGCGCTTGAGCGCAAAGCCATCGGCCACCATTTTTTCTTCGGCTTCCTGGTCATGCACAAACAACACATCGGCGTCGCCGCGGCGCCCCATGTCGAGGGCCTGCCCGGTACCCTGGGCCACCACCTTGACATCCAGGCCGCTGACCCTTTTAAATGCAGGCAAAAGATGGGCGAACAGACCGGACTGCTCGGTGGAGGTGGTGGACGCCATCACGATGGACCGCGCCGGTGACTGTGAGTGTGACTGGGTGCTTGCTACAAAAAATAGAGCTAACAAGCCATTCTGGACAAGGCCTAGAGGCCTAAAACACTTGAAATTCATACGAGTTCTCCCTTGATGAAAAAATGGGCTTCCGGGTGGCTTTGCGCCATCTGCGCCCCGGCAAAAAATTCAGTCACGGGTAGGTCGGCCAGAACCCGGCCGTGCTCCAGGTAGATCACGCGGCTGGCCAGCCGCTTGACCTGCCCGAGGTTGTGGCTGGCAAACACCAGCGTCACGTCCGGCGACTGGGCAGCAAACTCCTGCACCATGCGCTCCACCTCGCGCTTGGCATGAGGGTCCAGACTGGCGGTCGGCTCATCCAGCAAGAGCAACTGCGGCGCCAGCGCCCAGGCTCGGGCCAAGGCCACCCGCTGCACCTGACCGCCCGATAACCGGCGCGCATTACGTCCTGCCAAGGCCGCCAGCCCAACGCGCGCCAGGGCCTCCAACGCCCGGGCCATCGCGTCGGACCAGGACCGGCCGGCCAGCCACAGACCCAACGCCACATTGGTCTGAACCGATAGGCGCAGCAAATGAGGCTTTTGGAACAACATCGCCTGACGCAGACCTGGCGCATGGGCCACATGCCCGATTGACGGTACCGCCAGCCCATGCAACAAGCGCAGCAATGTGCTCTTGCCGCTGCCATTGGCGCCAACCAGCGCCACCCGCTCGCCCACGCCTATGGCCAGGTCAACGGCCAACAGGGCCGGCACACCGGTCTGGCGCGCACCCAGATGCACCGTGGCCTGGTTCAAAGACACCAAAGACGTCACAGGGTCGACCTCATGGCGGGCCAGGTGCCGGCCATCCCTTCCTGGCTCTCACGCCAACGACGCAGAATGGCCAACAGCAGGTTGAGCACCAGCACCACGGCCAGCAAAATCAGCCCCAAGGCCAGCGCCAAGGGCAAATCGCCTTTGGAGGTCTCGAGCGCGATGGCCGTGGTCATGACCCGGGTAAAGCCCTCCATGTTGCCGCCGACGATCATCACCGCACCGACCTCTGAGATGGCGCGGCCAAACGATGCAATGACCACCGTCAGCAGCGCGTAACGCTCGTCCCAGGCCAACAGCAGGCTGCGCAGCAAAGGCCTGGCGCCCAAGGAACGCAATTGCTCGCCATGCAGCGCTTCGGCGTCGTCCACCAACTGGCGCGTCAAGGCCGTCACCACCGGAAGTACCAGCAGGGCCTGCGCCAGCACCATGGCCTTGAAGGAAAACAACCAGCCCAAAAAACCCAGCGGGCCGGACCGCGAGAGCAGCAGGTAAACCACCAAACCCACAACCACCGAGGGCACCGCGAGAAACGTGTTCAGTAGGGCCAGCAGGGCCGCCCGTCCAGCAAAGCGCGCTACCCCAAGCCAGGCGCCGAGCAGCAAGCCCACCAGGCAGGCCAGCAGGCAGGCCATGGCACTGACGGCCAGGGATCGTGTAACGATGGAGATCAGGTTGGCGTCACTGTCGGCAATG
This sequence comes from Rhodoferax sp., assembly GCA_044354435.1. Classification (GTDB taxonomy): domain Bacteria; phylum Pseudomonadota; class Gammaproteobacteria; order Burkholderiales; family Burkholderiaceae_C; genus Rhodoferax. The sequence goes on along the minus strand of JBIKZZ010000320.1, from coordinate 277 downwards.
AGCTTGAGCGCAGCGGTGGCGACGTCGGTAAGGGTAGCCATGAGATGGGTTATCGTAGCCATTCACGCAATGTCCGGCGATATGAACCTCAGTGCATAGGCTCCAATTCCACTACACCCTGTCGCGCGACAGCAGCCCGGCCATGGTGCGTAACCCGCTGATTGACCTGCTGCAAGCCGTATCGGCGCAAGGCTCCATCTCTGGCGGCGCCCGGGCTCTGGGCCTGTCCTACCGCCATGTCTGGGGCGAGCTCAAACGCTGGGAGCAGGAGCTCGGC
>JBIKZZ010000368.1:0-3332 GCA_044354435.1 Rhodoferax sp. | reverse complement strand
TATTTTGTTGGCCCACTAACGCCGGGCCCAGGGTGCGCCGGATGCTGACACACGTAGAATCAGCGCCATGCAGCAGACCCCCTTGACTGTCAAGACTCGACCCTGGCGCCGCGCTCTTTGGGCGATTGGCGCCTTAGTGCTGGCCTTGTCTGGCTCGCAGGCCCTGGCCCTTTCCCTTGGTCGGGTCGTGGTGCAGTCAGCGCTGGGCGAGCCTTTGCGCGCGGAAATTGATTTTCTTGACATCAGCGCTGAGGAGGTCACCTCAATCAGAACGTCAGTCGCCTCACCTGAGGCCTTCCGGGCGGCAGGTCTGAGTTACAACGCTAGCGTCATAGGTCTGCAGGCTTCGTTACAAAAACGCGCCGATGGCAGGCTGTACATTCAGCTGGCCAGTTCCGTCGCAATCACCGATTCTTTTTTTGACCTGTTGCTCGAAGCCAGTTGGGCATCGGGCAGGATCTTGCGTGACTACACCCTGCTGTTTGCGCCAGCCAAGGTCGGTGCAACGCAGTCCGACAGCGATGCTCGGATTCAAATCAGCAATGGACGCAGCAAAAGTAAGGCACCCAAGGTTGAGGGTGGCAGCAAAGTCAAGGTCCGTGCTGGTAATACGGCCAGCGAAATTGCACTAGCGCTTAAACCTGCCAATGTCTCGCTAGACCAGATGCTGGTCGCTCTTTTGCGCGCCAATCCTGGTGTTTTCCAAGGTGACAATGTCAACCGAATCCAAGCAGGGGCCGTCCTCAATCTACCGAACGATCTGCAAGCCTCTGAGACAACCCGACCTGAAGCCACGCGCATCATTGCCGCGCAAAGCCGCGATTTCAACGAATTTCGACGTAAATTTGCCGGTATTGCGCCGCAGGCTCAGGTCGAAGGGGCCAGCCGTCAATCCAGTGGCAAGGTGGAGGCGAAGGTAGACGATAAGCCGGCCGTTAACGGTGCCACCGACAAGCTGACATTGGCCAAAGGCAATGTGCAGGAGTCTCCCGCCGAGGATAAACTTGCCAAGGAGCGTATCGCGCGGGAAGCCGCCAGTCGAGCTGACGAGTTGGCGCGCAACATCGTCGAGCTGAACAAGTTGGGTACGAGCACCCAGGCAGCTGCCGCGTCCCCACCTGCTTCGGTGGCATCGAGCCCCGCCGCGCTGGCCGTTGCCAATCCTTTGCCAGCAAACGCACCAGCCAGTGGGCCAGTCTCGGCACCAAAAGCAGCGGCCTCAGCGACTAAGCCACCCATCAAAAGTCAATTCATCGACCGCCTTATTGATCATCCCCTGTTGCCCTGGGGTGCTGGCGCACTGATCACGGCACTCGCCAGCGTCCTTGCCTACCGCATTGGCAAGCGCCGCAAGGGCGCTCCTGATGTCGGGTCGCATGACAAGCGGTCACTTGATGCCTTCATGGTGAGCCGGCAAGACGACGCGCAGAATGCGGTGCTTGCGCCCGACCACCCATCGGTGCAGCCTTTGTTTGAATCTAGCCAAACCGCCGAAGACGTGCCACCCCGCGCAGAGACCCTTCACGAAGAGCAGCCACCGTTGCGGGACGAGCCCGAGCCAGCGTCGGCCGAACTGGAGGTCGATTTTTCCCTCGACGATGAGTCGAAGCAAGCCGCGGTGGAGGGGGAACTCAGTCCCAACGAACTGGACCTGGAATTCGATCTTTCAGAACCTGAAGCTCAAGAGCCGCCATCGACTGCGCCCGAACCCCTGCCGCTGGACCTGGGCTCGCTGTCTCTGGATCTGGGCGACGAGTTTCAGGACAGCAAAACCAACCTGACCGACCTGTCCGACGACCCACTGGAAACCAAGCTCGACCTGGCTGAAGAATTCCGTGCCATCGGTGACGAGGACGGTGCCCGCGCCCTGATCGAAGAGGTGATTGAGTCAGCCTCGGGCGATATGAAGGCCAGGGCGGAACGGGCGCTGGGCAAACTGAAGTGACGCCAAGGCTGCAGCGCCGTGTGCCCCGCGCCACGAGCCGAACGTGAGAATCGCGCTGGGCGTCAGCTACAACGGCCAACCTTACCAGGGCTGGCAGAGCCAGCTTTCCGGCCAGACAGTGCAAGACCGTCTGGAAACGGCGCTGGCACGCTTCACTACCCAAAAAACCAGCACCTTGTGTGCCGGTCGGACTGATTCGGGAGTGCACGGCCTGATGCAGGTGGTGCATTTCGACACCCCCTTAGAGCGCAGCCCCGCCGCATGGCTGCGGGGCACCAATAGCTTTCTGCCGCGTGACATTGCCATTCAATGGGCCTGTGCCGTCCCCGACGCGTTCCATTGCAGGGCCAGCGCCCTGTCCCGGCGCTACGCCTACATCCTGCTGGAATCTCCGGTGCGGCCGAGCGTGGAGGCTGGCCAGGTGGGTTGGGCGTTCCGGTCACTGAATCTGGAACCGATGCAGCAGGCCGCAGAACTGTTGCTCGGTGAGCATGATTTCAGCTCCTTTCGCGCCTCGGCCTGTCAGGCGCTGTCGCCTGTCAAACACCTGCAGCAGCTGGCAATCTCGCGACGGGGCGCCTATTGGCGCTTCGAATTCGAAGCCAACGCCTTTCTACACCACATGATCCGCAACATCATGGGGTGCCTGATCACCATCGGCCAAGAGCAACAGCCACCGCAATGGATCACTCAGGTGCTGCAGGCCCGGGACCGTAAGGTCGCTGCGCCCACCTTCTCCGCAGACGGACTCTACTTTTTGGGTCCGCGCTACGCACCGCATTGGGGTCTGCCGGATCGCACCCCCGCCTTCGACGCCCTCCCATGACCCAGACCTCCCCTTTGAGCAATCCTGTCATCCGCACCCGCATCAAGATTTGCGGCCTGACACGGGAATCGGACGTGGACGCCGCCGTGGCGGCGGGCGCCGACGCCATCGGGTTTGTCCTGTACCCCAAAAGTCCGCGCTATGTCTCGCCCGAAAGGGCCCTCGCCTTGGCGCGGCGTCTCCCGCCCTTTGTAACGCCCGTGCTGTTGTTCGTGAACGCGTCCGCTCCTGAAATCATAGCTACAAGTGACCAACTGGCGGGGGCTTGCGTGCAGTTTCATGGTGATGAAACACCGGCCGACTGCCTGCTTGCTACCGGCGCGGGTCTCCGTCCTTTCATCCGGGCTGCGCGCATTCCGGTGGGGCTGCACGCCACCGGGTTTGATCTCGTAGAATTCGCATCTCATCATTCACAAGCCCAGGCCATCTTGCTCGACGCCCATGTCGACGGGTTCGGTGGTAGCGGGCAAACATTCAATTGGTCACTGCTGCCTCCAAACGTCAACGCTCACCTCGTCTTGAGTGGTGGACTGAGCGCTGCAAACGTGGCCGAAGGCATCC
>JBIKZZ010000051.1:0-14188 GCA_044354435.1 Rhodoferax sp. | reverse complement strand
CTTCACCTACTTCACCGACCGGGTGCGGGATCTGCTGGGCATTGACTACACCCGCTCCAATGTACTGGAGCTGGCAGACGGCCGGCTGACCGGCAACATGGTGGACCAGCCCTGGGGCGATATTTGCGATGGCGCCGAAAAGCTGCGTATGCTGCTGCAAACCTGCACGGCATTAGGGTGCGCGCCTGGTCAGGCCATTGCCATGGGCGATGGCGCCAATGATTTGCCCATGATGACTGAGGCCGGCCTGTCGGTGGCCTACCACGCCAAACCCCGGGTGCGCGAGCAGGCCATGGTGGCCATCAACACCGGCGGGCTTAACCGGCTGCTGGAAGTTTTTCAACCCGGCTGAGCCGGCGCCGCTCAGCCGGCTTCCACCACCGGCCGACCGGCCTGCACCACAAAGCGCGCCAGGGTGTCGATGCCGGCGTCGGGCCGGGTCACATCGTCCACCACGCGCAGGGTGGTGCGTAGTTCTGAAGGGCTCAGGTCCAGCAGGCCATAACCCTTGCGTTGGGCTTCAGCGAAGACAAAGTGCGGGTTTTCTGCCAGTCGCTCGGCGGTGCGGGCATTGCCGCCAGAGCGGGAAGTGATGCTGGTGCCGCAAAATTCCACGCCAATGCTGGCACTGGCGGGGTTGCCGTAATCGGCCTTCACGTGTCCCACCCAGTTTTCATGGACGTCGCCACCCAGAAACACAGGGTTGGCCACCGCATGCTGACGCAGCGTGTCGGTAAGACGGCGGCGTGCCGGCGCATAGCCGTCCCAGCCGTCGTTCCACAGGCTATGACCCGCACCGGCCTTGAAGTCGCGCGAGCCGAACAGGGATTGCTGGCCCAGCATCTGCCAGCGCGTCTGTCTGCTGCGGGTCTGGGCCAGCTCCTGCGCCAGCCACTGCTCCTGACGCAGGCCCAACAGACTGCGGCCAGGGTCTTGCCAGGCCGGGCACTGTGCCGGGTTGACGATGCCGGAGCCCAAGGCGCCGCTCTTGGTGCAGGCCTGCGGATCTTTGTATTGGCGGGCGTCCAGCAGGTAGAGGTCGGCCAGTTGGCCGAACTGGACACGGCCATGAATACGCATCTCGGCGCCGCTGGCCAAGCCGGCAAACGACTGGGTCAACACCGAGGGCCGAACCGGCATGTGCTCGTACCAGGCTTGGTAGGCCGCTGCCCGACGACGGGCAAAGTTAGCCGGGCTGGCTGGGTCGGAAAAACCGCTGTTGCCCGCCTGCAGGCCAGCGTAGTCGTTTTGCACCTCATGGTCGTCCCAGGTGATCCACCAGGGGCAGGCCGCGTGCATGGCCTGCAGATCTGGGTCGCTCTTGTACAGGGCGTAACGTTGGCGGTAGTCATCCAGCGTCACCACCCAGCCACCGGACGGCACCCTTACTTTGCTGTTGCGGGCCGGGTACTCATACAAGTAGTCACCCAAAAACACCACACCGTCAGGCTGATCCCCTCGCAAATGCCGCCAGGCGCTGAAAAAACCATCCTCCCACTTTTGGCACGAGGCATAGGCCAAGCGCAGCTGCTGCACCTGCGCCTCGGGGCGCGGCAATGTCAGGGTACGGCCGACCGGGCTGACATAGTCACCCACCATAAAGCGGTAAAAGTACCAATGCTCGGGGGCTAAACCGGGCACTTCCAGATGCACAGAATGCGCCAACTCGGGCGAGGCCAGGCTTTGCCCGCTCTGCACGATGCGCTGGAAAGCTTCGTCATCGGCCAGTTCCCAGCGCACAGTCACCGGCGCCGTTCCCTGGCTACCGGCAGCTACGCCGGGTACGTGCAGTCGCGTCCAGAGCAACACAGAGCTGGCGGTGGCTGCACCACTGGCCACGCCCAGCGTGAACGGATTGGCTGGCCAACGCGGCTGGCTCCAGGCGCTGCGCGGCAACCACAGGGTCGTCGCCGTGGCGAGCGCCGCCTGCAACCAGCCCCGCCGGCCGGCCAGTCGTGGGGCCGCCGTCTGCGTCTGATGCTGGGTCATAAGGCTTGCCCGGTTTTACCGAGACTAGAGCTGGCCCTTGCTCAGCAGGCAGTCGGCGTAGTCTTGCCAATTGGCTCCGCCAGGCAGGCCGTCAAACACCCCGCCGCGACTTTGCTGGGCCACCCAATCATGCTTCTCGGCGATGGCGCCGGCCATCCAGGGCTCAAAGCCGGCCTCACGTACGGTGTTGGCGGCCTCGCGCATTTCCTCGGCGCGGCGCTTGCCGTGCTGCGCCACCCGGCTGAAAAAATAAGCGCCCTGCTTCTCCCAGTCTATCGACGGAAAGGTCTCGGCCAGCGTGGCCAGCATGTGCCCTTCCACGCCATAGTGGCGCGCCGTGGTGTAGCTCTCGATCACCAGCGCCTCCAGCCCCTTGATCATCACGCTGCGACACATCTTGATGGCCGAGGCAACGCCAATGTCAGCGGATACAGCGCGCGCATTCATACCCATACCGCACAGCGTCTGAGCCAACGCCTCCGCACGGTCCCCACCCAGCAGCATGGGCACCCGAATGCCATAGGGTGGTACCGAGGTCATGACACCAGCCTCGACGTAGTGGGCACCAGCCGCATCGATCAACTCGGCAGCCTGCTGCTTGGTACCCGGCGACGCGGAATTGAGGTCCAGAAAAATGCTGCCCGGCCGGATATGCTCGGCAGCCGCCTGCGCAACCGCCAGGGTGTTAGAGGCGGTAACGGCCGAGATCAGCAGGTCGGCCTGCTCGCACAACGCCCGCATAGACAGGCAAGCCTGGATACCGGCTCGGGCAGCATGGGCGTGCTCGCCGGCTTGTCGCTCAGGCAGGTCAAAGTTGATGTCCCAGACGCTGACGCGTGCCACCTGGGGCAACATGCCTGCCGTGAAAACTTTGCCAACCTCGCCGTAACCCACCATGCCGATGCGCAGATCTGTCATTGTCGTGGCTCCCAAGGTGCTGTCAGGGTGCTGTCAGGGTATGGACAAGATTCGTGTCACTCGCGGTAGCGATCACACAGCGCCTGGGTGGCATTTCGGAACGCCCCAAGGTCACTGCCCACACCAACAAAAGTGGCGCCCATGGCCAGATAGCGGCGGGCGTCGGCCTCCACAGGCGCCAGGATGCCAGAGGCTTTGCCACAAGCTTTAGCGTCGGCAAACACCGCAGCAATGGCCGCCTGCACCTCGGGATGGTTGGCGTTGCCCAAGTGCCCGTAACCGGCCGCCAAGTCAGACGGTCCGACAAACAAACAGTCCACACCCTCTACTGCGCCAATCTCGCGGGCTGCTGCCACGCCAGCACGGCTTTCAATTTGCACCATCACGCAAACCTGGTCATTGATCCCCTTGAAGTAATCGGGCACAGTGCCGTAACGGTTGCTTCGCTGCGACACCGACACCCCCCGGATGCCTTGCGGCGGATAACGGGTGGAGGCCACGGCGCGTTGGGCCTCGTCGGGGGTGTCAACAAAAGGCACCAAAAAGTTGTAGAAACCGGCATCGAGCAGACGTTTGATCTCGATCACGTCGTTGCTGGACGGGCGCACCACCGGGGCGCTGACGCTGTCCTTGAGGGCCATCAGTTGCGGAACAAAGCTGAGCACATCGTTGGGCGAATGCTCACCGTCGAGCAGCAGCCAGTCAAAACCGGCAATGCCGAGCACCTCGGTCGTGATGGGGCTGGCCAAAGAAGCCCAGCAACCGATCAACCGTTTGCCAGCCAATAGGTCGCGTTTGAAGCTGTTGGGGAAAGCCTGGTACGGCGCGCTTGATGTCATGGGGGTCTTTCGGTTCAGGTGATGGGTGCGGGGTTGAAAAGGACCAGCGCATTGTGAAGTTTCCAGTGCTCAGCCCAGGTTTTTTTGCGGCCGCTGGCCACCTCCAGCATCAGGTGGAACATTTCCCAACCCAGGTCTTCGATGCTGGCCTGGCCATCGGCGATTCGGCCCGCGTTGATGTCCATCAGGTCATGCCAGCGCCGGGCCAGCTCGGTGCGGGTGGCCACCTTGATCACCGGCACTTCGGCCAGGCCGTAGGGGGTGCCGCGCCCGGTGGTGAAGACATGCAGGTTCATGCCGGCGGCCAGTTGCAGCGTGCCGCAAATGAAATCACTGGCCGGGGTGGCGGCGTAGATCAGCCCTTTTTGGCTGGCCCGCTCGCCGGGCGCGAGCACCCCGCTGATGGGTGCGGTGCCAGACTTGACGATCGAGCCCATGGCTTTTTCAACAATGTTGGACAGGCCGCCCGCCTTGTTGCCTGGCGTGGTGTTGGCGCTACGGTCGGCATGGCCGCGCTGCAGGTAGGCGTCGTACCAGGCCATTTGGTCAATCATGGCCTGCGCCACTTGAGGGCTGGTGGCGCGGCGGGTCAGCTGGGCGATGCCATCGCGAACCTCGGTCACCTCGGAAAACATCACGGTGGCACCGGCACGCACCAACAGGTCTGTGCAAAAACCGACCGCCGGGTTGGCGGTAACGCCAGAGAAAGCGTCGCTTCCACCACACTGCACCCCCACCACCAGCTCGCTGGCCGGTACGGTCTCGCGCCGCCGGGCATTGAGGCGCTCCAGGTGCGGCACGGCGCGCGCCACGATGGCGTCAAGCATGGCCATGAAGCCCACATGCTCAGCATCTTGCAGGCACAGCACATCCAGCGAGCCCTTGTCTGGGGCATTGATTGCAATGCTGCCCGGGAACAGACGCTCGGGTTGCAGCTTCTCGCAGCCCAGACTAACGACCATCACCTCGCCGCCAAAGTTGGGGTTGCGGCTGATGTTGCGCAGCGTGCGGATGGGAATGATGGCGTCAGGCGCGTCTATGGCCACGCCACAGCCGTAGCTGTGCTCCAGCCCCACCACGCCGTCCACGTTGGGGTAACGCGGCAGCAGTTCGTCACGGATGCGTTTGACGGCCAGCGCCACCACGCCAGCCACGCACTGAACCGTGGTGGTGATGGCCAACAGGTTGCGGGTGCCCACTGAACCATCGGCATTGCGGTAGCCCTCAAAGGTGTAACCGGCCAGCGCCGGCAGGTCTGGCGCGGGCGCCGTGGCCATAGGCAAGGCGTCGAGGCTGCACGCACCCGACATAGCCAGCAGGCTCTCGTGCACCCAACTGCCGGCGGCAATGGCTTTGAGCGCATGGCCAATCACCGTGTTGTAGCGCACCACGGGCGCACCTTGGGCCAGGTCAACCAGGGCCACCTTATGACCCTGAGGTACCTTGTCCACCAGCGTCAGTCCGTCTGGCATCAGGGTGCCAGCTGGCAGCCCTCCGTCGTTGGCCACTATGGCCACGTTATCGGCCACGTGCATACGGATATGACGCGGCAGATCCACGGCAGACGGACTGTTCATTCCGAGGCTTGTGTCGGGAAGCGCGAAAAAACCGGCTCTGGCAAACCAGTGGCGCCACAGTCCAGTGCAAAGACAGCCCCATTTAGGCCGGGCTGATCCGCGCTCACGGTGCCCGGCAAAATGGACGCGACAAACAAAGTGCTCAGCGTCGGCCCACCAAACGCGCACATCGACGGCTTGGCCACTGGCACCAGCACAGAGCGCAGCAGTTGCCCCTGCGGTGAGAAGCAATGCACCAGTCCAGCGTCATTACCGCAAATCCAATAATTGCCCTGATCGTCCACGGCGGCACCATCAGGCCGGCCCGGTAGCGGGCCCATGTCGACAAAGCCACGCCGCTGGCTGACCGCGCCGCTAGCCGGGTCCAGGTCAAAGGCCCAGATTTTTTGAACCGAAGGGTGCGAATCTGACAGGTAGTAACAGCGCCCATCCGGGCTAAAGGCCATGCCGTTTGGCGTGATCAGCCCGTCCACCCGGGCTGGACTCAGACCCGCCTCATCCAGGCAAAACACTGCGCCCACTGGTGCCGCCAGCCCCATGTCCATGCACATGGTGCTCAACCAAAAGCGCCCCTGCCGGTCGCACCGACCATCATTGAACCGCATGTTGGCTCGGGGGTGGGTGATGCCGACCAGCAAAGTGGCCCGCAAGGCCGGCGGCGGCAGCAGGGTCACCTCAAAGACACCGCTCTCCATCGCGGCGACCAAGCCGCCACGGGCGCTCAGCACGATGCAGCCAACACGTTCAGCGCTGTGCCAACTCTGCACTGTGCCAGCCGCACCGTCCCAGCGGTGAATGCGCCGGCCTTCAATGTCCACCCAATACAAAGCTTGCTCGGTCACTGACCACACCGGCGACTCGCCGACGCGGTCCCGGGTGTCGGTAATCACGCGGCATGGCACGCTGGAGGGGTCTGTGGATGGTGAGCTCATGGCAGTTCAGGTGAAAGGTCCGGTGCGGACAAAAGCGCCGCCCTGAAACTGGACCGCTGGGTCGGTAAGGTCCGGGGGCGACGTACGGGCATAGACAGCATCGCGGAATACATCAGAGCTGTCTTGCGGCACATAGCCCACGTGCTTGGCTTGCGCGTTATCCCACCATGTCACCGCATTGTCAGACATGCCAAAAACGATGGTGTGGCCCAGCACCGGCGTGCTCAGGCAGGCCGTGATCAGGCGGTGCAGATCGTCAAAACTGAGCCAGGTGGCCAGCATGCGGCGGTCTTTCGGCTCAGGAAAAGACGAACCGATGCGGACACAGGCGGTCTCTATGCCATAGCGGTCAAAGTAAAAACGCGACAAATCCTCACCAAAGGCCTTGCTCACACCATACAACCCGTCAGGGCGCGCTGGCCGGTCGGCCGTGATGGTCTCGCTTTGGCGGTAAAACCCGGTGACGTGGTTAGAGCTGGCAAACACAATGCGTTTGACCCCGTGTAGCCGGGCCGCTTCGTAAAGGTTATAGACGCCAAGGATATTGGCTTGCAGAATGGGTGCGAACGGTCCTTCGACCGAGATACCGCCCAGATGGACGACCGCATCCACGCCACGCACCATGTTGCTGACCGCCTCGGCGTCGGCCAGATCGGCCAGGACGACTTCCTCGCTAGGGCCGGCGTCGCCAACGCTGACGCGATCGGACAGACGCAACACATCGCAATTGGCTTTGAGCCGTTGACGCAGGGCCACGCCCAAGCCACCGGCGGCACCGGTCAGCAGTAGTCTCTTGTGATTGTTCAGGCTCATGAGCTCGCTTCTGATGGGAGGCCTCTGTCAGGCGGTGGACTTGTGGAATTACAGGCCAATTACTACTGACCTGTTCTCTTAGAATTTTCTGCTCCCTAGTCAGTGTAGTCAATAATCGGCACAACCGAGGCCACCCCTTTGAGCACGATGTCACAACACACAACGCCAGACCAGCCTACCCCCCGCATCACTGCCCTGCGGGTGATTCCAGTGGCGGGCAGCGACGGCATGCTGCTGAACCTGAGCGGTGCGCACGGTCCATTTTTCACACGCAATCTGCTGCTGTTGACCGACAGTTCGGGCCATACCGGCGTCGGTGAAGTGCCGGGTGGTGAAAAAATACGCCAGACGCTGGAGAGCGCGCGTGACCTGGTCGTTGGCCAACCGTTGGGGCAATGGAACCAGGTCTTGAACGGCATGCGCAGCCGCTTTGCCGACCGCGACAGCGCGGGACGGGGCAACCAGACCTTTGACCTGCGGGTGGCGATCCATGCAGTGACGGCAGTAGAGAGCGCGTTGCTCGACCTATTTGGCCAGTTTTTAGGCGTGCCATTAGCAGCTTTGCTGGGCGAGGGCCAACAGCGCGCGTCCGTCGCGGTGCTCGGCTATTTGTTTTATGTAGGCGACCGCCACCTGACCGACCTGCCCTACCGCTGCGAGCCTGAGGCCAGCGACGACTGGCTGCGTCTGCGCCATGAGAAGGCGATGGATGCCAAGGCCATCGTGCGGCTGGCAGAGGCCGCGCAAGCGCGCTACGGCTTTCAGGATTTCAAGCTCAAGGGCGGCGTCCTGCGTGGCGAAGATGAAATTGAGGCCGTGACGGCGCTGCACGAGCGCTTTCCCGGCGCCCGCATCACGCTCGACCCTAATGGGGGTTGGTTATTGAAGGACGCGATTCGACTCTGCCGTGACCAACAAAAGGTGTTGGCCTATGCCGAAGACCCCTGCGGCGCTGAAGGTGTGTTTTCTGGGCGCGAAGTGATGGCTGAGTTCCGGCGCGGCACCGGACTGCCCACCGCCACCAACATGGTGGCCACAGACTGGCGCGAGATGGCACACACCCTGTCACTGCAGTCGGTCGACATTCCACTGGCGGACCCCCATTTTTGGACTATGCAGGGTTCGGTCCGCGTGGCGCAGCTTTGCCAGATGTTTGACCTGACCTGGGGTTCACACTCCAACAACCATTTTGATGTCTCGCTGGCCATGTTCACCCATGTTGCAGCGGCGGCGCCGGGACGGGTTACCGCCATCGACACCCACTGGATCTGGCAGGACGGCCAACGGCTAACCCGCGACCCATTGCAAATTGTGGACGGCAGCATCAGAGTACCAACCAAACCGGGGCTGGGCATTGAACTGGACATGGTTGAGGTCGAAAAAGCGCATCAGTTGTACCTGAGCCATGGTCTGGGCGCCAGGGACGACGCCATCGCCATGCAGTACCTGGTGCCGGGTTGGGCTTTTGACCCCAAGCGCCCCTGTCTGCTGCGATAAGTCCTGTTCAGTTGACGGCTGGTGAACGCGTCGCATCGGTTCGTTTAGCCAGCCGAGCAAAGCCATGATCCTGACGCCAAAAAACAGCGATTGCTAAGCTACTAAACTTGTAGCAGGTTGCGTTCTGCGCTATAGTTATTGCAATAGTCGGAGCCGGAATCGTTAGCTGGACAGGCCAGCGAAGAGGGCAAACCGGGCAAAAGAGTAAATAAAACCAATAAGGAGATTCCTTTAATGAGTTCCAAGGAAAATGCAGCGACCAACCAACTGCTGGCACTTCTGGAATCCCGGTATGCGATTCGCGTCTTGTGGGCCTTGAAAGACGGACACGCCCAGACCTTTCGCCTTTTGCAAGACAGCGTTGGCGGCATCACGCCGAACACACTCAATACTCGTATCAAGGCCATGCGCGAAGCAGGGTTGCTCGACCACAGTGGCGACGGCTATATCGTGACGCCGGTTGGCGCCGATCTGCTCAGGAGACTGGCTGATTTGCCAGCTTTCGCCAGCAAATGGCTGGCTGGCATGGCCAAGAAAAGCAGCTGATTCAGACATCCTGCGGCCCTATCGGCTGGCATAATCATGGGTTTTTTGCAGGACTTTCCGGCACGGTTGCGGGCGGGTCAGGCAGCTACATTGACCACCTTTGAGGACTTCCATGAGCACCAGCACCCCCTCCGGCCTACAGTACGAAGACACACTACCCGGCACAGGGCAAGAGGCCATCAGCGGCCAGCAGGTCACCGTTCATTACACAGGCTGGCTTTTCAATGACGGCGTTCAGGGCGCCAAATTCGACTCCAGCAAAGATCGGGGAGACCCCTTCGTGTTCTCCTTGGGCGCGGGTATGGTCATCCGCGGATGGGACGAGGGCGTGGCGGGCATGAAGGTTGGTGGGGCTCGCACCCTGATCATCCCCGCTGAGCTCGGCTATGGCGCGCGCGGCGCCGGCGGCGTCATTCCGCCCAACGCCACCCTTAAATTTGACGTCGAACTGCTGGGCGTTTCGGACTGATTCGATCGAGCCCCTGCGGCTTAGTGCCGCGCCATACCCGATTTAAGACGCCGGGCAGCACACTTGAAATTGTCGAGGCTGCCCTGATATGTCCGGTGTCAATTCGATCAACCCGTTCGTAGATATGTATGTCTGATCCAAACATCACCCCACCTCCTTCAATGGCCGCCAACTTCCAGAGCACAGACGACCTGGCCTCGGCACACGCTGCTATGGACTCCGGCGCCCTGGCCAAGGCTCAGGCCGATCTGGCCGACCTGCATGCCAAGAGTGCCGATCTGGCGGACCAGTATTTACGGGCCAAAGCCGAAGCGGAAAATGCGCGCCGACGAGCCGAAGATGAGATCGCGAAGGCGCGCCGGTTTGCCGTTGAGGCATTTGCCGAGAGCCTGCTTCCAGTTGCTGACAGCCTGGAAGCCGGTTTGCTCATCAAGGACGCCAGCGTCGAGCAGATCCGCGAAGGCGCACAAGCAACCCTTCGCCAACTGGTCGCGGCTCTCGAGCGAAATAAAGTGCTGGCGATCAACCCAAGCGCTGGCACCCGGTTCGACCCGCACCAACACCAGGCGATCAGTGTCGTGGCGTCGGAGCTGGACGCCAATACGGTCGTCACAGTCCTGCAAAAAGGCTACGCGATTGCTGAACGTGTGTTGCGGCCAGCCTTGGTGACGGTTAGCGCACCTAAATAAGCATGCGCGCGGCTTGAAAAGTTTCAAGTAAGACGCAAGTTCAAAATATCTGAATACAGGAGTTCATCATGGGAAGAATCATCGGCATTGACCTCGGCACAACGAATAGCTGCGTGGCCATCATGGAGGGAAACACCCCAAAAGTGATTGAAAACTCGGAGGGTGCGCGCACTACACCGAGCATCATCGCCTACCAAGAGGACGGCGAAGTGCTGGTGGGAGCCTCTGCCAAACGCCAGGCAGTTACCAACCCCAGGAACACGCTGTTTGCCGTCAAACGCTTGATCGGCCGTAAGTTCACTGAAAAAGAAGTGCAAAAAGACCTCGATCTGATGCCCTACAAGATTGTGGCGGCCGACAACGGTGACGCTTGGGTCGAGTCCCGCGGCAACCGTCTCGCGCCGCAGCAAGTCAGCGCCGACGTCCTACGCAAGATGAAAAAGACGGCGGAAGACTACTTGGGCGAAGCCGTCACCGAGGCCGTTATTACCGTCCCGGCCTACTTCAATGACGCTCAGCGGCAGGCAACCAAGGACGCCGGGCGCATCGCCGGCCTTGAAGTTAAACGCATCATCAATGAGCCCACCGCTGCAGCACTTGCCTTTGGCCTGGACAAGAACGAGAAAGGTGACCGCAAGATCGCGGTCTATGACCTGGGCGGCGGCACCTTTGACGTCTCCATCATCGAAATTGCGGATGTGGATGGCGAAAAGCAGTTCGAAGTTTTGTCAACCAACGGCGACACGTTCCTGGGCGGCGAAGATTTCGACCAGCGCATCATTGATTTCATCATCGGTGAATTCAAGAAAGATCAGGGCGTCGACCTGGGCAAAGACGTGTTGGCCCTGCAGCGACTCAAGGAAGCTGCAGAAAAAGCCAAGATCGAACTCTCCAGCAGTGCGCAAACTGACATTAACCTGCCCTACATCACCGCCGACGCGTCAGGGCCCAAGCACCTGAGCATCAAACTGACCCGCTCCAAACTAGAGTCGCTGGTGGAAGAGCTCATCGAACGCACCATCGCGCCTTGCCGCACAGCCATCAAAGACGCCGGCGTGAACGTGGCCGACATCCATGACGTGATTTTGGTGGGTGGCATGACGCGCATGCCCAAGGTGCAGGAAAAGGTTAAGGAACTGTTTGGCAAAGAGCCACGCAAAGACGTCAACCCAGACGAAGCCGTGGCCGTGGGTGCCGCCATTCAGGGTCAGGTGCTGGCCGGCGACCGCAAGGACGTGCTGCTGCTGGACGTGACACCTTTGAGCCTTGGGATTGAGACCATGGGCGGTGTGATGACCAAGATGATCACCAAGAACACCACCATCCCGACCAAATTCGCACAGACCTTTTCAACGGCTGAAGACAACCAGCCGGCAGTCACCATCAAGGTGTTTCAGGGCGAGCGCGAAATTGCTGCTGGCAACAAGATGCTGGGCGAATTCAACTTGGAAGGCATCCCACCGTCGGCCCGTGGCACGCCGCAAATTGAAGTCTCTTTTGATATCGATGCCAATGGCATCCTGCATGTCGGGGCCAAAGACAAGGGGACAGGCAAAGAGAACAAAATCACGATCAAGGCCAACACGGGTTTGAGCGAAGCCGAAATCCAGCAAATGGTCAAAGATGCCGAGCTTAACGCCGCGGACGACAAGAAGAAGCTCGAACTTGTGCAAGCCAGAAACCAGGCCGACGCCAGCCTGCACAGCGTGAAGAAGAGCCTGACCGAATACGGCGACAAGCTCGAAGCAGGCGAAAAAGAGAAGATAGAGGCCGCCGTCAAGCAGCTTGAGGAAGCCATCAAGGGTGAAGACAAAGCAATCATTGAAGAGCGCAGCACAGCCCTGATGACGGTCAGCCAGAAGCTTGGTGAAAAAATGTACGCCGACATGCAGGCCAAGCAGGCTGCCGAAGAAGCGGGCAGTGCCGATGCTGAGGCTGCGGCGGCGGGTGCAGGCAAGGCGGCCAGTGGACAGGCCGCAGCGGACGACAATGTCGTCGACGCAGAGGTCAAGGAAGTCAAGAAGGGCTAAGACTGAGGGCTGCAAATACGGCATGCGCGCCGCGTGGAATCGCTCCCGGCGGTTCAGCGCGGCGTTTGTATTGAAACAGGGCAACATCAAACATGGCAAAAAGAGACTTTTACGAAGTCCTGGGCGTTCCCAAGAACGCCTCTGATGAAGAATTAAAGAAGGCTTATAGAAAGCAGGCTATGAAGCATCACCCTGACCGCAATCAGGGGGATGAGTCCAAGGTCGCCGAGGAGAAGTTCAAAGAGTCCAAGGAAGCCTATGAGATGCTGTCGGACCCTCAAAAGCGCGCCGCCTATGACCAGCATGGCCATGCCGGTGTGGACCCGAACCTGCGTGGTGGCGGGGCAGAGGCCTATGGCGGTTTTGCCGAGGCTTTTGGCGACATTTTTGGCGACATGTTTGGCCAGCAGCGAGGCCGCGCCGGCGGCGGTAAGCAAGTGTTCCGCGGGAACGATCTCAGCTATGCAATGGAAGTCACGCTCGAGGAAGCTGCCCGTGGGAAGGACGCCCAGATCCGCATTCCGAGCTGGGACACCTGCGATGTGTGTCATGGCGCCGGCGCCAAGCCTGGCACCCAAATCAAGAGTTGCGGCACCTGCCATGGCTCTGGCTCAGTTCAGATGCGGCAAGGCTTTTTCAGCGTGCAGCAGACTTGCCCAACCTGCCGCGGCGCTGGCAAGATCGTCCCTGAGCCCTGCACGGCCTGTAGCGGTCAGGGCAAGATCAAGCGTCAGAAAACGCTGGAGATCAAGATCCCTGCGGGCATCGACGGCGGCATGCGCATCCGCAGCGCCAACAATGGCGAACCAGGCGCCAACGGGGGTCCGGCCGGGGATCTTTACATCGAGATTCGACTCAAGAAACACGATATCTTTGAGCGCGAAGGCGACGACATCCATTGCTCGGTGCCGGTCAGCTTTGCTACGGCCGCAATGGGCGGAGAGATCGAAGTCCCCACCCTCGCCGGCAAGGCGGCGATCGATATTCCAGAAGGCACCCAGACCGGCAAGCAGTTTCGGCTACGTGGCAAAGGCATCAAGGGCGTGCGCTCCAGTTACCCCGGTGACCTGTATTGCCACATCGTGATCGAAACTCCGGTCAAACTCAGTGAGCACCAGCGCAAACTGCTGCGCGAGCTCGACGAGTCGCTGAAAAAAGGCGGCGGCAAACATTCGCCCAGTGGCGACACCTGGACTGACCGCCTCAAGAGTTTTTTCAGCTAACTGCCTCCGCTGAGCGCAGTCCGCGCCTACTCCAGCTCAGAGTGGCCGGTGTAGCACAACAACTGCGACAGTCGTTCGGCAATTTCACGCACATGGCCTTCGACGTCCGGGATGCTGGGGCTTTGGGGGCGATCTAGCCGTTCGTAGTGGGGCACCGTCAAGGCGGCAACGACCTCACGGTCATTGCCAAAAATAGGGCGAGACACATCGGTAGCGCCCCGAATGCGACTGCTGGGCGAGGTGATCGAACCATCTCGTCTGGCCTCGTCGATCTGACGCAACAACTGCGCGGCGTCAATCTCTAACTCGCCATGAATTCGGATCTGCGCCGCCAGCATACGGGTGCGTTCCGCCTCATCGCGAAAAGCCAATAGCACCTTGCCGGATGCGGTATCACTGAGCTTGCCCAGTGCACCTACCTTGGCACCCATCGTGAACGGACCAGGCGCATCCACCTGCGCAACCACCAGCAACTGGCCGTCATGGTAGACACTCAAATGGCAGGACTGGTACGCCCGGCCAGCCAACTCCCGCATCAGGGGCGTTGCCGTGGCCACCAAAGACCTGAGCGGTTGTTGCCGGTGCGACAACTCAAGCATTTTCAGGCTCAGGCTATACCGGTCGTTATCGTCCAGGATGAGGTAACCCCGCTGTTCAAGGGTAACC
>JBIKZZ010000092.1:0-10319 GCA_044354435.1 Rhodoferax sp. | reverse complement strand
CCAGTGCCGACGCGATCGGCGCTTCGCTGCGGGCGGCCTTTGAGGACCAGGGTGCGCTGGCCGTCGTACTGTTGATCAACTCACCCGGCGGCAGCCCGGTCCAGGCCGGCATCATCAACGACGAGATTCGCCGCCTAAAAGCCAAGCACCAAAAGCCGGTCTATGCCGTCGTGGAAGAGTCTTGTGCCTCGGCAGCCTATTACATCGCCGTGGCAGCCGATAAGATTTTTGTCGACAAGGCCAGCATTGTGGGCAGCATTGGCGTGCTGATGGATGGTTTCGGTTTCACCGGGCTGATGGATAAGCTAGGAATAGAGCGCCGCCTGATGACCGCAGGTGAAAACAAGGGCTTTCTTGACCCCTTCAGCCCGCAGACCGACAAGCAGCGGGTGTTCGCCCAATCCATGCTGGACCAAATTCATCAGCAATTCATTTCGGTGGTCCGGGCCGGACGCGGTGCGCGCCTGAAGGAAACGCCGGAGACCTTTAGCGGTCTGTTCTGGAGTGGCGAGCAGGCGGTGGCGCTGGGACTGGCAGACCAGTTGGCTAACCTGGACTATGTGGCCCGAGAAATCGTCAAAGCCGAAGACATCGTGGACTACACCCGCCACGAAAACGTGGCTGAGCGTCTGGTCAAGCGTTTTGGTGCCTCCATCGGCGAGGCGGCTGTGCGCACCCTCGGCCACAGCGTGCCGCTGCGCTGAAAGACCTCCGGGGGGCTCAGCGGCCGATGGCAAACACGGCTGGTGTGTGCTTGTCCAGTGCAGCACTTTGCTGGCGCCACTGCTTGACCGTGTGGCTGTGGCACTGCGCGGCGGGCAGCGTCAGGCCACTGCAGATGGCGAGCCGGGTGTTGTGCTGCAAAGTTTGTAGCAGGGCCTGCAACATGGCGGCATTGCGGTACGGCGTCTCTATGAAAAGCTGGGTTTGGCCTGTTTTGAGGGCGAGGGATTCGAGGTCGCGGATGCGTTGGGTTCGCACGCCGGCATCCTGCGGCAAGTAGCCGACAAAGGCAAACTGCTGGCCGTTGAGGCCGCTGGCTGCCAGCGCCAGCAACAGCGACACCGGCCCGACCAAGGGCACCACCGTCAAGCCCAGGTCATGGGCCGCGCGCACCACCGACGAGCCCGGGTCAGCCACCGCCGGCATGCCGGCCTCGCTGACGAGCCCGATGTCGTGGCCAGCCAGCGCTGGTGCCAGCATGGGGCGAGCGTCAAAGTTGCCCTGATGGTCGCCTTTTTTGTGCACTTCGCGCGGTAATTCCTGCAACTGCAAGGCCTGGACCGGCTGCAACAGGGGGACCAGCTCGTCCACGCGCTTGAGGTAGGCGCGGGTCGATTTGGCGTTTTCGCAAATCCAGTGGTTCAGCCGCGCCGCCACTTGCAAGGTGCCTAGCGGCAGGCTGTCCTCCAGGCGGGTTGGTGATTCGCAACCAAAATCGAGTGGCGCCGGTACCAGGTACAGTTTGCCGGGCACTGCGCCGCTTGCAGGCAGTGGCCCAGCGCTCATGCCGTTAGCAGCCGCACACCGGCGGCTGTCAGCATGCGGCAGGTGCGAATCAGCGGCAGCCCCACCAGCGCGGTGGGGTCGTCGTTGTCGATGCGCTCCACCAGCACAATGCCCAGCCCTTCGCTTTTGGCGCTGCCGGCGCAGTCATAGGGTGTCTCGGCCAGCAGGTAGGTTTCGATCTCAGCGTCGCTGATATCCCGGAACAGCACCTTGACCTGTGCCAGGTCCATCTGCGCAAAGCCGCTGGCCTGGCAGACCACCGCCACAGCAGTCTGGAAGATCACGGTTTGCCCCCGCATCTGCCGCAGTTGCGCCACCGCCCGTTCATGGTTGCCTGGCTTGCCCAGCGCTTGGCCAGCCAGGTCCGCCACTTGGTCCGAGCCAATCACCACATGCTCTGGAAAACGGGCGGCCACGGTGCGGGCTTTGGTCATGGCCAGCCGGCAGGCGAGTTGCTGGGGTGTCTCGTTGGGTTGGGCGGTTTCGTCAACGTCGGGTGCGGCCACCTCGAACGGGATACGTAAACGGGCCAGTAACTCGCGCCGGTAAGGAGAGGTCGAGCCGAGCACCAGCCGGCGTTGTACGGTTTCAGTCATGTCGCGATTCTCTTACACTGAGGCCATGCAGAATGAAACACGGGCACCCTCCCTCGACGTCCAAGCCTTTGCCGAATCGACGCGGCCACGCTCAGGCCGTGATTTGCTATCGAATTACGAGCGGCTGATCGAGGAAACACAAGGTCTGGGGGCCGATAACCCTGTTGATTGGTCGGTCCAGGGCGCCTTGCGGGCGGACCAAACTGGCGCCACCCAGGCCTGGCTGCACCTGACCCTGGCAGCCAGTCTGCCATTGACCTGCCAGCGCTGCCTGGGCCCTGTCGAGCAGGCGCTTGCAGTTGACCGCTGGTTCCGATTTGTCGAGACCGAGGCCCTTGCCGAGGCTCAGGACGATGACGCCGAAGAGGACCTTCTGGTGACCAGTCGACAATTTAATTTAGCCGGCTTGATCGAGGACGAGTTGCTGATGGCGCTGCCACTGGTGCCGCGCCACGAGGCCTGTCCGGCTGGCCTCAAAATGGCTGTGGCCGATCCGAATTTTGATGCGCAGGAGCCGGAAAAGGCACACCCGTTTGCCGCCCTGGCCAAGTTGCGGCGCGGCAGCCCTGATTGAATCTGCGCCTAAGTTACGCTATACTTTAGGGCTTCGCGCGGCCAGATGCCGTGCTTTCCACTCACCCGCCGTTGCGCCAACTGCGCAGCGTACAGCGTACAGACGCAAGGAGCAGACCATGGCTGTCCAGCAAAATAAGAAGTCGCCTTCAAAACGCGGCATGCATCGCTCGCACAACGCACTGGTTGTACCCGGCATCGCTGTCGAGCCGACCACGGGTGAAACCCATCTGCGCCATCACATCAGCCCGACCGGTTTTTACCGTGGGCGCAAAGTTCTCAAGACCAAGTCTGAAGCCTAATCGCAAGCACCCTACCCGGGCCCGATGCTACTGAACCTGTAGCCTCGGGCCTTTGTTTTGATGCTGTTCCTCCCCGGTTGCCTGCTTGCCAATAGCGTCGCTGCGCCATGATCACCATTGCCGTCGATTGCATGGGTGGCGACCATGGTCCACGGGTCACGCTGCCGGCCTGCCGACAGTTTTTGTTGCAGCACCCTGATGTGCACCTGTTGCTGGTCGGGCTTGCGGAGCCGCTTCAATCTTTTGTCCATCCCCGAGCCACTGTGATCGCCGCCAGTGAGGTGGTCACCATGGACGACCCGCTTGAAGTCGCGCTGCGTCGCAAGAAAGACTCTTCGATGCGGGTGGCTATCCAGCAGGTGAAGGACGGTCGCGCCCAAGCGGCAGTGTCGGCTGGCAACACGGCGGCCCTGATGGCCATCTCCCGTTACCTGCTCAAGACCCTGGATGGCATTGACCGGCCGGCCATAGCCGGCCAGATTCCCAATGCAAAAGGCCGGGCTACCACGGTGCTCGACATGGGCGCCAATGTCGACTGCACTGCCGAGCACCTGCTGCAGTTTGCGGTGATGGGGGTTGCCTTGGTATCGGTACTCAACGGCGAAGACAACCCGTCTGTCGGGCTGCTCAATATTGGCGAAGAAGCGATCAAGGGCAACGAAGTCATCAAAAAAGCGGGTGAACTGTTGCGTGCTGCAGCCCAGGCCGGCGATCTCAACTTTATTGGCAATGTTGAGGGTAATGACATTTTTAAGGGCAAGGCCGACATCGTGGTCTGTGACGGTTTCGTTGGCAATGTCGCACTCAAGGCCAGCGAAGGCCTAGCCACCATGATTGTTGATTTCCTGAGGGCCGAGTTCTCTCGGAACCTGCTGACCAAAATGGCCGCTGTGGCCGCCTACCCGGTGATCGCGGCGCTAAAAAAGCGCATGGACCACCGCCGATACAACGGGGGGGCGCTGTTGGGCCTGCGGGGTTTGGTGTTCAAGAGCCACGGCTCTGCCGATGAACTTGGTTTTGGCTTTGCCCTGACCCGCGCCTACGATGCGGCGCGCAACGACTTGTTGCAACGTGTGCAAGCCCGTATCGCTCGTGCGGCACCGCTGTTGGCCAGCACCGAAGCCATGGTCCTCCCCGAGCCCAGCCCCTCCTTGAGCGTCTGACCCATGACACTGTATTCCCGTATAACTGGCACCGGCAGCTATTTGCCGCCGCGGCGCCTGAGCAACGCTGATCTGGTGGCCGAATTGGCTGGACATGGCGTGGAGAGTTCTGACGACTGGATTGTCGAGCGCACCGGCATTCGGGCGCGGCATTTTGCCGCCGACGGTGTGTTCAGCAGTGACCTGGCCTTGCCTGCATGCCGTGCTGCGCTGGAGGCGGCGGGCTTGCAAGCCAGTGACATCGACCTGATCATCGTCGCCACGTCCACCCCGGACATGGTGTTCCCCTCCACCGCCTGCATCCTGCAGCACAAGCTCGGAGCCGCCGGTGGCGCGGCGTTTGATGTGCAGGCCGTCTGCAGCGGTTTTGTCTATGCCCTGACCGTAGCCGACGCCATGATTCGTACTGGCGCGGCGAACAAGGCGTTGGTGGTGGGCGCCGAAATCTTCTCCCGCATTCTCGACTTCAAGGACCGTACCACTTGCGTTCTGTTTGGTGATGGCGCCGGTGCCGTGGTCTTGGAGGCCTCTGAGGTGCCTGGCATTTTGGCCAGCGACCTGCACGCCGACGGCAGCCATGTTGGCATCCTCTGTGTGCCCGGTCATGTGGCGGGCGGTCAGGTGTTGGGGGACCCGCTGCTGAAGATGGATGGACAGGCAGTGTTCAAACTGGCGGTGGGTCTGTTGGAGGGTGCGGCGCGCGCCGTGCTGTCCAAGGCCGGCAAGACCGAGGCCGATATTGACTGGCTGGTCCCGCACCAGGCCAACATCCGCATCATCCAAAGCACGGCGCGCAAGCTCAAGCTGTCGATGGACAAGGTGATCGTCACCCTGGACCAACATGGCAATACGTCGGCCGCTTCAATCCCGTTGGCGCTTGATGCTGCGGTGCGCAGCGGCCGCATCCAGCCGGGTGACACGCTGATGCTGGAAGGTGTGGGTGGCGGCTTCACTTGGGGTGCAGTGCTCCTTGATCTATAGCAATAGAGTTAGACTGGGTATGGCTTAGAGCCTGTTTTTATACTTTATTTTGTCAATTTTCATGACACCATTTGCCTTTGTTTTTCCAGGCCAGGGATCGCAGTCGGTTGGCATGCTTGATGCCTGGGGTGACCACCCTGTGGTGCGGCAGGCTGTGCAGGAAGCCTCGGACTCCCTCGGTGAAGATCTGGCCACCTTGATCGAACAGGGACCGAAAGAGGTACTTGCTCTGACCACTAACACGCAACCCATCATGCTTGTGGCGGGCGTGGCGGCCTACCGGGTTTGGATGGCCGAGGTCGGGGTGGCGCCAGCTGCCGTAGCTGGCCACTCGCTGGGTGAATATTCAGCTTTGGTGGCAGCTGGCGTGCTGTCATTGGCCGAGGCTGCGCCCCTGGTGCGCTTTCGAGCGCAGGCGATGCAGGATGCCGTGCCCGTAGGTGTTGGTGCGATGGCAGCGATCCTTGGCATGGAGTCGGCCGGCGTCATCGCTGGCTGCGCCGCGGTCACGGCTGAGTTTGGAGCAGGCTCTGGCGAGGTGGTGGAGGCAGCCAATTTCAATGACCCTGCGCAGACCGTGATTGCCGGTAGCAAGGCGGCGGTTGAAAGGGCCTGCGAGCGACTCAAGGCCGCCGGTGCAAAACGCGCCTTGCCTCTGCCGGTCTCCGCCCCTTTTCACTCCAGTTTGATGCGTCCGGCGGCCGAGCGCCTGCGCGAACGCCTGACCGCGCTGGCCTTGCAGGCGCCTAGCATTTCCTTGATCAACAACATCGATGTCACGGTGCAATCCGATCCGGTGCAGATCCGTGATGCCTTGTACCGACAGGCGTTTGGGCCGGTACGCTGGGTCGAGTGTGTGCAGGCTCTGAAAGTGCGGGGGCTGAGCACCCTGATCGAGTGTGGTCCGGGCAAGGTGTTGGCCGGTTTGGTCAAGCGCATCGACCCTGCGCTCAGCGGCTACGCTGTGAGCGACCCAGTCACCCTGGCAGACGTAAAGGCAGCATTGGCATGAGCGATCTTGACTTCAAAGGCCAGGTTGCCCTGGTCACCGGTGCCTCACGCGGCATCGGGGCGGCCATCGCGCTGGAGCTGGCGCATCGTGGTTTGGCCGTCATCGGTACGGCCACCACCGATGAGGGCGCTGCGCGTATCAGCGACACCCTGGCCGGTTTTGCGGGTTGCAGCGGGCGTACCCTTAATGTCAATGAAGCCCCGGCGGTTGAGACGCTGATCGAGGCCCTTCTGAAGTCTCACGGTGCTCTGCATGTGCTCGTCAACAATGCCGGCATCACGCGAGACAACCTGGCCATGCGCATGAAAGACGACGAGTGGGACGCGGTCCTTGA
This sequence comes from Rhodoferax sp., assembly GCA_044354435.1. Lineage (GTDB taxonomy): Bacteria > Pseudomonadota > Gammaproteobacteria > Burkholderiales > Burkholderiaceae_C > Rhodoferax. The sequence continues at coordinate 3,849 of JBIKZZ010000092.1, read as the reverse complement.
CACCAACCTCAAGTCCGTGTTTCGCATGAGCCGGGCCGTGATGCGAACCATGATGAAGCAACGCTATGGCCGCATCATCAACATTACATCGGTGGTGGGCGCGTCGGGTAACGCCGGCCAGGCCAACTACGCCGCAGCCAAAGCGGGCGTGGCAGGCATGACGCGGGCGCTGGCGCGCGAACTTGGTTCGCGCAATATCACCGTCAATTGTGTGGCGCCTGGTTTCATTGAGACTGACATGACCGCCAAGTTGCCACCTGAGCAGCACAAGGCGCTGCTGGGTCAGATTCCTCTGGGACACCTCGGTCAGCCGTCTGATATTGCGCACGCTGTCGCGTATCTGGCCTCGCCGCAGGCCGCCTATGTCACCGGGCAGGAACTGCATGTCAATGGCGGCATGTTCATGTGAGTCAGGCCAGATGACATTAAAAGCCGATTAAGCCGAAGCACGGCTAAAATCACCGATCCATTCACAACCCTCTGAGGGAATCCATGAGCGATATCGAAGCACGCGTTAAAAAAATCATTGCCGAACAACTCGGTGTTGAAGAGTCACAGGTCACCAGTGAGAAAGCCTTTGTGGCCGATCTCGGCGCCGACTCGCTCGACACCGTGGAGCTGGTGATGGCGCTGGAGGATGAGTTCGGCATCGAGATCCCTGATGAGGATGCTGAAAAAATCACAACGGTGCAAAACGCGATCGATTACGCCAACACGCACCAAAAAGCCTCAGGCTAGGCGGCCTGTGCCGCCTCCGTTCAGTTGCCCTGAATTCGTGCCGTCGCCGGCGGCTTTTGTCAGATGAACTCCTGATTGCATACTTCAATGGCCCGTCGTCGCGTTGTTATCACTGGTTTGGGTTGCGTTACTCCCGTAGGCAATACGGTGGCGCAAGCTTGGGACCATATTTTGGCCGGTAAGTCCGGTATTGGCCCGATCACCAAATTCGACGCCTCCACCTTCGCCTGCAAGATTGCCGGTGAAGTCAAAGGCTTCGACCTGGAGTCCTATATGAGCGCCAAAGAGGCGCGCACCATGGACACTTTCATCCATTTCGGCGTTGCAGCGGCCAGTCAAGCAGTTGCCGATGCTGGTCTCCCCACAGGTGCGGCGCTGGACGCTGAATTGGCCAACCGGATCGGCTGCGTGCTGGGTTCGGGCATTGGTGGCCTGCAGATGATCGAAGAGGTGCATGGTGACTTTATGCAGCGCGGCGCCCGGCGCATTTCACCTTTTTTTGTGCCGTCCACCATCGTCAATATGGTGGCCGGGCAAGTGTCCATCCGTTTTGGCTTCAAGGGCCCGAATATCTCGGTGGTTACGGCCTGCACCACCGGCTTGCATTGCATCGGCGAAGCGGGTCGAATGATCGAATACGGCGACGCCGATGTGATGGTTGCGGGTGGCGCCGAATCCACGGTGTCCCCTCTGGGGATTGGTGGCTTCGCTGCGATGCGTGCGTTGAGCACACGCAACGATGACCCCGAGACGGCATCAAGGCCGTGGGACCGTGACCGGGATGGCTTTGTGTTGGGAGAGGGCGCAGGTGTGATGGTGCTGGAAGAGTACGAGCACGCCAAGGCGCGAGGTGCCAAGATCTACGCTGAACTTGCAGGCTATGGCATGAGCGCCGATGCCAGTCACATGACCGCGCCGAATATGGATGGCCCTCGCCGGGCCATGGTGGCGGCGCTGCGCAATGCGGGAGTCAATACGGACGAAATCCAGTATGTGAACGCCCACGGGACGTCCACGCCGCTGGGCGACCTTAACGAGACCCACGCGATTAAGGCCGCACTGGGTGCCCACGCCCATAAGGTGGTGGTCAACTCCACCAAATCCATGACCGGCCACCTGCTGGGTGGCGCCGGTGGCATTGAGTCGGTGTTTACGGTGTTGGCCTTGCACCACCAGATCAGCCCGCCGACCATCAACATCTTCAACCAGGATGCCGAATGTGACCTGGATTACTGTGCCAACACCGCGCGGGCGATGAAGATCGACTGCGCGCTGAAAAACAATTTTGGCTTCGGCGGCACCAACGGCTCGCTGGTGTTCAAGCGACTGAGCTGATCGTCGTCCGCGCCTGACTTGCGTCGCCCAGAACGTCTGCCACCATGCATCAGGCCCCGGCGCTTGCATTCCAAGTGGCGCGTTCCCGGGTCCACGGCTGTCTTTTGATTGCGCTGGCCGGTTTGGGGGTACTTACCGGCGCTGCCTGGCTTCGCCCCTTTGACGCCGTAGGGTGGCGCCAGGCGCTGTTTTTGGTCACTTTCTTATTTTTTCTGGTTATCGCTGCCCGGCAGTGGCTGCGCTGGCCCAGTGGTGAATTGGTGTGGAATGGCCTGGTCTGGCATTGGCAGGGCACGGGTCCGTGGGCTGCTGAACGTGGCCAAGGCACGCTCCGGCATCACCTAGACTGGCAGTCTGGGCTGTTGTTGAGCCTGCAGCCTGAAGCTGGTGAGCGGGTTTGGCTGTGGGCGCAACGCGGCGACGATGGCCCGCAATGGGCTGCCTTGCGGCGGGCCGTGTTCGCGCCGGTCCGGTGGGTAGAGTCCAGCCCCGATGGCGACGCTGGCCAGGCCGGGACCCGTTGAGCAGTTCCACACCTCTTCCACCATCCAGCGACAGCGACGCCGTGCTGGTGCAGCGAGCCGTTGCCGGGGATCAGCGAGCCTTCGAACTGCTGGTCATTAAGTACCAGCGGCGACTGCAGCGCCTCATCGGCCGGTTAGTGCGAGACACCGATCTGGTCGAAGACATTGCGCAAGAAACCTTTATTCGCGCCTACCGTGCGCTGCCGCAATTTCGCGGCGAGTCCCAGTTTTACACCTGGCTGTACCGCATCGCCGTCAACACGGCGAAGAAGTTCTTGCAAGAGCGCAAACGGTCGCCGACCATGTCGGACCGGGCTTTTGTCCCAAATGAGGACAACGATGAAACTTTTCGGGTCGTGGTGGAACCAACCAATGATGAGACGCCCGAGTCTGTGCTGGCGGCCAAGGAGATCGCTGCCGCGGTTAACAGCGGACTAGCGGCCTTGCCACTTGATTTGCGTCAAGCGCTGACTTTGCGTGAGATTGAGGGCTTGAGCTACGAAGAGATCGCCGCCGTGATGGACTGCCCGATGGGCACGGTGCGGTCTCGTATTTTTCGGGCGCGAGAGTTGATTTCCGCCAAATTGAAACCGATGCTGGAGAGACAGACTGGCAAACGCTGGTAGACCATCATGACCATAACGCCCGAATCACTTGATCGAGAGGCTGAGCTAGCGTCAGCTATGGCTGACGGACAGTTGAGTGGCGCTGAATTGGCAGAGGCGATTGACTGGGTCAGCCATACCGAGGATGGGCGACGTTACTGGCAGACATACCATGTGCTCGGGGAGGTCTTGCGCGGAGACCAAGTCGGGGCGCTGTGCGAGGAAGAGGCCTTTCTTGAGCGCCTTCGGGAGCGGTTGAAGCGTGAGCCAACGCCTGCGCGCAGCGTTGAGGCAGCCAACGATACCCGTTTTCACTGGGCGAAACTGATGGGTGTGATGTTGCTGCTGGTGGGGTCGTTGCTGGGTTGGCAGGCATGGGTTGATTCGGATGAGGCAGCCGGTAAAGCGCGACTGGTGCAGGCGCCGGTCGAGACCCCTGCGACCATGATCCGCGACCCCCAACTTGATGCCATGTTGGCCGCCCACAAGCAGTTTGGGGGCGCCTCTGCTCTGCAAATGCCGGCGGGTTTTTTACGTAACGCCACCTTCCAAGAGGGTGCGCCTTGAGGCTGCTGGGCTGGCTGCTGGCCGGCTGGCTGTTAGCCCTTGCTGCCGCCACTGCGCAAACCCGGCACGCGCCTGCCGCG
>JBIKZZ010000315.1:0-3927 GCA_044354435.1 Rhodoferax sp. | reverse complement strand
GGTACCTTTGTCGTATCGGTCGGCAGCAGCATGTCCAGTGCGCGGATTTGGCATGTGTGCGATGGTGAGCAGCAAATGGAGCGCGTCGAGACACTGACCGGCCCCCCCCGGTCGACTTTTCGTCGAAATGACCGGGTGCTGACGTTTTTCCCAGACAGCCGAGTGGTGGTGGCCGAGCGGCGTGAATCCTTCGGTCTGTTACCTAATTTGCTTCAGTCGGGAGATGCACCGGTCGCCCGGTTTTACAGCCTTCGGTCCGCTGGCCATGAACGTATCGCCGGCTTTGAGACGGATGTGGTTCAGTTGCGCCCACGAGACAAACTCCGCTTTGCCTACCAAATCTGGACTGAAAAAAAGTCCGGCCTGGTGGTGAAGTTGCAAACATTGGATGTCGAAGGTCAGGTGCTGGAGCAGGCTGCATTCTCGGAACTGCAGCTTGATGCGCCGGTCAGCATGGCTCGGCTAAGCCAAATGATGGGCAATACTGACGGCTACCAGATTGAGACGCCGGATATGGTGAAGACGACGGCTGCAGCCGAGGGCTGGGCGCTCAAGTCCCCGGTGCCTGGCTTTCAGCCGATGAGTTGCTACCGGCGTCCGGGCGCCAGCGTGGCTGACGGTCGCCACGACAGCACCTTGCAATGGATCTTTTCCGATGGCCTGGCTACAGTCTCCCTGTTTCTGGAGGACTTTGACCCTCGGCGGCATGCTCAACCCGGTGCCCAAGCGCTTGGCGCAACCCACACTTTGACGCGCCGCCTAGGGGACTGGTGGCTGACCGCCGTCGGCGAGGTGCCGCAGCAAACCCTTTTGACATTTGCCCAGGCCCTTGAGCGGCGCAAATGACACCCCATTTATATTTTGATTTTGAATGAAAGGTCGATCATGATTTTAATTGATAAGAAAAAGCGGCAAGCGCTGGCGCTGGTCCTGTCCGTCGCTGCGGCAGTCGTTGTACTGCCGGCATCTCCCGCGCTGGCCCAGACCCGCACGCTGCCTGACTTCACCGACCTGGTCGAGCAGGTCGGGCCATCAGTGGTCAATATCCGCACCATAGAAAAAGTAGCTGCCCGTGCCGGTGCTGGCGGCACCGACGAGGAGATGCTGGAATTCTTCAAGCGCTTTGGCCTCCCAATGCCCAACGTGCCGCGCCAGGCACCCAGGCCCAACCGGCCGCAACCCCAGGAGGAGGAGCAGCCGCGCGGGGTGGGCTCAGGCTTTATCCTGTCGTCAGACGGCCTCATCATGACCAACGCCCACGTGGTGGAGGGTGCGGATGAGGTTATCGTCACCCTGACCGACAAGCGTGAGTTCAAGGCCAAGCTGATTGGCGCTGACAAGCGCAGCGATGTGGCCCTGGTCAAGATCGATGCTGTAGGCCTGCCAGCAGTCAAGGTAGGAGACGTCAGCCGGCTCAGGGTGGGCGAGTGGGTGATGGCCATTGGCTCGCCGTTTGGACTGGAAAATACCGTGACCGCAGGCATTGTCAGCGCCAAGCAGCGCGACACCGGGGATTACTTGCCCTTCATCCAGACCGACGTGGCCATCAACCCCGGCAACTCGGGCGGGCCGCTGATCAACATGCGCGGTGAGGTGGTTGGCATCAACAGTCAGATCTATTCACGCTCGGGTGGCTCGATGGGGATTTCATTCGCCATTCCAATGGACGAGGCAGTCCGAGTGAGTGAGCAATTGCGTGTGTCGGGCCGGGTCTCTCGTGGCCGCATTGGAGTGCAGATCGACCAGGTGACCAAAGAAGTGGCGGAGTCCATCGGCTTGGGCAAAGCGCAAGGTGCACTGGTACGGGCGGTTGAGCCCGGCGCTCCGGCCGAGAAGGCAGGCGTCGAGGCGGGAGACATCATCGTCAAATTTGAAGGCAAGGCCGTTGAAAAGTCGAGTGATCTGCCGCGCATGGTGGGCTCCACCAAGCCTGGCACACGCAGTGCTTTGACCGTGTTTCGACGTGGCAGCTACAAGGACCTGTCGGTCACCATTGCGGAGATCGAAGCCGACAAGCCAGCGCGCAAAGCCAATGAACCTGAAGAAAAGCCCAAAACCTCCAGCGCTGGTCAGGCCCTGGGGATGTCGGTCAGCGACCTGACGGAGGCGCAGAAGAAAGAGCTCAAGCTCAAGGGTGGGGTACGCGTCGATGCAGTGGCTGATGCTGCCGCACGGGCGGGTATGCGTGAGGGCGATGTACTGGTAGCTCTAGCCAATATAGAGATCAACACGGTGAAAGAGTTTGAAGCGGCGGTGGCCAAACTCGACAAGTCCAAGCCGGTCACTGTGCTTTTCCGACGTGGTGAATGGGCCCAGTACCTGGTGATTCGTCCTGTGCGCTAGCCATGTGGAAGGAAAAAAACCTTGCTCCAAATATGGGCTAAGGTTTTTTTTGATCCTCTCGTGCAAAGTCTTAAGTGGGTGAATGCTAACTTAAGGTTGGGCTACCTGCTATCCTGGTTAGAATAAGGGCCCTATGCTAGGAGTTACTGGTATATAGGGCCTGCATAAATCCACGATACGAGATAGACCCCGAGATCTGGCGGTTGATCCACAGTTCGTGCACAACTCTTCCCCCGCTTTGTTAAATAATTGTGTATAAACTGTGAATAATAAAGGTGTTGCTGGCTTGCAACGTGCAGGCCGACTTGGTCTTAGGCGGCTCGCAAGTGTCTTTTTGCCTACAATGAAGGTCCAACTTTCGCAGTTGCCAAAGACAGTTGGTTCAGGGCGCGTCTATTTCCGACGCGCCCTTTTTTCTGGGTCGGACTCTTTTAATTCAACCACTTGAACGTTCCCGTTGATGAATCACATCAGAAATTTTTCGATCATTGCCCACATTGACCACGGCAAGTCGACCCTGGCTGACCGCCTGATCCAGCGTTGTGGCGGCTTGCAGGAGCGCGAGATGGAGGCGCAGGTGCTGGACTCGATGGACATCGAGAAAGAGCGTGGGATAACCATCAAGGCACAGACCGCGGCGCTGCATTACAAGGCCCTTGATGGTCAGACCTACAACCTGAATTTGATCGACACACCTGGACACGTAGATTTCTCATACGAAGTCAGTCGCTCCCTGTCGGCCTGCGAGGGGGCGTTGCTGGTGGTAGATGCCAGCCAGGGCGTAGAAGCGCAGACGGTTGCCAACTGCTACACCGCACTGGACCTTGGGGTCGAGGTGGTGCCCGTGCTCAACAAGATGGATCTGCCCAATGCCGATCCGGAGAACGCCAAGATCGAAATCGAGGATGTCATCGGGATCGACGCCACGGACGCCATCCCCTGCTCGGCCAAGACCGGCATGGGCATTGACGAAATACTTGAAGCCGTGGTCGCCCGTATTCCAGCACCCAAAGGCAACCCGCAGGGCGCGCTGCGCGCCATGATCATTGACAGCTGGTTTGACAGCTATGTGGGTGTCGTGATGCTGGTGCGTGTCGTTGACGGCCGGTTGGCCCGCGGCGAACGCATCAAGCTGATGGCTACCGGCGCCACCTACAACGCCGACACGCTGGGTGTCTTTACGCCGGGTAATGAGGCGCGGCCCTCGCTGGAGGCGGGCGAGGTCGGTTACATCATTGCCGGCATTCGCGAACTTCAGGCGGCCAAAGTGGGTGATACCGTCACCTTGATCAAACCAGGTACAGGCGGTGCGGCGCTCACAGCCACCGAGGCGCTGCCAGGGTTCAAGGAAATCCAGCCGCAGGTGTTTGCCGGGCTCTACCCGACCGAGGCTAACCAGTATGAGGGCCTGCGTGACAGCCTGGAGAAGCTCAAGCTCAACGACGCCTCACTGCACTACGAGCCCGAGGTGTCACAGGCGCTGGGCTTTGGTTTTCGCTGCGGATTTCTCGGCCTGTTGCACATGGAGATCGTGCAAGAGCGGCTTGAGCGAGAGTTCGACCAAGACCTGATCACCACCGCGCC
>JBIKZZ010000050.1:0-14363 GCA_044354435.1 Rhodoferax sp. | reverse complement strand
AGCTGCACCTTGGCAGTCTCCCGTCCCAACTTGACGAGCACCTGGGCGGGTACATCGCGCCACGAAATCACAATCAGCTTCGCCACACCACTACTCCTTGATTCACGACCTTCAGGCTGCGTTCCAGCCCGCCATAACCAGTCACGAGGTAATCAAACGTCAAACCCAATCTCTCGGCCGCCGCGCGGGCTGCCGTCATTCTTTCGGCATCAGGCACCTGAGCCAGGTACACCAACTTGCGATAGTTCCCAAACAGAGTTACCAACAAGGACGGGTGCCGATCCAGCCCCAGGCCGCGCACCACCAGGCGCTCGAAGTGCTCCAACAGGAAGTCAGTCAAGTAAAAGGTACCGAGCTCCTTTTCTGACAAGGCGTCAAACGCTTCGCTACCGGCAAAAAACTCATAGCAGTGCGCTCCGGGAATGCGCTCGACCTGCTCCTCCTGCAACACCGCATCCAGCAAGCCACCCGTGCCACAGTCGCCATAGGCAACAAAGATACTCGAGTAGTCGCTACGGTTGGCCTGTATCTTGGCTTTGACCGCAGCTGGAATTTTCTCCGGGCGGTTGTGCAACTCGGCGGGCAGGCACTGCACATCCATATGCGGCCAGTCGTTGAGTTTGCGCAGCGCCACAATTTCCCTGGCCAGCGCGCCGCAGGCAATGATCAAGCAGCGAGGCACGACCTGATCGCCTCAGGCGCGCGCAGCAGCGCGCCGGGCAGCAATCAAGGTCTTGGCGGTCTCAACAGCAATGCCGGCATCACGGCAGTAAGCATCCGCACCCACTGCCCGCCCGAACTCTTCGTTAAGCGGCGCGCCACCGACCAGCACAATGAAGTCGTCACGCAGGCCTTTTTCCTTCAAGGTGTCGATCACAACTTTCATGTAGGGCATGGTGGTCGTCAGCAGGGCCGATAAGCCCAGAATATCCGGCTTGTGCTGCTCCAGAGCTGCCAGGTATTTCTCGACCGGGTTATTGATGCCCAGGTCAATCACTTCAAACCCGGCACCCTCCATCATCATGCCGACGAGGTTCTTGCCAATGTCATGGATATCGCCCTTGACCGTACCGATTACCATCTTGCCAATTGGCTCCACACCGGTCTCCGCCAGAAGGGGGCGCAGAATTTCCATGCCACCCTTCATAGCGTTGGCGGCCAACAGCACTTCTGGGACGAACAGAATGCCATCGCGGAAGTCAACGCCGACAATGCGCATGCCCTCCACCAAAGCATCATTCAGCACCCGGTCAGCAGACCAACCGCGCTTCAAAAGAATATTGGTGGCGTCTATGACCTCGTCACGCAAGCCGTTGTACAGGTCGTCGTGCACCTGCTCCGTCAGTTCCTCGTCGTTCAGAGTATTCAGGTCAAGATCATCATCAAAGTCATCTGCCATGGTCTACTCCTCTTGTGTCATGGTGAAACTGCCCGGCAAGGCCAGTGTTCTTGGATAGAGAAAATGGTACGGGCCCACAGTGAGGCCGACTAATAAATTAGCGACTGTCCATTATCGTCCAGCGACATGAGAATGACTCATGCGCGACATGCAAGAGAGGCCGCAGTAGTCGCCGCAACCCAAGCTACAGTCGTGCCGAGGCAACCTGGCCGCGATTCTTTACCTAAGCTACGATCCGGAGCTTGTCGGCTATGCCACATCACCGACTTTATCCAACCAGCGCAGCGCTGACAGCACATGAATGTTCCTCTCGAAGGCAAGCCTCACTACATTTTGAACGCCACTTGCGACAGCCGCATGGGTACGGTAGCGGCAGTTTCCGGCTTCTTGGCCTCTCGAAAATGCTACATCACTGACATGCAGCAGTTTGACGATGTATTGACCGGCCGTTTTTTTGTCCGGGTGAGCTTTTACGGGGATCCCGTTGAGACGCCCGAGCTCGAAGCACTGAAAGCTGAATTCCTGGAAGTTGCTGAGCGGGAAGACATGGAGTGGGCAATTCATGACGGAGAAAAAAAGCCTCGGGTCCTGATCATGGTGTCTAAATTCGACCATTGCCTGAACGACTTGCTCTACCGCCACCGCACCGGCGAACTCAAGATGGACATCACCACAGTCATCTCGAACCATCCTGATCTTCGCCCTATGGTTGAGGGGCACAACATCCCGTTTGTCTGCTTGCCCGTCACGCCTGAAAGCAAGGCAGGCCGAGAACAACAATTGTTGGATATCGTGTCCGCTACCAACAGCGAATTGGTTGTTCTGGCGCGATACATGCAGGTGCTCTCTAACGACCTATGCCGAAGTCTGCGTGGCCGAGCGATGAATATCCACCACTCGTTCCTGCCAGGATTCAAAGGCGCCAAGCCCTACCATCAGGCCCATGCCCGCGGAGTTAAATTGACGGGCGCTACTGCCCACTATGTGACGGCAGATCTGGACGAAGGGCCTATCATTGAGCAGATCGTCGAACGCGTCGATCACACTTTCACACCTGAGAAACTGGCAGCAGCCGGTCGCGACTCGGAGTGCCGAGCTTTGGCATCGGCTGTCAAATTTCACATCGAACGCCGCGTCTTTTTAAATGGCAGCAAGACGGTGGTGTTCCGCTAGCGCAGCGACGGCCAAGGATGCTAGGTCTTGCCGCCGCTTAGCATGCTACGTCGGCTAAGTTGACGCTCGGCGCTGGGTGTGTGGCCAAACAGGTTGCGATAACACTTGGAGAAATGCGGTGGCGACTGGAACCCGCAGGCCACAGCAATGTCCATGATGGACATTGCTGTCTGTAACAGCAGCGTTCGGGCCCGACGAAGTCGCATATCGAGGTAGTATTTGGTCGGAACCTCGCCGACATAGCGTTTGAAAAGGCGCTCGATCTGGCGGCGGGAGACCCCGACCAAGGCCGCAATCTCATCTAACGCCAAAGGCTCTTCGATATTGCTCTCCATCAAGGCCGCCGCCTCGATCAAGTTTTCATGGAAAAGTCCCACCCTCGCCTGCAGTGGCACATGCTGGCGGTCCTGATCATTTCGGATTCGGTCGAGGATGAACTGCTCAGAAATCATCGGGGCAATATCGCTTCCCAGTTGGTCTTTGATGATATTGAGCATCAGGTCCAACGGCGCAACCCCGCCCGAACAGGTGTAACGATCACGATCAATGGCGAAGAGCTGATCCGAAAAAATCACCCGCGGAAACTGCTCTTTCAGCGCAGACATGTTTTCCCAATGGATCACGGCTTTGTATTTGTCGAGCAACCCAGCTTTTGCCAGCGCATAGCCGCCCGTACAAAGAGCGCCTAGAGCCACATGTCGCTGCGCAAGTCGACGCAAAACAGCAAGAAGCTCCTTGGTCACGGCATGCTCGACCTCGACCCCACCACACACGAAAACAATGTCTACCGGCCCAATAGCCTCAATGGCCTGGGTGGGAGACATAGACAGACCGCTACTGGCCGTCTGCGGCGACCCATCCAGGCTGGCTATGGTCCAGTGGTAAACATCTTCTTGAGTCACCCGGTTGGCCATTCTCAGCGCCTCGACGGCAGTCGACAGCGCAATCAGCGAATAATTAGGCAGGGTCAGAAAGGCAAAACGGCGTTTCAGCAACGGATTTTTCAAATCTCTTGCAAACGTTGTCATCATCGGGCCTTTTGCAACTGGAAAGTCGGAACCCTCTAAGGCGTTGGTGTTGCCAAGGTCAGGCGCTGCGTGTCAGACGCTTTTTTGCGTCTCTGGGCACAAAAACCTTGCCTCCGCCATTCCCGGGCTTGACGCCCATCGGCTTGCCAAAGGTTGGCTTGCGCGCGCCAAAATCGTCACGCGATGCGGCCGAAGGAGCCCGGTCGCCCGCAAAGCGATCGTTGAATCCACCTTTGCGTTCGTAGTTGAAGCCTTCGCGAGGCGCTGCCGGGCGAGCATCACGCTGACCAAAACCGGCCGCAGCTTGCCCAGGGAATCCAGGTGCGCCGAACTCACGCGGAGCACCGGCGTTGCGGTCTGAGGTTCCATGCCGATTACCGCCAAAGCCAGCAGGGCGACCCGCGCCGAACTTGCGATCACGCGAGTGATGGTCACTGTTGCCACGGCCGTCCCGCCCGCCAAAATTCGAATTAGGACGCGCATCCGGGAACCGCTGTTGCGGCTCGAGGCCAGGAATCACTTCGGCCTTGAACTGCTGCCTGCTGTAGGCTTCAATATCAAAAATCTTGCGACGGTCACGGAATTCGGCAAATGTCACGGCCAGTCCGTCGCGCCCGGCACGACCGGTACGTCCAATGCGGTGCGTGTAATCCTCGGCCTTCATCGGCAAGCCGAAATTAAACACATGGCTGATGGTCGGCACGTCAATGCCACGTGCAGCGACATCGGTGGCAACCAGAATTTGCACTTGCCCCTGCCGCAAGGCCATGAGCCGGCGGTTACGCAGGCCTTGGCTGAGCGCGCCGTGCAAAGCCACCGCAGAAAAACCATCTTGCTGCAAATCGTTGGCCAAACCGTCGCATTCAATCTGGGTACTGGCGAAAACAATGGCTTGATTGATCGTCGTGTCGCGCAGCCAGTGATCCAGCAACTTGCGCTTGTGCTGGGCGTTGTCGGCCCAAAACAAGGCCTGCTTGATATTCACGTGCTTGTCTTGGGGTGAATCAATCGTGATCCGCTGCGGCTCCCGCATGACCCGTGCAGCCAACTGCTGAATACGGGGCGCAAAAGTCGCACTGAACATCATGGTCTGCTGACGCTGAATCGTGAGTTGGTTGATCTCAGCCAGATCATCCGAAAAACCGAGATCAAGCATGCGGTCGGCTTCGTCAACCACCAGAAACTGAACTTGATCGAGCTTTATTTGCATAGACCGCTGCAGGTCAAGCAGCCGGCCAGGCGTTGCAACCACGAGGTTGGCATTCTGCAGTTTAGCAATCTGCAGTTGGTAGGGCATGCCACCCACGATGTTGGCGATGCGTAAGCCACGGCAATGCTGTACTAAATCGATGGCATCGTGCGCCACTTGTTGTGCAAGCTCTCGTGTGGGACACACAATCAATGCGCCCGGGGCAACGGTCGAAAAATTACGGGGATTGGTCGGATCCTTGCGCTTGCCACGCTTAGGTGGCGCCTCGCCCTTGGCAAGCGCATCAGCCACTGCCGATTCGAAATCAGCACGCTCCTTGGCTTCGGCCTGGACCTGCTGGGTCAATAGGGTGTGTAAAACAGGCAATAAAAACGCAGCCGTTTTGCCGCTGCCCGTCTGGCTGGAGACCATGAGGTCAACAAAGCGGGTACGTGGCTGAGCTCCATCGATCCCCTCCATGGCAAGCGGAATAGTCTTTTGTTGGACGGTGGTCGGCTGGGTAAATCCGAGGTCCTTCACCGCTTGAATCAACTCCGGAGCCAGCCCGAAGGCCAAAAAGCCGTTTGGAGCGGCCTCGAGAAGCTCGGCCGGCTCCAAAGCGTCTATGCTTGCATCAGGAGAATTAATGGGAAAGTCTTCGTCCGACGAGGAATCGCCAGCCGCTTGAAAAGCGTCAGTCATGAATTTACTCACACGCGAGCATCGCCTGAGAGGCAACGGCTCCGTCAATGGTTAAAAAACATCAACCATCAAACGAAACCTGCGTTGACCGATCAAAAACCGAGGTCGAAGCGGGGACCGTTTACAGCCGTTTTGCTAAAGCAAACCAGGCGTAGGCCGTGTGAATGAAGGGAGATGCGCAAATACGCGTCGCTGTTTACAACGCAGCCCCATATTATGGCACACAATTGCTCCGAGGCCTAAGCGGTTAGCTTGAGAAAGTACTCACGGTAGTGCACCAGCTCATCGATGGACTCCTGCACATCAGCCAGCGCCGTGTGCCGCTGCTGCTTTTTAAATGCGTTGTAAACCTCGGGCCGCCAGCGCTTCGCCAACTCCTTGAGCGTGCTGACATCCAGATTCCGATAATGAAAAAACGATTCGAGTTCAGGCATGTACTTGGCCAGAAAGCGCCGATCCTGGCCAATGCTGTTGCCACACATCGGACTTGTTTTTTGTGGCAAGTAAGCACTCAGAAAGTCCAGAATAATCTTTTGCGCTGCCCACTCAGACAAGCTAGAGGCTTTGACCTTGTCAACTAGACCACTTTTCCCGTGGGTGCCCCGGTTCCAGGCATCCATGCCGGCGAGTTGCTCGTCACTTTGGTGAATCACCAGCACTGGCCCCTCGATGCGGGGCTCCAGCCTGGGCCCAGTCACGACGACAGCAATTTCGATGATCCTGTCATGCTCAGGGTTCAGACCGGTCATCTCACAATCCAGCCACACGAGATTTTGATCTGACTTGGCCAGCGCCGCCCGCTTGGTGACATCGGTATTTGATTCCATGATCGGAATTGTCGCCGATGCCCTAAACTCTGGCTCAATGCTCACTCCAACCACAGACTCCAACTTGGCGCTGAATCTGACCTATGTTTTCTCAGCCATGCTGCTGGTGAACCTGTTGTTCAGGTTCTGGCTCAACTCGCGGCAAATCAGTCATGTTGCGGGATATCGCCACGAAGTCCCAGTGGCCTTTTCAAACACCGTCAATCTGACATCTCACCAAAAAGCCGCTGACTACACGATCGCCAAATTGCGATTGGGGCTGCTGGAAATGGGCTTAAGCGCTGCGATCTTGCTGGGCTGGACCTTGCTGGGTGGCCTGTCAGGATTAAATCAGGCCCTGCTGAATTGGTTCAGCTTTGGTGGCATGGGTCAGCAACTGGCGCTTGTTGGGACATTTATCCTGATTAATGGCGCGATTGATCTACCGCTGAGCTTGTATCAGACCTTTGTTTTGGAGGCTCGCTTTGGCTTCAACAAGACAACGCCAAAAGTATGGCTGATAGATTTGGTCAAATCAAGCTTGCTCGGCGTGGCCATCGGTCTGCCAATCGTCGGTTTGATCCTGTGGTTGATGGGTGCTGCGGGGGCGCAGTGGTGGGTCTGGGCTTGGGGCGCCTGGGTGGCAATAAACCTACTTTTGATGTGGCTGTTCCCGACCTTTATTGCCCCGATGTTCAATCGCTTCACTCCCCTGGAAGACCAGGCGCTCCGAGAGACGGTAACGCGCCTGATGACTCAGTGCGGCTTTGAGAGCAAAGGCCTTTTCGTCATGGACGGCAGCAAGCGCAGCGCCCATGGGAATGCGTATTTCACGGGGTTCGGCTCGGCCAAACGGGTGGTGTTTTTCGACACCTTGTTAGCCAAGCTTTCGACAAAAGAAGTTGCTGCTGTGCTGGCGCACGAGCTTGGGCATTTCAAGCATCGCCACATACGTCAGCGCATGCTTTTTCTTTTTGCGCTGAGCTTGGCAGGTTTCGCACTGCTGGGTTGGCTTGCCACTAACATCTGGTTCTACGCTGGCCTCGGGGTGGAACCCAATCTAGGTCGCCCTAACGATGGGCTGGCCGTGCTTTTGTTCATGTTGACGGTACCGGTGGTCAGTTTTTTCATCACTCCACTCCTATCCTGGATGTCACGCCGGCACGAATTCCAAGCAGACGCCTATGCAGTTGAGCATACGAGTGGCGAAGACCTTGCTACTGCGCTACTGAAGCTGTATGACGACAATGCCTCAACGTTAACGCCTGACCCGATTTACGCCCGGTTTCATTACTCACATCCACCCGCATCGGAGCGCCTGGCTCACCTCTTCGGACCCGCTGCAGCGAATGCATCATGATGAAGGTCCAGCTCAAGAAAAAAGACTGGTCTAGTGAGCGTCGGAGAAGCATGACAGCCACCGAGCTCGTAACCCATTTAGCGAAGCTGGAAGGATGGTGCCTGACGGGCGACGGACCTACTCTCGCAATTGAAAAGACGTTTTCATTTGTCAACTATTTCGAGACCATGGCCTTTGTAAATGCAGTGGCATTGATAGCCCACGTTCAAGATCACCACCCAGAATTGTTGGCGCAATACGGGCGTTGTGTGGTTCGCTTCAATACCCATGATGTGCAGGGCATCTCCAGCACCGACTTTGACTGCGCAGCACAAGTGGACGCTTTACTGGCATGAGGGTGCACTTGGCGCCTGTACGCTGATGGCGTCCGCGCCTTTGGCAGAGGGATTGATCGTGGCAAACCACGGCCGGCATTTTCTGGTCGAAAAGCCTGGCGGTGATCGACTGATCTGCCACTCACGCGGTAAGAAAAGTCTGGGCGTTGTGGGGGACAGAGTGCTCTGGCAAGCCACTGGTGACGAAGGCACGATTGAAAAAATTGAGGCGAGGCGTAACCTCTTTTACCGACAGGACGACATGCGAACTAAGTCGTTTGCAGCGAATCTAGACCAAATTCTCATCCTGATCGCGGCTGAGCCCGCATTTTCCAGCAGCCAACTCTCACGCGCTTTGGTTGCAGCCGAGGCCGCTGGCATCACGCCAGTCATAGCGCTAAACAAAAGTGACTTGACCGAGCCATTCGCGCAAGCTTGGCGGTGGCTGGAGCCCTATCGGCGCATGAACTACCAAGTCCTCAGGTTGACCCTTCGACTTACCAGCGAATCGGAGCATGCGGCTCTTTTGAACGTCTTCGTGGGTAAGACCACGCTGGTGCTTGGGCCATCGGGCGCGGGGAAAAGCACTTTGATCAACCTGCTCAAGCCCGGTGCTCTGGCGCAAACAGGGGAAATTTCCCAAGCGCTGAACTCTGGCAAGCACACCACCACGCGCACCACGTGGTACTGGGTCGATGACAACCGCACTACAGCACTGATCGACTCACCTGGCTTCCAAGAATTCGGCTTAAACCACATCGAGCCAGCGAAACTGGCGCACTACATGCCCGATCTGCACTCGCATGCAGATGCCTGCAAGTTTTACAACTGCAGTCATCTGCATGAACCCGGCTGCAGCGTGATTTCCGCCTTAGAATCAGCCTCTAACCCGCATGGAATAAGCATCAATCGCTATAAAATTTATAGCGAACTATACGCCGAACTGTGCGGTCTGGCACGTTACTGAGCCCCTCCGGTTAACCCAGCAACCGGGCCAGTGTCAAGAGGGCCAACAACAAGATCCACATCACCACCGTCCGCCAAACCAATCCCACAATCACGGCCATATGCGCCAATTCGGATATCGGTCCGGTGGTGTGTGCTGCTAAGGTAGCGGTGGTGGACTCAACAGTCGGACTGTCATCCCCCTTGCCCGAGTTCGCGCTGGGTTTCCCAAGCTGAATATTGACCGCGCCGGCGGTAGCCGCCAGGATCAAGGAATCATTGTCCCCATCGAAATGTCTCTCATGCTGACGCCAACCATCCATGGCCTCTTCAAAACTACCGACAACTGCAAAACTGACTGCCGTGATGCGCGCAGGAACCCAGTCGATCAAACGCCAGGCATGGCGAGCCGTCTGCTGAAGCGCCTGACTGACCGGTTGATGACGATGCTTGGTACCGTCCTGCCAATAGCGCGCGACAAATTCGCTAACCCTGTACAACACTGCGCCAGCGGGACCAAAGCCAAAGGCCGCTAAAACAGAAAACCAGGCCAGCACGCCAAAGACATGGCGATGCGCCGCGATCACAGAATGCTCAATGACATGGCGTACGATTTCACTCCTGGCAAGTTCGCGTGCGTCTGTATGCTGCCATGTCGCAAGTAGATCTCGGGCGAGCACTTCATCCCCATCGGCCAAAGCATCTCTGATCTGAGTGAAGTGAAAACTGAATTGGCGGAACCCTAGCGTGACATACAGGACCGCCACACTCCAAAGCAAAGCTACGGCCCATCCAAGCGTAAGGACAAACAACCAATAAATGACCAGTGAGGCCGTCGAGGGCGCGCCCACCGCAAAACCCCAAGTTAGCCAACCATGAGCCGATTTGCCAGCGTCAAAATTGCGGGCGCTCCAACGCACCCATGCGCGCAAGATCGCATGAGCACGATTTCTTGGGCCGAGAGGGCGCGCCTGCTCTATAAGCAGCGCCAACAACACAGAGATGAAACTCATAGGCTGATGATAACGGCACCCTGGTTTAGGCCAACAGCATGCGGTAGAAGTTGCGCAACATGCCCGCTGTGGCACCCCAAATGAATCGGAGGGCTTCCTTGTCCTGATAGGGAATGGCAAACCACTCGCGCCGTCGACCATCCCAATCGTAGGCATGACGCTGATGGTGTGCCGGATTCATCAGGAACGCCAACGGCACCTCAAAAACATCGGCAACCTCGTTGAGATCCGGGTTTAGGGTGAAACCAATTTCCACCAACGCGACAACCGGGGTGATGATGAAACCAGAACCGGTCCGGTAATGAGGCAACTGGCCCAAAACCTGGATGAATGCTGGCTCGAGGCCGACTTCCTCTTTTGCCTCGCGCAAGGCTGTGGCGATGGCATCAACATCAAAATCTTCGGCTTTGCCACCAGGAAAAGCAATTTGACCGGAGTGAGTGGGCAGGTGTAAGGTCCTCTCGGTCAGCAGCACAGTCGGTTTCCGCCGCATCACAATCGGGATCAATACTGAGGCATGGCGGGGTTGTCGGGACGACCAGGCAGGCTCGGCGATCAGCTCAGGCTCCCAGGGTGGTGGCTCAGCGAAGCGTTGCCGCAGAGCGTTTGGAGCTAGCGCGGCAGAAAGGATCGGTGGCAAGTGGCTGTCTACGCCCTCGACCGGAACGAGTCTCGGATCAAAATTTGGCGGATGAAGCAAGGTCGTCATAGCAGCATCAGCGCCTGTATTTCGGGCGCACAATGAATAAAGCCGCCACAGGCAGGTGCCAGGGCGGCTTGCTCGTGCACACAGCAATCAGGTGTTGACAGTCTTCTTAGCCGGCAATTTTTCCTTGATACGCGCCGACTTGCCGCTGCGGTCTCGCAAATAGTAGAGCTTGGCACGACGTACATCGCCGCGACGCTTCACTTCAATGCTGGCAATCAACGGACTGTAAGTCTGGAAGGTTCGCTCCACCCCTTCGCCACTGGAAATCTTGCGCACAATAAACCCGCTGTTAAGACCCCGATTGCGCTTGGCAATCACGACGCCCTCATAGGCCTGTACACGTTTACGGCTGCCCTCAACCACATTGACGTTGACGATGACCGTGTCACCTGGCGCGAATTCGGGGATGGTTTTCCCCAGACGAGCAATTTCTTCCTGCTCAAGGGTCTGAATGAGATTCATAGTGTCCTCAATTGATCTTGGTCGCGCCTGCGTCAGAATGACGCAAATGCCTAAGTGCACAAGCAATCAGGCGGCCGCCCAGAGGATCTGTAAAGCCTTCAATTATAACCACGTGTAGCCAACAGTGATAGCGGCTATTGAACTCACCTGCACTGCGTCGCTGCGGCAGCGTTTTCTGTGGTGTCCGAAAGGAGAAACGCTTCGTCTTCCGAGCTAAGTCTGCCGCCTCTGCGCGCGCGGACAATCAGGTCTGGCCTCAGGCGCAGCGTTATTGACAGTCGCTGCTGCCGACGCCACTGGTTAATGTCAAGATGGTTGCCGGACATTAAAACCTCTGGCACGGCTTGCCCGGCCCAGTGCTGGGGTCGGGTGTACTGCGGGCAGTCCAGCAGACCATCCAATTCAGGGCTAAAGCTATCCTGTTGGTGGCTAGCCGCAGTGTTCAGTACACCGGGCTGCAAACGGGCCACCGCGTCAAGCAAGGCCATCGCGGCGACTTCACCCCCGGACATGACAAAGTCACCTAAACTAATTTGGTGGGTAACATGCTTGTCGACAAAACGCTGGTCTATGCCCTCATAGCGGCCACAAATCAAGACCGCGCCTTCGCTGCTCGCCCAACTGGCAACCGTCGCTTGATCCAGCAATTGCCCTAATGGGGAAAAGAGAACCACGGGAACCGGTTCGGGTCGCTGGAGGCGGATACTTTCCATACAACGCGCCAGGGGCTCTGACATCATGACCATACCAGGCCCGCCTCCATAGGGGCGATCGTCCACACGCTTGTAGTTGCCTTCTGAAAAATCGCGGGGATTGTTGAGGCGAACATCGACCTGGCCCGACTCAAAAGCGCGACGGGTAATGCCGCTGGTCAGAAGAGGGGCAAACAGCTCTGGGAACAAAGTGACGAGGTCAAACCGCATCGTCCAGCCTTAGTAGTCCGGCTGCCAATCGACTGCGATACGCCGCGTTGCAAGGTCGACTCGATCGATGTAAACGGCAACAAACGGAATCATCCGCTCCATTGACTTGCCTTCGTGCTGGAAGGACAAGACCAACACTGTCTGCAGACCAGTGGCCAACAACTCGCGAACCACACCCAAGGCGATACCTTCACGATTCACGACGTTGAGCCCGATCAAATCGACCCAATAATACTCATCTTCGCCCGGCATGGGAAAGCTGGAACGGGCTATAAAAATACGCGCGCCGCGCAGTGCCTCCGCCCCATTCCGGTCCTCGACACCCTGGGCGGACGCCACAACAGTATCTGCATGCTGTTTGATGCCTGATATGACAAGACAGCCAGGACCGGAAAACGTTTTCGGCCCCTTTTCGGCCGGCAGCAAATACCAGCTCTTGGAAGAAAAAAGCGCCTCGGGATCGGCGCTATGTGGGAAGGCCTTGAACCAGCCCTTGATTCCCCAGGCATCAGCGATGCGCCCGACTTCGATCGCGTCTACCGGTAATTCGGCAGCTTCGAGGCCAGGCAGCATCACAGAGGTATCAGGCCGCCTTGCTGGCAGCCTGATTGATCAGGCGTTCGACCGTCGGAGACGCTTGAGCACCAACGCTCCTCCAATAGGTCAGTCGATCCTGGGCAATGCGAATGCTTTCTTCGCTGGCTGTGGCGATGGGGTTGTAAAACCCGATCCGTTCGATGAATCGGCCATCTCGGCGGGTACGCTTGTCCGCCACCACAATATTGAAAAACGGGCGAGCTTTTGCTCCGCCACGGGCGAGTCGAATGACGACCATGATTTATCCTTCGGGATGCGGCGAGTTAATTCCGCGATTTAATTCAAAACTTAATCCAGCGTTTGAGACACGCAACATGGCCACCCGGCCAGCGACACACTGAATAGCCTTCTATTATAACGCGAGCTCCTCTTATGCCCATCATTCGATCCAGCCATGACGCCGATATCACAGCAATTACAGCCATTTATGCCCACCATGTGCGCCATGGGACCGGCACTTTTGAGGTCGACCCACCCTCTGCTGCCGACATGGCGAGTCGCCGCGACGATGTCTGTGGAAAGGGCCTGCCTTATTTGGTCGCCGTTGAAGGCGACAAGGTGTTGGGCTTCGCTTATTGCAACTGGTTCAAGCCACGGCCAGCCTATCGGTTTTCGGCGGAGAACTCCATTTATCTGGCCCTGGATGCCCATGGCCAAGGATTGGGCCGCGCGCTGCTCGCGGAGTTGGCGGCACAGGCAGAAAAAGCTGGGGTACGCAAACTTATCGCAGTGATAGGCGACTCGGACAACGCAGGTTCGATCGGGGTCCATCGCTCGGTGGGCTTCAGTCATGTGGGCATACTCAAATCCTGCGGATGGAAATTTGACCGTTGGTTGGATGTGGTCTTGATGGACAGGGCGTTGGGATGGGGGGACGCCTGTCCGCCCGGTCCATAATGGGCGGAGATGAAGAATAAAACACTCGCCGCTTGGCTGGCCTTCCTGGGTGGTCCGTTTGGCCTCCATCGGTTTTATTTGTACGGAAAAAGCGATATGCTGGCTTGGCTGTTGCCTATTCCAACGGCGCTGGGGCTCTATGGCTTGGAGCGCGCACATAAAAATGGCCTCGATGACCCTTTGAGCTGGGTGTTAATCCCGCTGCTGGGGTTCAACATATCGGGCTGCTCGCTAACAGCTATTGTGTACGCACTAACTGCGACAGAAAAATGGAATGCCAAATTCAATCCTACAGCATCGTCAGATGCTTCAGCCGGGCAAACCCAATGGGTCACCATCGGCGCCGTCGTGTTCTCGCTGCTCATCGGCGCGACCGTCCTGATGAGCAGCATTGTGTTCAGTTTCCAGCATTACTTCGAATTTAAGATCGAGGAAGCTCGCAAAATTTCACAATGAAATTGGTCCTCCAGCTACAGTCTCATTAGGGTTGTAGCTATATTTCCGATAGCAATCAAAAGAGTTGATTGCTCAGCCAGTAACCGAGTGCTGCAACCATGCCACTGACGGGAATCGTCAGAATCCAGGCCCAGACAATATTGCCAGCCACGCCCCACCGAACGGCACTGGCCCGCTGAACCGAGCCCACGCCAACAATGGCGCCCGTGATGGTGTGGGTGGTAGACACCGGAATTCCCAACGCTGTGGCAAGAAAAAGTGTTACTGCGCCCCCCGTCTCAGCACAAAATCCACCGACCGGCTTGAGCTTGGTGATGCGTTGACCCATGGTTTTGACGATGCGCCACCCACCGAACAGAGTGCCAGCGCCAATTGCCAGGTAACACGTGA
>JBIKZZ010000360.1:0-3401 GCA_044354435.1 Rhodoferax sp. | reverse complement strand
GATCTGCGGGCCCTCGGGCTCGGGCAAATCAACCCTGATCCGCTGCATCAACC
Organism: Rhodoferax sp.; assembly: GCA_044354435.1. GTDB lineage: Bacteria > Pseudomonadota > Gammaproteobacteria > Burkholderiales > Burkholderiaceae_C > Rhodoferax. The sequence continues at coordinate 3,348 of JBIKZZ010000360.1, read as the reverse complement.
GGCTTGAGGAGCACCAGGAAGGCAAGCTGGTGGTGGACGGCACCGAGCTCAGTGACGATATCAAAGCTGTGAACGCCATACGCAAAAGCGTGGGCATGGTGTTTCAGCAGTTCAACCTCTTCCCGCACCTCACCGTTTTGGAAAACCTCACACTCGCACCCATGTGGGTCAGCGGCGTTCCGAAAAAGGAAGCCGAAGAGCGCGCCATGCAGCAGTTGCAACGGGTGCAGATCACCGAACAGGCCAGCAAGTACCCCTTGCAGTTGTCTGGCGGCCAACAGCAGCGCGTGGCCATTGCACGCGCCCTGTGCCTGACACCCAAGATCATGCTGTTTGATGAGCCCACCTCGGCGCTCGACCCGGAAATGATCAATGAAGTGCTCGACGTGATGAAAGAGTTGGCCCACCAGGGCATCACCATGCTGTGTGTGACGCATGAGATGGGCTTTGCCCGCTCGGTGGCCGACCGGGTGATCTTCATGGACCACGGACAAATTGTTGAAGAAAACACGCCCGACGAGTTCTTCAACCATCCAAAAAGCGATCGAACACGCGACTTTTTGTCCAAGATCCTCGCCCACTGAGCTGGTTTATTGTCCGGTAGCAAATCGCACCGGTTCAGCTGCGATACAGTAGCTGCACTGTGATCACTGCCGCCCTTCGCTCGTCGCTCCTCGCACTTGTATTGACCCTGCTGTCGGTAGCGGCGTGGGCTTGTACAGCCAGTGGCGCGGCGGCCCCACTGGCGACCACCCCAACGCAGGCCAGCGCCCACGGCCAGATGGCGTTGCGGCATACCGCCGACGCATTGACTGCGAGCCTGGGTGCGACACCTGCGGATGCCCAGCACCTGGCCGGCACTTCCTGCCAGAGCTGTGAGATTTACGCCAGCTGCTGCCAGACGCCAGCCTTGACGCCGGGGTGGCGCTTGGCATTGGCCCCGCGCTTGCCCCAAGCGTCATTCCCCGACATCGCGACACCGTTTGCCAGCGTGACCGACACGCCCCGGCTTAAGCCACCCATGTCCTGAACTTGCGGGCATAGCCACGTCTTATTGACGGGTTGCCAGCCTCGCCAACACGCAACACGCCGAAGTTTGCGCTCGGCATACGTGATTCAGGAGATTCCCATGAAATTGAAAGTAGCCCTGGCCTTTGCCTGGGCGTGTATCCAGGTGTCGGGGTGGGCGCAGTCCACCGTCACCGAACCTGACGGCCAAGCCTGGCGCCGCGCCAATGCTGCTGTGGGCCAGCACCAGCGGGGCCATGCCGACATCCTGGCCCAGGAGGCGGCACAAACCCAGGTGGCGAGCCAAGCAACCGGCACGGCTGGGCCTGTTCTGAGTCTGCGCCAAGCCACCACGATGGCCCTGCGACAGCGCCCGGATTTATGGCTGGGCCCGGCACTCAATACGCTGGAAATCGCACGAATCAACGCGCAAGTGGCTCAACTCAGCCACCAGGTCAGTCGTGCCTGGGTCGAGGCCGTGGCGGCGAACCAAAGTGTGGTTTACCTGCAGGATGCGCTGGAAGCCGCTGAAGCGGGCGCCGAATTGGCGCAGCGCATGGCTGCCGTGGGCAATTGGAGCCAGATGCAGCGCATCCAGACCCGCCTGTTGCAATCAGACGCAGCCATGGCGCTTGCTGTGGCACGGCAGCAGGCTTTGAGCACCCGGGAACGGCTGGTGCGCTTGCTCGGCTTGTGGGGCGAGGCCGCCAAGTTCAGCCTACCGCCCAGGCTGCCTGACTTACCAGCCTCGCCTATGGCAGCACAGGGGCTGGAGGAAGCCGCCCTGCGCCAACACCTGCCAAGCGCCATGACACGGGCCCACGCCGAACGGCAGCGTGCCGCAGTCAGCCACGACAGCCTGGCCGCCTGGCAATCACTGGCAGCGGGCATCACACCGACCTGGCAAAACCAGCCCCCGGACGACAGCGCAGCACTGGCCACCTTGCTCACCCAGGCACCAGTGCTCGACACCCGCCAAAATGCCCTGCGCCACGCCTTGGACGAGGCCATCGCAAGCCAGATGCAGGCCGACACACTCACCAGCAGCACGCGCAGCCGCGCCCGCGAAGCCTATGGGCGCTACCGCTCGGCCTACGACCTGGCACGCCATCAGCGTGACGACGTCGTCCTTTGGCGAACCACTTTGCAGGAGGAAACCCAGACGCGCTACAACGGCATGCTGCTCAGCACCTGGGACCTGCTGGCCAGCGCTGGCGCCCGCATCCGCAGTGTGAACGCCGCCCTGCTGGCCCAACGCGATTTCTGGCTGGCCCATACCGACCTGCAAGGCGCACTGGCTGGCCTGGACATTGATTTTTCAGCAGAAGCCTCTGGCCCGGCGCAGGGCGCCAGTGCTCAACCGGCCCATTGATCTTTTACCTTTGACCTTTGACGATGGACAGCACAATGCAACGACGACATTTTTTTACCAGCGCCGCTGTCTCCACCGCGGCAGTGGCCGTGGCCAGCGTGAGCCGGGGGGCGCTGGCGGCCCTGCCCGAGCCTGTCATCATGCGCGGCGCCGCCACGGCACCGCCACTGGCTCCCACCACCGGCAGGCCTTACCGGCCAGTGATCACCCTAAACGGCTGGACCGCGCCCTGGCGAATGAAAGATGGCGTCAAGGAATTTCATCTGGTGGCAGAACCGGTGGTTCGCGAGATCGCCCCCGGCATGCAAGCCACCTTGTGGGGTTACAACGGGCAAAGCCCGGGGCCGACGATCGAGGTGGTCGAGGGGGATCGGGTGCGGGTGTTTGTCACCAACAAGCTGCCCGAGCACACCACCATCCACTGGCACGGCCAGCGCCTGCCTAACGGCATGGACGGCGTGGGCGGCATGACGCAACCGCAGATTCCGGTCGGCAAGACCTTTGTCTACGAGTTTGTGGCGCGCCGGCCCGGCACCTTCATGTACCACCCCCATGCGGACGAGATGACGCAGATGGCCATGGGCATGATGGGCTTTTGGGTCACCCACCCCAAGGCGCCGCACCCGCTGATCAGCGAGGTAGACCGCGACTTCTGCTTTCTGCTGAATGCCTACGACATCGAGCCGGGTGCCAGCACGCCCAAGGTCAACACCATGCTCGAGTTCAACCTGTGGACCTGGAACAGCCGGGCCTTTCCGGGTATCGACTCGCTCAACGTGCGCCTGGGCGACCGGGTGCGGCTGCGGGTGGGCAACCTGACCATGACCAACCACCCGATCCATCTGCACGGGCATGAGTTCGAGATCACCGGCAGCGACGGCGGGCCCTGGCCGCTAGCGGCGCGCTGCCCAGAGGTCACGGTGGATGTGGCGGTGGGCCAGATGCGCCAGCTGGAGTTTGTGGCCGAC
>JBIKZZ010000301.1:0-4159 GCA_044354435.1 Rhodoferax sp. | reverse complement strand
CGAGGAAGGCGACTGGGCCCTGCATTGCCACAAGAGTCACCACACTATGAACGCCATGGGCCACGCCGTGCCCACCCTGATCGGCGTCGATCACGTGGGCCTGGTGAGAAAGATCCAGAAACTGATCCCCGACTACATGGTGATGGGCGAGCGCGGCATGGCCGACATGGGCGAGATGGAAATGCCCCTGCCCGACAACACCCTGCCCATGATGACTGGCACCGGCCCCTTTGGCGCGCTGGAGATGGGCGGCATGTTCACCACCCTGAAGGTGCGGCGTGACCAGGCCCCCGGCGACTACCGCGATCCGGGCTGGTTCACGCAGCCACCTGGCACCCGCGCCTTTGAATGGACCGGCGCCATACCAGCCGCCAGCCGTCAAAGCGAGCCTCTTGGGGCATCGGCCGCCACCCCAGCCATGAACGTCAAAAAACCTGCAACCGGCCACAAGCACTGAACGAGATCATGATGAAAATACTAAAATTGATAGCAATACTCTCAATAACCACGGGGGCTACAGCCGTTTTTTCTCATAATAATGCGGCACACTCAAGCGCGCCAACCGAGAAGGTACAGACCGCCTGGGGCATTGCCGGTGACGCCAAAACCGTCAGCCGCACCATCACGGTGACCATGACTGACCAGATGCGCTTTATCCCGGCAGAACTGCAAATCCGCGCGGGCGACACCGTCAAATTGGTGATCCGCAACGCCGGCAAAGGTCTGCACGAGTTGGTGATCGGCACCAAGGCCGAGCTGGACGCCCATGCCGCGCTAATGGCCAAGTTTCCGGGCATGGAGCACAGTGAGCCCTATATGGCCCATGTCAACCCGGGCAAGACCGCCCAGTTGATCTGGACCTTCAACCGCGCCGGGGACTTTGAGTTTGCCTGCCTGCTGCCCGGCCATTACCAGGAGGGTATGGTGGGCAAGATCAAGGTCATCGCCCGTTCCACCACCGCACCCTGAGGATCACACCATGCACCGCCGCCATCTGTTATCTCGCCTCTGTGTGCTCTGGAGCACCCTGCCCCTGGCCGCGCTGGCCACCAACCCCAGCCCAACCCGGCCCTTGATTGAGGTTTGGAAAACAGCCAGCTGCGGCTGCTGCAAAGATTGGCTCAAGCACGTTCAGGCGGCAGGCTTTCAGGTCAAGGCCCATGACGTGAGCGACGACGTCAAACGCCAAAAGCGCCAGCAACTCGGCCTGCCCGAGGCCTTCGGCTCCTGCCACACCGCTGTCGTGGACGGCTATGTGGTCGAGGGGCATGTGCCGGCGCGGGAGATCAGTCGGATGCTCAAAGAGCGGCCACGGGCGGTGGGCCTGGCTGTGCCCGGCATGCCGGTCGGCTCGCCGGGCATGGACGGCCCGGAGTACGGCACGCGGCGCGACAAGTTTGCTGTACTGCTGGTCCAACGCGATGGCCGCCAATCCGTTTATCAAAACTACCCCTGAAGGACGTCAAACCATGCCCACATATCGCCAACTGCTGCTGACTGCTTTGCTGTGCGGCATCGGCCTGACCGCCACTGCTGCGGAACCCACCGAGGCTGAGGTCCGCAAGGTAGACCTGAGCGCGCGCAAGATCACGCTCAAACACGGCGAGATCAAAAACCTGGAAATGCCGCCCATGACCATGGTGTTCCAGGTCTCCAACCCGGCGCTGCTGGGTGGCGTCAAGACCGGTGACAAGGTGCGATTTACCGCAGACAAGGTCAACGGCGCCTACACGGTGCTGACGCTGGAGTTGGCCAAGTAAAAGTGAGCACGGAACGGCATGGCGGCGTGGATAATCAAAACGCCATGTCCGATTCCCAATTTGCCAGCGCTGACAGCATCACCCGGGTCGCCGGCATCGAGGTCGGCCACTTCACCGACACCCGCCGCCCCACCGGCTGCAGCGTGGTGATTGCCCGCGCCGGCGCTGTGGCCGGTGTGGATGTGCGGGGCGCTGCACCCGGCACCCGAGAGACCGACCTGCTGCACCCCTCCAACCTGGTGGACCGGGCGCACGCCATACTGCTGGCCGGCGGCAGCGCCTGGGGGCTGGACGCCGCCGCTGGCGTGATGCGCTGGCTGGAGGAACAGGGCATTGGCCTGGACGTGCACTTTGGCCTGGTGCCTATCGTGCCAGCCGCCGTGTTGTTTGACCTGCCTGTGGGCGACGCCCGGATCCGGCCCGACGCTCAGGCCGGCTACCTGGCCTGTCAGGCCGCCAGCCGCGAGCCGCCGGCGCAAGGCAATGTGGGTGCTGGGGCTGGTGCCCTGGTTGGCAAACTGTTTGGCCTGGCACGCGCCATGCGCGGCGGCATTGGCAGCGCTTCCGTCACGCTGGACGGCGTTACCGTGGGTGCCCTGGTGGCCTGCAACGCCCTGGGCGATGTGATCGATCCAGACACGGCACAGGTGATTGCTGGTGCCCGTACCACCGACGGCAAAGCCCTGCTCAATATCCGCCGGGCTATTCTGGCCGGCGAGTTACCCCAACCGCTGCTGGCCGGCACCAACACCACCATCGGCGTCATCGCCACCGACGCCATCCTGACCAAGGCGCAGGCGCACCGGCTGGCCCAGGTGGCGCACGACGGCCTGGCGCGCAGCATCAACCCGGTGCACACCCTGTCGGATGGTGACGCGCTGTTCACGCTGGGGACCGGGCAATCTGGCAAGACCGCCGGCATGATGGTGCTGGGCACGCTGGCCGCCGAAGTGACGGCACGCGCTGTGGTACGTGCCATAAAGGCTGCGCGCAGTGCCAGCTCAGGCGGCCTGCACTGGCCGGCCGCCTGCGACCTCTGAGCAGTTGACCTACTTGAGCGCCTTGAAGCGCATGCGTTTGGGCTTGGCGCCCTCCTCGCCCAAGCGGCGCTTCTTGTCAGCCTCGTACTCCTGGTAGTTACCGTCGTAAAAGGTCCACTGGCTGTCGCCTTCGCAGGCCAGGATGTGGGTGGCAATGCGGTCCAAAAACCAGCGGTCGTGGCTGATCACCATCAGTGAGCCAGCAAACTCCAGCAGCGCGTCTTCCAGGGCGCGCAGGGTTTCCACGTCAAGGTCGTTCGACGGTTCGTCCAGCATCAGCACGTTGCCACCGGCTATCAGGGTCTTGGCCAAATGCAATCGGCCGCGTTCACCGCCCGACAGGGTACCCACCCGCTTTTGCTGGTCAGCGCCATTGAAGTTGAAGCGGCCGCAGTAGGCGCGGCTGGCCATCTGAAACTTGCCGATGTTCAGAATGTCGAGCCCGCCCGACACGTCTTCCCACACCGTTTTCTCGTTGGCCAGGTCGTCGCGGTTCTGGTCAACAAAGGCCATCTTGCAAGTGGAGCCAATCTTGACCGTGCCCGAATCAGGCTGCTGCTGGCCCGAGATCATGCGGAACAGGGTGGATTTACCGGCACCATTGGGGCCGATGATGCCCACAATGGCGCCGGGGGGCACCTTGAAGCTCAGGTTGTCGATCAGCACCCTGTCCCCAAACGACTTGGTGACGTTGACGAACTCAATCACCTCCTGGCCCAGGCGGTCAGCCACCGGGATAAAGATCTCGTTGGTCTCGTTGCGCTTCTGGTACTCAAAGTCAGACAGTTCCTCAAAACGGGCCAAGCGCGCCTTGCTTTTGGCCTGGCGGGCCTTGGGGTTCTGGCGGGACCACTCCAGCTCCTTCTTCAGGGCCTTGGCCCGGGCTTCCTCGCCCTTTTGCTCGGCCTCCAGGCGCGCTTGTTTCTGGCTCAGCCAGTCGCTGTAGTTGCCCTTGTAGGGGATGCCGGAGCCACGGTCGAGCTCCAGAATCCACTCGGCGGCGTTGTCCAGAAAATACCGATCGTGGGTAATGGCGACCACCGTACCGGGGTAGCGCTGCAAAAATTGCTCCAGCCAGTCCACCGATTCGGCGTCCAAGTGGTTGGTCGGCTCGTCCAGCAGCAGCATGTCGGGCTTGGACAGCAACAACTGGCACAGCGCCACGCGGCGCTTTTCACCGCCCGAAAGCAGCCCGATCTTGGCATCCCAGGGCGGCAGGCGAAGGGCGTCGGCGGCAATTTCAAGCTGGTGCTCAGAGTCGGTGCCGGCGCTGGAGATGATGGCCTCCATGTCAGCCTGCTCGGTGGCCAGCTTGTCAAAATCGGCGTCTTCTTCAGCGTAGGCGGCGTAGATTTCTTC
>JBIKZZ010000305.1:0-4128 GCA_044354435.1 Rhodoferax sp. | reverse complement strand
GGCCTCGCCCTCAATTTCTTTGTCCACACCCGCCATGATTTTGAGCAAGGTGGACTTGCCGGAGCCGTTGGTCCCCAGTACGCCGATCTTCGCACCTGGAAAGAAACTGAGCGAAATGTCTTTGAGAATATGCCGCTTGGGCGGCACGATCTTGCCGACGCGGTTCATGGAGAAAACGTATTGAGCCATTTGACTTGCGGTGTGAGGGGGAAAGGGAAAAACCGCCATTATCAGCGCTTGCCCGTCGCGTGCCCCAGACCGTGCGACAATATGGTCTGTTGCGGCGTATCAGTTGCCCGCGACGCCGGCACCTTGCCGGGAACCAAGCCTGGCGCAGCGGTTCCACTTTTGTATCCCATCTGCCTTTGACTGACGCGGTGCCCCAGGCACCAAGATAGGCCGATGCCATAGCGCCCAGGATTGGCGCCAAACTATGAACTTTGAAGAACTCAACCTGGCCCCGGCCATTCTTAAGGCCGTGCTCGAAGAGGGCTACGTCACACCCACAGCCATCCAGGCTCAGGCCATTCCGGCCGTACTTGCCGGGCAAGACCTGCTCGGCGGGGCCCAGACCGGCACCGGCAAGACGGCCGCCTTTGTGCTGCCCATCCTGCACAAACTGATTGCGGCCCCCGCACCGCGCAACAAATTCGGCGGCCTGGGCATCCGGGTCCTGATTCTGACGCCCACCCGCGAACTCGCAGCACAAATTGAAGAGTCGGTGCAGACCTACGGCAAATACGTGGAGGTCTCCTCCACCGTGGTGTTTGGCGGGGTCGGCATGAACCCGCAGATTTCTCGCGTCAAAAAGGGCGTGGACATCCTGGTGGCCACGCCGGGTCGTCTGCTCGACCTACTGCAACAGGGCGTGCTGGACCTGGGCCAAGTACAAATCCTGGTGCTGGACGAAGCCGACCGCATGCTCGACATGGGCTTCATCCACGATGTCAAAAAAGTGCTGGCCGTGGTGCCCAAGGACAAGCAAAGCCTGCTGTTCTCGGCCACCTTCAGTGACGAGATCCGCGAACTTGCCGCGACGCTGCTGAAAAACCCGCAAAGCATCCAGGTTACACCGCGTAACACCACAGTGCAGCGCATCACGCAGCTGATCCACCCGGTGGGCCGCGGCAAGAAAAAAGCGCTGCTGGCGCACATCATCCAGGAGCACAACTGGAGCCAGGTGTTGGTCTTCACCCGAACCAAGTTTGGCGCCAACAACGTGGCCGAGTTTCTGACCAAGAACGGCATCCACGCCATGGCGCTGCACGGCAACAAGAGCCAGGCGGCGCGCACGCAGGCGCTGGCCGGTTTCAAGAGCGGTGACATCCGGGCCCTGGTGGCGACCGACATTGCCGCGCGTGGCATCGACATCGACGACCTGCCCCATGTGGTCAATTACGAGATCCCCAACGTCTGCGAAGACTATGTGCACCGCATCGGCCGCACCGGCCGGGCCGGCGCCGATGGCACGGCGGTGAACCTGGTGTGCCTGGACGAAGAAGGCTTCATGCAGGACATCGAGCGCTTCACCAAGCAAGACATCCCGGTCCAGGTGATCGAAGGCTTCATGCCCGAGCCCGGCGAAAAAGCCGAACCTATTGCCATGGGGCGCCAGACCATCTGGGGCGGCGCCGGCAAACCGCCGAGCCGCGACGTGATGCAGGCCGCAGCCCGCAACGCCCGCACCGAGATGCTGCAACGGGTGCGTGACAACAAAGGCCCGCAAGGCGCCTCGGCAGACCGTGGCCCGCGTGCAGGCAACGGTGGTGGCGGTGGTGGCCGGGGCGGCCATGCCGGGGGCGGCGGTGCCCGCCAACCCAACCCCTTGGGTGACGGTGCCAGCCGTGGACCGCGCGCAGCGCAAGGTCGGGGCGGTTACGGTGGTGGGGGCGGCGGTGGTGGCTATGGCGGTGGCGGTGGCGGTGGTGGTGGAGGTGGCGGCAACAGCGCCGGCGCGCCCAGAGCAGCCCAGGGCCAGCCTGACCCGATGCGCACCAGTGTGGACATGATGGCCGAACGCGGTGCGCGCCGGGGCGGCGGCGGCGGTGGCGGTGGTTATGGCGGTGGCGGTGGCGGCGGCCGCAGTGGTGGTGGTGGCGGGGGTTATGGCGGTGGCGGCGGTGGTGGTGGCAACCGGGGCCCAGGCGGGTCACGCGGCTCGTTCAACCGCTGAGCCAGCGCCTCCTTACTATTAAATATATAGCTAACAAGCTAAGCAGGACAAGGCTATGAGCCCGATTTCTTCTAAAGTTTCATTCGGTTTGACAGGCCGCGTCTGCCTGGTCACAGGCGGCGCGCAGGGCATTGGGGAAGCCTGTGTGCGCCGTTTTGTGCACGACGGCGCGCGAGCGGTGCTGGTGGACGTGGACGAGGCGCAGGGCCAGGCCCTGGCCGCCGAGCTGGGCGCCACTTTTATTCACTGCGATGTGGGCGACAAGGCCCAGGTGGACGCCATGGTGGCGCGCTGTATGGCCGAATTCGGCCGCATTGACGTGCTGGTGAACAACGCCGGCATCTTTAAGGCCGCCGACTTTCTGGAGGTCAGCGAGGCCGATTTTGACGCCGTGTTGCGGGTCAACCTGAAGGGCTCTTTTCTGGTGGGGCAAGCCGTGGCCCGCCAAATGGCGCAAACGGGCGGCGGCGCCATCATCAACATGAGCTCGGTCAATGGCGTGTTGGCCATCCCCTCGATTGCCAGCTACAACGTCAGCAAGGGCGGCGTCAATCAGCTCACCCGCGTGATGGCGCTGGCGCTGGCCGACCACGGCATCCGCGTCAACGCCGTGGCCCCCGGCACCATTGCCACCGAGCTGGCCGCCAAAGCCGTGCTGACCAGCGAGGACGCACGGGCCCGCATCCTGAGCCGCACGCCCATGCGGCGCTTGGGCGAACCGTCGGAAGTGGCCGACGTGGTGGCCTGGCTGGCCAGCGATGCCGCCAGCTACGTCACCGGCGAAATCGTCACTGTGGACGGCGGGCGCATGACGCTGAACTACACGGTGCCTGTGCAGAGCTGACCTGTCGTCGCAGGTAGCATGCTAGAGTTACCCCCATGAGAATCCTCCACACCATGCTCCGCGTCGGCAACCTGCAGCGCGCCATCGATTTCTACACCCAGATCCTCGGCATGACGCTGCTGCGCAAATCCGAGAATCCAGAGTACAAGTACACGCTGGCTTTTCTGGGCTACGCCAGCAACCCCGAGCAGGCGGAGATTGAGCTCACCTACAACTGGGGCGTTGAGCAGTACGAGATGGGTACCGCCTACGGCCACATTGCCTTGGGCATGACCGATGTCTACGCCGCCTGCGAGCGCATCAAGGCGGCGGGTGGCAAGGTCACTCGCGAGGCTGGCCCGGTCAAGGGTGGCAGCACCGTCATCGCCTTTGTCACAGACCCCGACGGCTACAAGATTGAGCTGATCCAGCGCTGAGCATGACTGCCGGCATGCAGGTCGATGGGCGGGGCGTGCTGCTGGTCTTCGGGTCGGCCGTGGCCTGGAGTTTTGGCGGCGCCATTGCGCGCTTTTTGTCGGTGGCGGACTCTTGGACTGTCGTATTTTGGCGGTCGGTGGCGGCGGCCATTTTCCTGTTGGCGGTGATGCTATGGCGCGAGGGCTGGTCTGGCACGCGCAAACTGTTTCTGGCCATGGGCCTGCCGGGTCTGTGCGTGGGCCTGTGCTTTGCCATCGCCTCCAGCACCTTCGTGATGGCCATGCAATACACCACCATCGCCAATATTCTGCTGATGCAGGCCGGCGTGCCACTGATCGCGGCCCTGGTGTCTTTTTTGGTGTTTCGCGAGCGGGTCGATGGTGCCACCTGGGTTGCCATTGCGGTGGTGATTCTGGGTGTGGCCATCATGGTGTCTGAGTCTTTGACCGGCCAGGTCTCACCCATTGGAGACAGCCTGTCGTTGCTGGTGGCGCTGGCCTTTGCCGGTGCCACCGTCATCACCCGGCGCCATGCGCAGGTGGGCATGATGCCGGCAGTGTGCACAGGCACCATCATGGCGGCCCTGGCCGCCGGCTGCCTGATGGGTAACGCGGTGGTCAGCCCGGGCAATGCAGCACTGCTGTTTGTGTTTGGGGCCCTCAACCTGGGGCTGGGCATGGCCTTGTTTGTACGC
>JBIKZZ010000319.1:0-3883 GCA_044354435.1 Rhodoferax sp. | reverse complement strand
GCCTGAGGGACTGCGCGGAACAGGGTTGGCCGCGGCATGAAGTCGTGGCCGACCCACTGGGTGCTGCTGGCGCCCACGCTGCTGTTCGTGGGCGCCATGGCGCTGTTTCCGCTCGGCTACTCGCTGATCCTGAGTTTCCGCCAGTGGAAGCTGGCCCGCAGCAGCACGGCGGGCGACTTTGTCGGCTTGGCCAACTACATCAACCTGCTCACCGATGACCCGGATTTTCTGGAGGCTGTGCGGGTTACTGGCATCTTCATCACCGCCGATGTGCTGCTGACGCTGGTGGTTGCGCTGGGCGGGGCGCTGCTGCTACACCGCGCCGGGCGCCTCAACTCGCTGGCCCGTACTTTATTGATCTTGCCATTTGTCATGAGCCCGGCGTTGATCGGGATCTCTTTCCGGTTTTTTCTGAATGCCGAGTATGGGGTGCTGGCGCATGTGATCGGCGTGCTGGTGCCGCCCATGAAAGACACGGTCTGGCTGGCCGATGCGAGGCTGTCCATGGTGGCGATTGTGGTGGCGGACGTCTGGCACTGGGCGCCCTACATGACGCTGGTGATGCTTGGGGGTCTGGCGTCCATTCCGGCTGAGACCCAGGAGGCGGCCCGGGTTGACGGCGCCTCGGGCTGGGCCGTGTTTCGGGACATCACCTGGCCGCAGTTGCTGCCGGTGGTGAGCGTGGTGCTGGTGCTCAAGACGGTGTTTGCGCTCAAAGCCTTCGACACCCTCTACACCCTGACCAACGGCGGCCCGGGCAATTCCACCAAGACCTTGGCCTATTTTGTCTACGAGCAGGGCTTCAACTATTACGACATGGGCTATGCGGCGGCGGCAGCTTACCTGCTTACTGCCGTGCTGCTGGTGCTGGCGGGCTTCTACCTGCGCCTGGTGTTTGCGAAGGCGCGCTGACGTATGGCTGTCCAGACTCCGCCTTTTGTGCCGTCGTCGGCCCTGGTGCCGGGCTACCTGATGCCAGGCCCCGAGCGCGCACGCCATTGGCTGGGCCAGTTGCTGGTGTTCATCGGCATCACCGGCATCCTGCTGCCGATTGCCTGGATTGCGCTGACTGCCTTCAAGGTGCCGCGAGACGTTTACTCGCTCAATGCCGCGCTGTGGTTCAGCCCGACCCTGGACAACCTGCAAACGGTTTTCCAGCGCCCCTGGCACTTGGGTGACAAGATCATCAACAGCCTGTTGGTGGCGGGTGGCACCGTGCTGCTGGCGATCCCGATGGCGACCATGGCCGCCTACGCGTTTTCGCGCTTTGACTTCCGCTTCAAGCGGACCGTGTTTCTGGTGGTGATCGCCTCGCAGTTCATCCCGGCGGCGGTGATCGTGTTGCCCTACTTTTTGATGTTCAAGGAGCTGGGCCTGCTTGACACCCGCAGCGCGCTGGTGCTGGTCAATATGTCGATCGTGCTGCCCTACGCGGTCTGGATGCTCAAGGGCTTCATCGACGCCGTGCCGCTGGAGATCGAGGAGTCGGCCATGGTCGATGGTGCGCACCGGGCCCGAGTGATTGCCGAAATCGTGGTGCCGGCGGCCTGGCCCGGCATCGTCACGGCTGCGGTGTTCAGCTTCACCCTGACCTGGAATGAATTCCTGTTTGCGCTGATCATCAGCAAGCAGAATGCCCTCACGCTGCCGATTGGCCTGATCGGCTTTCGCACCGAGCGCGGCGACCTGTGGGAGCTGATGGCAGCCGGCGGCATTCTCATCACGGCGCCGATGTTTATCATTTCGCTGCTGGTTCAAAAACAATTCATCCAGAGCCTGACAGCAGGCTCGGTGCGCTAGGCCCCAGGCCAACTCCAACATGACCCAGATCTCGCTGCGTGGTTTGCACAAGAGCTTCGGCACCACCCAGGTGGTGCGCGACCTCAACCTGGAGATTGCCGACCGGGAATTCCTGGTGCTGCTCGGGCCGTCGGGCTGCGGCAAGACCACCACCATGCGCATGGTGGCCGGGCTGGAGCAGGCCACCCACGGCGAGATCGCCTTTGACGGCCGACGTGTGAATGAAGTGCCGACCCGCCAGCGCGACGTGGCCATGGTGTTTCAGAATTACGGCCTGTACCCGCACATGACGGTGGCCGAGAACATTGCCTACCCGCTCAAGCTGCGCGGCGTGCGCGAGCCCGAGCGCCAGGCGGCGGTGCTGCGGGCGGCAGAGCGGGTTGAGCTCGGGCCCTACCTGCAGCGGCGTCCACGTGAGCTCTCGGGTGGCCAGCGCCAGCGCGTGGCCCTGGCCCGCAGCATCGTGCGCAAGCCTCAGGTGTTTTTGATGGATGAGCCGCTAAGCAACCTCGATGCCAAGTTGCGCGTGGCCATGCGTGCCGAGATCAAGCACCTGGCCTATGAGCTGCAGGTAACCACGCTGTACGTGACGCATGACCAGATCGAAGCCATGACGCTGGCCAACCGGGTGGCGATCATGAAGGACGGCGTCATCATCCAACTGGCCGCGCCCGAGGTTATCTACGCGGACCCGGTCAACTTGTACGTGGCCGGCTTCATTGGCAGCCCGTCGATGAACCTCATTGAGGTGCAGGTCGATGACCGGGGTGTCAGAACCTCCACCGGGCTGCACTTGGCCCTGACGGCGCCCCGCGCGGGAGCCCTGACGCTGGGGGTGCGGCCCGAGGATATGCGCATCAGCCAGGGGTCTCATACGCAGTTTTCTGCGGAACTGTTCGCCTTTGAGCTAATGGGCGATTCGACCATGATGACCTTCAAGCTGGGTCACACCAACGTGGCGGTCAAGGGCGACAAGAGCTTGCGGCTCAAAATTGGGGATCGCCTGGGCGTTGCCTTCGAGCCAGTCAGCGTGTACTGGTTTGACACCGCCACCGGGCTGCGGGTCCGCACCACGCCATTGATTTGAGATCCTCCATGTTGACCGAAGCCCAAATCCGCGAACGTTTTATTCCCTTCAGCAGCCTGCGTTACAGCACGGAGGCCTTTATTGACTACCGCATCCCGGGTTGCGCGCCGAAGAAGAACTACGCCCTGATCGGGCCGGGCGTCTCGCAAAACCCGAACCAGCCTGTGAGCCTGCGAGAAAAGCATGGCTTCCAAGTGGGTGGTGTGGCCATGCCACCGGGCAAGATCAACCCGCCGCACATGCACTTCACGGCCGAAGTCTTCATCTGCACCAAAGGCCGCTGGGACCTGCACTGGGGCTTTAACCCCGAGCCACTCAAAGCCGAGGTCGGCGCAGGCGACATCGCCAGCATGCCGACCTGGATCTACCGCGGCTTTCAGAACGTGGGCGACGACGAAGGCTTCATGTTCACCGCGCTGGGCCAGGACGACACCGGCGGCATTCTCTGGGGCCCCCAAACCCTGCAGGCAGCCCGGGAGCAGGGCGTGCACCTGACCGAGGACTACCAGATCATCGACGAGCAGCTCGGCCAGACCTGGGACGAGCAGACCATGCGCCGGCTGCAACCCATGACGCCCCAGGAGATCGCCCAGCTGCGCCGCTGGACGCCCGAGCAGATGGGCCAGCGCGTGGTGCGCCATGCCGACCTGCAGTGGTCCAGCCGGGCGCTGCTGGACGCCGCGCTGCCCGGTTGCGGCGCCCAGCTCGCCCCGGTGATCGGCTTTGGCCTGAGCCAAGACCGTAACCACCAAGCGCCCATCGGCAATGCGCACGGCTTCTCGATCGAGTGGCTCAAAATTCCAGTGGGCGGACAGGTCTCGCTGCACCGCCTGGCTTGCCAGCAGGTCCTCACCGTGCACCGGGGTGCGGTGGCTATTTCGGTATCAAATCAGGCCCTAGCCCCCGTGGATATTGAAGATGATGCTATTACATCAATAGCAAACGGCCACGCTGAGGGCTGGGACAGCTATGCCATGCCGCCTGAGGTCTGGCGCG
>JBIKZZ010000318.1:0-3887 GCA_044354435.1 Rhodoferax sp. | reverse complement strand
GACCCGGCCCGGGTGCAAGCCATGCTGACGGCGGTGGGTTTAGAGGGCCTAGGCCCGCGCCTGCCCCAGCAACTCAGCGGCGGCCAGTTGCAGCGTGTGGCCATTGCCCGAGCCCTGGTGCACCGCCCAGCCCTGCTGCTGGCCGACGAACCCACCGGCAACCTCGACCCCAGCACCGCGCTGCGGGTGCTCGACACCCTGGTCAACCAGACCCGCCAACACGGCGCTGCACTGGTGTTGGTCACCCACTCGCAGGCAGCAGCCGAGCGCGCCGACCGGGTGCTGCAGCTGACTGAGCAGGGGCTTTTTCCAACGGTTTAGCTTTCCAAAACGGCGTTTGGTGCACCGGTCAACCCTGTCGTCCCCAGCTCGACTGGGGATCCATGACCTACTGGATTCCCGCTTTCGCGGGAATGACGGGGTGGTGCGGGAATGACGGGACAATTGCGGGAATAGCGGGCAGCAGCCTGCCGGAGTGACGCCTTGCCCAACCATGGCGGGGCCGGCGTGCCTGGTGCAGCGAGGTCAAGGCGGAGGGACCATAAGCCGGCAGGCTGCTGGGACCGGGGGACACGAGCGGAATCAGGCACGCCGGCTCCGCCCAACGCCAACGCCAACGCCAACGCCATCGCCATCGCCATCGCCATCGCCACCGCAATAATGCAGTACTCTTCACCCCAACCTGAAGCGCGCCCCATGACCCAACACGAACATGACTACCAAAGCCCCGCCGTCACCCAGGCAAGAGCTGATCTGGCGCTAGCCCTGCGGGCGGCAGCCCACCACGGGCTGTCAGAGGGCGTTTGCAACCATTTCAGCGTGGAACTGGCCGACGGCTCGGGCCGCTTTCTGCTCAACCCGCAAGGCCTGCTGTGGCAAGAGGTACAGGCCGACGACATTGTGTTGATCGACGTGCTGGGCCAGCGCCTGGCCGGGCGTCACCCGGTGGAATCGACAGCCATGCACATCCACTCGGCCATTCACCGGCTGGCCGGCAAGGCCTGTGTGCTGCACACCCACATGCCGTATGCCACGGCGCTGACGCTGACCCAAGACCGGGCGCTGGACACCACGCTGTCGCAGAACGCCATGCGCTTTCATGGCCGGGTGGCGGCTGACCCGCACTACAACGGATTGGCGCTGGACGCCAGCGAGGGCGAGCGCATCGCCATGGCCATGCACGGCGCCGATGTGGCGTTTCTGGGCAACCACGGCGTGGTGGTGTGCGGGCGCCAGATCGCCCATGCCTACGACGACCTGTATTTTCTGGAGCGCGCCTGCATGATGCAGGTGCTGGCCCAGTCTACCGGCCGGCCACTGGCGCCCTGCGACCCGGCCCTGGCGGCGCGGGTAGGTGGGCAGGCCGAGAGCGAACGCCAGCAGTCTGAGTTGTTTTTTGAGGCGCTAAGGCGCACGCTCTGAGCCGCATGATCGAGCTGCTGCGCACCTTCTCGTGGCAGGAGCTGCGCCACCACCCCTGGCGCAATGCCGCGGCCGTGTTGGCGGTGATGCTGGGCGTGGCGCTGGCGTTTTCGGTGCACCTGATCAATGCCTCGGCACTCGATGAATTTGCCCAGGCCACGCGCTCAGTCAGCGGCCAACCCGACCTGAGCCTGAGCAGCGCCCAGGGTCGCTTTGACGAGACCGTGTTTGAGTTGGTCGCTGGTCATCCGCAGGTGGCCAGCGCCTCGCCGGTGCTGGAGATCAATACCCAGGCCACCGACAGCACCGGCACGCGGCTGTCGCTGCGCGTGGTGGGGGTAGACCCCATCGTGGTGGCGGCGGTGTCGCCCGACCTGCTGCCCCGGCCCGACGCTGGCGCCGACCGGCTGGCGCTGTTTGCACCTGCAACTGTGTTTCTCAACGCCAGCGCGCGCCAGCGGCTGGGCAGCGACGGCGTACAACTGCAAATCGGTTTGCAGCTGCAGCCGGTGGTGGTGGCCGGCAGCCTGAGCAGCGGCGGCGCACCGCTGGCGGTGATGGACATTGGCGCAGCGCAAGACCTGTTTGGCCGCCAGGGCCAGCTCAGCCGGATTGACCTGCGCCTAAAAGCCGGTGCCGACCGCGCTGCCGTGGTGCGCGAGCTGCAGGCCAGCCCGGCCTGGCCCGCCGGCCTGGGGCTGAGCGAGCCGGGCGATGCCGCCGAGCGCCTGGGCAACTTGTCGCGCGCCTACCGGGTCAACTTGACTGTGCTGGCCTTGATTGCCCTGTTCACCGGGGCATTTCTGGTGTTTTCGGTGCTCGCGCTGAGTGTGGCCAAACGCGCCCAGCAGTTTGCCCTGTTGGGTGTGCTGGGCCTGGCCGGCCGCGACCGGCTGGCGCTGGTGCTGTGGGAGTCACTGGCGCTGGGCCTGGTGGGCAGCGTTGCCGGGGTGCTTCTGGGCACGGCGCTGGCGGCACTGGCGCTGCGCCTGCTGGGCGGCGACCTGGGCGGCGGCTACTTCCCCGGCGTGGCGCCACAGTTGCAATGGCAGGGCAGCGCCGCCCTGCTGTACGGTCTGCTGGGTGTGGTGGCCGCGCTGGCCGGCGGCTGGTGGCCGGCCCGGCAGGCCCAACAACTGCCACCGGCGCAAACCCTCAAAGGCCTGGGCAGTGCCACTTCGCACCCGCGCCAGCGCTGGCCCAGTATGATTTTGATAGCATTCGGACTAGCCCTGACAAGGGTTCCAGCCATTTTTGACCTGCCTGTGGCGGCCTACCTGTCGGTCGCGCTGCTGCTGGTGGGCGGCATCGGCGCACTGCCCTGGCTGATCGGGCTGCTGCTGGACCGGGTCAGCCCCCGGGTGCAGCGTTGGCTGCTGCCGCTGTTGGCGGTGGAACGGGCGCGGCACCAGCGCGACAGTGCCGCTATCGCGCTGAGCGGCGTGGTGGCCTCGCTGGCGCTGGCGGTGGCGCTGACCGTGATGGTGGCCAGCTTTCGCGCCTCGGTCACCGACTGGCTGGACCGGCTGCTGCCAGCCGACCTGTATGTGCGCAGCGCCACCTCCCTGCGCGAGAGCGATACGCTGTTCTTCAGCCCGGCGCTGGTACAGGCCGCTGCCGCCCTGCCCGGCGTGCGGGCGCTGCGCCCCCAGCGCCAGTTGCCGCTGCTGCTGGACCCAGCGAGGCCGCCGGTGGCGCTGCTGGTGAGCCAGATCGACGACCCGGGCTTGAGCCTGCCGCTGGTCGGCACGGCGCTGCCGGTGCCGCCGGGGCAGATCGGCATCTATGTGAGCGAGGCCATGGTGGATTTGTACGGTGCCAGACTGGGTGAGAGCTTTGCCCCTCTTTTTAAGCATTTTTGGCCTCCAGGCCACGTCCAGACTGGCGATATAGCTACTTTTTTTGTAGCAGGCGTCTGGCGCGACTATGCCCGTCAGTCGGGCAGCATCGCGATGGACCGGCGCGCCTATGAGCGCATCAGCCCGGACCGGCGCGTGAATGACCTGGCCTTCTGGCTGCAGGACGGCGCCAGCCCGGCCACCGTGCAGCAGGGCATACGCGCGCTGGCCGAGCAGGAGGCACCTGGCGCCGGTGCGCTGCTGGAGTTTGGCACCGCCAGCCAGATCCGCGCCACCTCACTCAAGATTTTTGACCGCAGCTTTGCCGTCACCTACTGGCTGCAGGCGGTGGCCATCGGCATCGGCCTGTTTGGCGTGGCGGCCAGCTTCAGCGCCCAGGTGCTGGCGCGGCGTAAAGAGTTTGGTCTGCTGGCCCACCTGGGCCTGACACGGCGCCAGATCCTGACCGTGGTCACCGCCGAGGGCGCGGTTTGGACCAGCGTCGGGGCCATCGCTGGCTTGGGGCTGGGACTGGCGGTGGCGGCGGTGCTGGTGCACGTCGTCAACCCGCAAAGCTTTCACTGGACCATGGACCTGATGCTGCCCTGGCCGCGCCTGCTGCTGCTG
>JBIKZZ010000317.1:0-3888 GCA_044354435.1 Rhodoferax sp. | reverse complement strand
GCAAAAAACTTGACCTTGTCGCCTGCTTTAAATGTCTCCAACAAAGAGGTGTCTCGAATTTGAAAAACCATGGTCATGCCAGGCATGTCCAGATTTTTAATCTCGCCGTGTTTAATAGTCATCTTTTTGTTTTCCTTGTCGACCTTGCGGACTTCTCCGTCAGCCATGTTGGCTGTTATTGATGGCGTGTGCAACGGCGCTAAAGCCTCTTTCTTGGCCGCATCTTTTCCCGTGGTTACGCCAGCATGTGATGCCGCAAATACTGATGCTGTAGCCAATAGCAGCGTAGAAATAGTCATAACTGATTTGATGCTTTTCATGATGATTCTTTCAGGTTGCCAGCACGGTCACTTTGCCGACCATACCGGCCGTGTAGTGGCCTGCGATCAGGCAAGCAAAATCAAATGAGCCAGCTTTGTTGAAGTTCCAAACAATCTGCCCCGTTTTGCCAGGGCCAAGAACCACCGCAATGGCGCCTCAGGCAAGACCGTCTTGACCGAGGACGGCCCACTGCGTATCGAGGTACCCCGCGACCGTTCTGGCAGCTTCGAGCCCCTGCTCATTCCCAAGCATGAACGCCGCTTTACCGGCTTTGACGACAAGATCGTGGCCATGTACTCGCGCGGCATGACGGTGCGCGAGATTCAGGGCTTTCTGGCCGAGCAGTACGGCACCGAAGTCTCGCCGGACCTGATCAGCTCGGTGACGGATGCGGTGATGAGCGAGGTCACTGCTTGGCAGGCACGCGCCCTGGAGCCCATGTACCCGGTGGTCTTCTTCGACGCCCTGCGGGTGAAGATTCGCGAGGATGCCGTGGTGCGCAACAAGGCCATCTACCTGGCGCTGGGCGTGCGCCCCGACGGCACGCGCGACATTCTGGGTCTGTGGATCGAGAACACCGAGGGCGCGAAGTTCTGGATGAAGGTGTTCAACGACCTCAAGACGCGGGGCGTGAACGACATCCTGATCGCTGTCACTGACGGCCTTAAGGGCATGGCCGAGGCGTTGGGCGCGGTGTTCCCCGCCACCACGCTGCAGACCTGCATCGTGCACCTGATTCGCAACAGCCTGGATTACGCGTCGTGGAAGGATCGCAAGGCACTGGCAGCAGCCATCAAGCCGGTCTACACAGCACCCAGTGCTGAGGGCGCCCTGGCCGAACTGGACGCGTTTGAGGAGGGCCCATGGGGCAGTAAGTTCCCGACCGTTGTGGCGGCTTGGCGGCGGGCCTGGGACAAGGTGATTCCGTTCTTTGCTTTGCCGGCGCACATCCGGCGGGTGATCTACACCACCAATGCCATCGAGAGCGTCAACGCCAGGCTACGCAAGATCATCAAAACGCGGGGCCACTTCCCGACTGACGATGCGGCAACCAAGCTGATCTGGCTGGCCCTGCGCAACATCACGGCCGACTGGGATCGGGCAGGCAGAGATTGGAAGGAGGCTATGAACCAGTTCGCGATTCTTTACGACGACCGATTTACCAAGCAATTCAATTAAGATGAAATCCGCTTACCCATTACTGTGGGCGAGCATCCCCGCCTCACACACAGAAATTCCGACACTCCCTCAAAGCCCCAACTAGACCTCTGTTTTGAAGTGATCCATCGTCAGATTACCTGAAATGCCATGCAGTCCATGCCCATTCATCTGGTCATAGCCCACGCACTGGCAACGACGGCAGACCAGCTCCCGTCTAGCGAAATGCCAATCGCAGAGGCGCGGGCACAGGCGATGCTGTCGTACGTGTGCGCCCTGTCGACAATTCCGGTGCAGTCGGTGTACGATACCGAGTTCACAGGCCCGGCCGAAGCAACGCGGGTACGCGTCTACAAGCCACTGGGCATAGGTCCACACCCATTTGTTTTGTACTTTCATGGCGGGGGCTTTGTGGTGTTGGAGCTGGATTCGCACGATGAACTTTGCCGGCGCCTTTGCGTCGGCAGTCCCACGGTCGTGATATCGGTCTGCTACCGACTGGCACCTGAACACGGAGGCTCCAGGGGCAACAAGCGGCCTCAAGTAGATCACGATGTCGACCGCCTGTAGTTCGTTCGCTGGATCAGTGCGTGCGGACTGTTGGATTTCTGGAAATCAATGTGTGAAGCAACGAGTGAAGCGCATTTACCCGACATCCACGGCCTGGACAAAAGATTAACCAGGATGCCGCGTGAGCCTCAATGGGGACTGGGTTTTGGTTACCACGGCGGATTGACACTTTGTTTGGATTTCCCGGCGGCGGAAGATCAGCATTCTTAGTTCGGCTGCGGTGCGGAGTTTGCTGGCTGTCGTTCACTCAGGTTCGTTGAATGCTTTGGGCCAGTGCGGTCATTTACCAGTGACTCCTTTCGATAACCAAAATTTCTTTAACCAACCCTTTCGAAGATCTGAATCGCTTGAGATGAGGAATATTCTGAAAGCAACTTTGATTGACGACTTGACTTTAGCAGTCCAGATGTTCGTGCCATACAGAAGCAATGACCTCTTGGAAGTTACACCCATATGGCTGTGAACGGGTGCAGGTCACAAATACCTGCTGAGTTCGACTTTCGCAATCGCGTTCCTGTGAACCTCATCCGGGCCGTCGGCGAAGCGCAAGGTCCGGGTGTCCGCATAGGCGCGCGCGAGACCAAAGTCCTCGCTGACGCCACCACCCCCATGCACCTGCATTGCCCAGTCGATCACCTGCAGGGCCATTGCCGGAGCCGCGACCTTGATCATGGCGATTTCTTGCCTGGCATCCTTGTTGCCCACCTTATCCATCTTCCATGCAGCATTCAGTACGAGGAAGCGTGCCTGGTCGATCAGGATGCGCGCCTGCGCAATCCTCTCCCGCGTCACGCCCTGGTCCGATAAATTGCTGCGAAACGCCACACGGGACAAGCTGCGGCGACACATGGATTCCAATGCCCGCTCGGCGCGCCCGATCACGCGCATGCAATGGTGTATGCGTCCAGGACCCAGTCGACCTTGTGCGATCTCGAAGCCACGGCCCTCGCCCAGCAACACGTTGCCCATGGGAACCCTGACATCGGCAAAATCGACCTCGGCATGACCGTGGGGCGCATCGTCGTAGCCAAAGACAGGAAGGTTGCGCACAACGGTGACACCAGGGGTATCCATCGGCACCAGGATCATCGATTGCTGCTGATGCCGGTTGACGTGGTCTGGCGCAGTTTTTCCCATGAAGATGAGGATCTTGCAACGTGGGTCGTTGGCACCGGACGTCCACCATTTGCGACCGTTTATCACGTAACTGTCGCCGTCCCGTGCGATTCGGGCCTCGATATTGGTCGCGTCCGAGGATGCCACTGCTGGCTCTGTCATCGCAAACGCTGAGCGGATGCTGCCGTCCAGAAGCGGAGACAGCCATTGGGCCTGTTGCTCGGGTGTGGCGTAGCGAACCAGTGTTTCCATGTTGCCGGTGTCGGGCGGAGAGCAATTGAACGGCTCCGATCCGATCAGAGAGCGGCCCATGATCTCGGCCAGTGGTGCGTATTCCAGGTTGGACAGGCCCGCGCCCATCCTCGATTCAGGCAGGAACAGGTTCCACAGGCCCTGTGCCCGGGCCTTGGCCTTCAGTTCCTCCATCACGGGCGCAGGCTGCCAGGCATTGCCGGCTGCGCGGAAGGCCTTCATCTCCGATTCAAAGCGGGCTTCTGAAGGGTAGACGTGCTCCTCCATGAATCGGGTGACACGGCTTTGAAGTTCCCGGACCTTGGGCGAGTAGTCGAAATTCATGGCGTTGATTTCCGTACAAGGGGGGGGATCAGAGGTTCATCACATCGAACGCGCGGCCCCGCCAAGATGCTTCTCCAGGCTTTTCTCGTCCAGTTCGATGCCGATTCCCGGCCGATCAGGAACGATGAAATCACCCTTGTCCCAGAC
>JBIKZZ010000062.1:0-12864 GCA_044354435.1 Rhodoferax sp. | reverse complement strand
AGAATGCCACGTACGCCGTCGCCTGTGGTGCCGATGGCCCCTTCCTCAAAGCCGAGTTCACGGGCCAGCTTGAGCATTCGGTCGTTGTAGTCAAGCACGGTGGCAACCAGGCGCTGTGTCCCCTGGCTGCGCAGGTAGGCGATCATTTTTTGCATCAGCAACAAGCCCAGTCCGCTGCCTTTGAGGTCAGAGCGGACGATCACGCCGAACTCGGCCTCGATGTTGTCGGGGTCGGTCATGGCGCGCACCACGCCCAGGGTCTGCACCTGCCCATCCGGGCCGTCGGCCAGGGCCACAAACGCCATTTCGCGCGCGTAGTCAATCTGCACCAAGCGGGCCAGCTCACTGCGCGCTATGCTGCGCCGGCTGTAAAACACCCGCATCCGCACGTCTTCAGGATCAAGCGCTTGCAGGAATGCCATGTGCTGCGCCTCGTCTTCCGGGCGGATCGGGCGCAGGCAAACGGAACGGCCTTGCCATAGCAACTGCTCTTCAAGTTCTGCTGGGTAGGGCCGAATGGCGAAGTGCTCGGCGCCCGCCGGCCCGGCCGCGCTGACCCGGATGCGCGCATCCAGTGCAATGGCACCTTCAAAATTGACGATCAGTGGGTTGATGTCAAGCTCGGCAATTTCCGGGGTCTCGGCCAGCAGCTGCGACACTGCTATCAGCGCCCCGTGCAGGGCGTCGGCGTCAACCGCCGGTGTATCCCGCCAGCCGGCCAATAGGCGGGCCACCCGGGTGCGCGCCACCAGCGCACGGGCCAGCGGCACGTTCAGCGGTGGCAGGGCCACAGCCCGGTCGGCCATGAGTTCGACCGCAGTACCGCCCTGTCCGAACAGGATGACCGGCCCAAACACCGGGTCAATGGCGCTGCCCACAATCAGCTCTTGGGCGTGGCGGCGGCGGACCATGCTTTGCACGGTAAACCCCTGAACCCGTGCCAGCGGCATTTGCTGTTGCACGCGCGCCAACATGGCGTGCGCAGCGTGGCGCAGGGCAGGCTCATCCGCCAGGTTCAGGGCAACACCGCCGACGTCGGACTTGTGCGAAATGTCATCAGACAAAATCTTTAGAACTACCGGATAGCCTACCGCGGTGGCGGCTTGCGCGGCGGCGTCAGCGCTGGCCGCCACCCGCTGTGTGGCCACCACCGGGATGCCACAGGCTTGCAGTACTGCTTTCGCCTCGGGCTCGCTCAACAGCGTTCGCCCGGCGGCCAGCGCAGCTTGCACAATGTGCCGGATGCTGGCGCTGTCTGGGCGCTGCTTGGCCAGCGTGGCGGGCGGCGCTTGCGACAACTCGCTCTGGTTATGGCGGTAGCGCAGCAGCATAGAGAAGGCGCGTACCGCCTGCTCCGGCGTGTCGTAGTCGGCTACGCCGGCGTTCTGGAAGGTTTTGCGCGCCTGCGCTACCGCCGCATCACCCAGCCAGCAACTCATCAGGCGCGGTGCCACGTGGGGGTCGTGCTGCGCCAGTGGCAGCAGGGCTTGGGCAATCTCGGCGCTTGGCACGATCGCGGTGGGGGCGTGGATGAACAGCAGCGCACCGGTGTTGGGGTCGCTATTCAGAATGGCCAGGGCCTGTTGGTAGCGGGCTACCGGTGCGTCACCAATGATGTCCACCGGGTTGCTGTGCGACCAATTGGCGGGCAGCACGGCATCGAGCTTGTGCCGCGCGGCCTCGCTCAAGGTGGCTAACGGCACGTCTGCAAAGGCAGCTGCGTCAGCCGCCATGACGCCGGCGCCACCGCCATTCGTCAGGATGGTCAGGCTGTCACTGGTGTTGGTCCGAAAGCGCGACAGGGTCAGGGCCGCCAGAAACAGCTCTTGCAGCGTGTTGACGCGCAGCATGCCCGCCCGGGCGATGGCCGCGTCAAACACCAGGTCTGAACCCGCCATCGCCCCGGTGTGCGAGGCTGCCGCTAACTGGCCCTGGGCCGAGCGGCCGGCCTTGACGATGATCACTGGTTTGTTGCGCGCTGCAGCGCGGGCCGCCGACATGAATTTACGTGGCGACTCGATGGACTCGGCGTACAGCAGTATGGCGCGGGTTTTCGGGTCGTTGGCCAGGAAGTCGAGCATGTCGCCAAAATCAACGTCGGCATGCTCACCCAGCGACACAAAATGCGAGAAGCCGATGGCCTGACCCCGTGCCCAGTCCAGCATGGCCGTGACCAGCGCCCCCGACTGCGACACAAACGCCAGCTCCCCCGGTTGCGCATTGACGTGGGCAAAGCTGGCATTCAGGCCCTTGTGCGGCGCCAGCAATCCGATGCAGTTTGGCCCGATGATGCGCAGCAGGTGCGGCCGTGCTGCATCGAGCATCGCCTGTTTCTGCTGCCCATCCATGCCGGCTGTCATGACCACGGCAGCGCGGGTGCCCAGTCGGGCCAGTTGATCGATCAGCCCCGCTACGGTGGCTGGCGGGGTGCAGATCACGGCCAGCTCAGGCACCGTGGGCAAATCGGCTGCCCTTGTGTAGGCGATTTGCTCCCCCAGTGCGCCCGGGCGCGAGTTGACGGCATACAGCGCGCCGGTGTAAGCACCCCCACTCAGGTTGCGCCAGACCGTGGCGCCCACGCTGCCCGCACGCTGCGAAGCGCCAAACACCGCGATGGAGCTGGGCTCAAACAGCGAGTCCAGGTTGCGAATGCTCATGGCTAACCCAGCGGACGGACCCCGATCAGCAGACCATGCAACCACAGGGTGAAGCCAATCCATGCCGCCACGCCAATGGCCACGGTCACACCGGTCGCGCCCGTGGTGCCCTCAGGATAGCGGGTGTGTTCACGGCGGTCACGTTGCCGGGCGGCCCGGAAATCCAGTGCGGCCCAGACCAGGAAGGCGCCGAACAGCAGCACATGCGCCGCCGTGCCATTGGCCACCAGGTGAGCCAGCGCCCAGAACTTCACCCCCAGCACCATGGGGTGGTGCAGGCGGGCCTTGATGCGGTTGCCTGGCACGTAGCTGGCTGCCAGCAGCACGAACGACGCGAGCATCAGCACAGACGCCAGGTGCCGCATGCCAGTGGGCGGGTTCCAGAGCTGCACAGGCTGTTGCCGGGCCTGGCCAAAGCCCCATATCAGCAGGGCCAAGCCAGCGAGAGAAAACAGGCTGTAAAGCCCTTTCCAGGCCGGCTCGCCAAGGCGCGCCCTGACCTGGCTGCGCCAGTCCTCGGCAAAGATGCGCACAGAATGTACGCCTAGAAACACCACAAGGCCAAACAACAAATAAAGCATGGAGACACCCCTTTTAAAGTTTGGCGCTCAGGCGCCCAACACCCGGTTTTTCCCAGCCCGTTTGGCCAGGTACATGGCCTGATCGGCACGCCTGATCGCCTCATTGCCGCTCTCGTCTTCGCCAAGTTGAGCCACACCGGCACTGAAGGTGATCAAGATCTTCTCGCTGCCTGCCATGAAGAACCGTTTGGTCAGCTCGCGCTGCAGGCGGGTCATGGCCTCAATGCCATGGTCAAGCGCGGTGTCGGGCAGCAGTAGCACGAATTCCTCGCCGCCGTAGCGGGCCAGAGAGTCCTGAGGACGCATGACCTCGCGGGCCACATTGGCCAAGTGGGTCAGCGCCGAGTCGCCTGAAGCATGACCCAGACGGTCATTCAGCAATTTAAAGTTGTCAATGTCGAGCATGCCCATGCACAGTGGCAGCCCTTTTCGACGCACATTGGACACCTCCCGCTCCATGGCTTCATCCAGGCCTTTGCGGTTCAGCGCGCCGGTGAGCGGGTCGTGCCGGGCTTGGGCACTGATGCGGTCGAGTTGCTGGTGCAGTTTGGCAAGCTCGACCTCGGACGCGTCCACCCGATCTTGCATGTCGCGCAGCTGATCGCGAGCCGAAAGCGTGTCGTTGGCCAAGGTTCGGGTGGTGCCGACAATGTCCTTCAAGACCGGCGTGATCTCGGCGAAGGACTTGGCTTGATCGATCAGGCGTGCAGTTTCTTCCAGTTTGCCGTGGTAGGCGCTGGTGGACTCGGTCATGTGCGACAGCCGTTCGACAAACACGGCCAGCATTTGTCGCATTTCAGTTTGCGAATCGAGCAGCCGCTCTTTGGCCTGAGACTGCTTGAGGATCACATCTTTGAGCCGGCGCTCCACATCGTCCAGCCGGCGCAGGGTCAGGGGCGGCATGGCCGCAACTATCAACGCGTCGGTCTGACCTTTGAGCCAACGGTCATCCACGCACAGCGCGCCGATATTCTGGATGATCAGTTGCAACAGCTTGAGCAGGGTGGACTTGACCTCCAGCTGCTCTTCGGCCGCAAATGAGACACGGTGGCTGAAATTGGCCAGCATCAGCTTCACGCTGCCTACATCGGTCTCGGCAGCCGGGCGACGCATGGCTGCCAGGAGGGTCTGGGCTTGTTCCCCAAAGCGCGCGTCCTCTTCACCCAGGGCAGGCAGCATGAACTCGATCATGCGGGCGATCTGGCCCAGAAATTCTGCCGTGAGCGCGGGTGCACTCTGGGCAGCGACCGGGGCGACCACACCTGGGGCGCGGGGGGTGCCGGCGCTACCGGGTGCCGCCGCTGGGGTGAAGCCACCATAAGCGACCAGTGCGTTTTTGACCCCGGACCAACTGAGTTGCCCGATGGCGGATTCAAAAAGGGCACGCTGTTTGAGTTGGCCAGGGGTTTTGGCCGGCAGGGCCCGTGCGATGTCGCGCAGACGCTCCATCGGGAAGGGGGGGTCATTGGGGGTGCCGGCAATCTCGTTGTAAATCGCCTGGTAATTGGCCGGCGTAGGCAACATTTTGCGGGTTGAGATCTGCTTCAACGCATCGCGGGCAATTTCAAAAGGCTTACGGTCACTCGTGGTCATTAGCAGGCTATCAAATTTGTAGCACAAAAGGTACGGTGGTAAAGGGCTAGCGACCAAAACCTTGCCTGGCAATGGCGCTGTCAAAGCATCAATAAAGGTTTGTACGGCAGCAGCGGCTGCGGGCGCATCCACAACAGCCGCTTTGCCATGATAACAAGCGAGGTCGGATGCGAAGCGGCTGTGCCTAAGGACTGGGGTTTTGTGACAGCGCTTGTGCCCAAAGGGCCTTGGCCTGTGGATAGATCAGGCGCTCTTCCAGCGCGATATGGTCGCGCATCAATGCCGTAAACACGTCGACATAGCTTTGAAGCTCGGCGGGATCCGTCCAGCCATTGCCTGAGGCAATGGCACGCAAACGAGGGCCGACCTCAATCCAGTTTTCCTCGATCCAGCCGTGGTCCTGTTGCAGGGTCCGCACGGCGGTGGCCAGTGCGGCGTCTCCACTGGCCAACAGGGCTGGGAACACGTCTCGCTCCTCTTGCGCGTGATGTTGGCGCGAGGTGCTCGAGAAGAAGGCGTCGATGCTGTGTGCCTCGCGCCGGGCATGGTCATCAATGCCGTGGTCCTCGATGTGTTGGACCAAAGTGCCCAGCGCTTGAATGTGCTGCGCGATGTCAAGGTGGCACGCATCCAGCGCTTCGAAATGCCCGGCGTTGTTGGCCATAGTGGGATCCTTGAAAAATTCAAGTTCATTATCAACAGCACCCCGCTGCGCCCCTTGATTTGTATCAATGGTGTGTGCCGGGCTTGGCGCAAGCGTCTCCCCTGGCCGCAGCAGCGCTCAGCGCAGGCCAGGGTCGATGCGCAAAATACGGATGTCTTCTGGCGGCTCCGAGCCCCGAGCCAACTGCAGCATGCGCGGCAGCAGGCCGGTCTTGTCGACCACCCAGCGCCCTTGCGCCACGGGCTCCACCTGTCCCGGCAAATGGCCAACTTGCGCCAGCTCTGCCGCCCGGATCACAAGGTAATAGGGCTGCCCCGCCGCAGGCAAGCGCGGACGCTCACTCACAGAGACGGTGGGCGCCGGGTTGTAAAGCCCCAGCTCCCGGGCCACCAGGTCCATCTTCCAAACATAAATGTCACCAGGGGGCTGCGTGGCCAGCACCCGGTTGGCGTTGTAGGCCAGTCCGACCGACAGGTAGGTCAGGGTCATCAATACAGTGATAAAGCTGTACAACAGACCTACGCTGAATACCGGAAGCAGCAGCAAGGCTCGGGCGCGCCAGGGCGCACGCCACAGCCTGCCCAGCGCCAGCCCGGTCAGCAGCAACAGCAGCACCATGCCGGTCACCATCGGTTGGCCCACGTAAAGGGCCAGGGCCAAGGCCAGTACCGCCGTCAGTGCCGCCGTGCCAAGCTGGGCCAATTCCAGCCCGCGCCGGCCGTCGGGCTGGGCCAGTACTGTGGCCAGATACTGGCCGCACAGGATGGCCGCAAACGGGAACACGATCACGGTGTAGTAATCGAGCTGGAAGCTGGTTAGGCTGAACAAGCCAAAAGTCACGGCAAATGAGGCACCCAGGACCACCAGCTGGCCCCGCGCGCGCGCGTCGCTGCGGCGCCAGCCGCGCCAGGCCTGCCCCAGCGCTGCAACAGCGACGGCCACCCAGGGCAGGAAAGCCCATAGGAACACGTGCAGAAAGAAGGCTGGGTTGCCATCGGTGTTGCGGATAGGCCCGGTGTTGAAAAACCGACCAAACTGGCTGTCCCACACAAAAAAGCGGATGCCCGAGACGCCAGTGCGGCCAAACACCAGTTTGTCGGGCTGGGCGTCAAACTGCAGGTACAGGGTCAGCAGCTCGGGCGCAGTGAACAGCAGCGTCAGCGCCAGCGCCAACCACCAGCGACCCTGCCGCAGCACGCGCCAGCGGCCCTGGTACAGCCACAGCGCCACCAGGCCGCTGCTGATGGTGATCAGGGTGAAAATGCCCTTGGTCATCACTGCAGTGGCGCTGAAAAGCGCACCCAGCAGCAGGTACTTCAGCCTTGGGCTGGTGTCTAGGCGCAACCAGTAATAGCTGGCGCCCATGATGCTGCCCGTGAGGTAGGTCTCGGCACGCACGTCGGTGGAGGTCAGCATCACCTGGAACGCCGACACAAACACCAGCACCGCCAGCCAGGCCGCCTCGCGCCCGTAGAAAAGGCGAGCCAAGCGGTAGGTGTAATAGGCCCCGAGCAGGTGAAACAGAAAACCCGGCAGGTTGTAGCTGATGGCGTTGACCCCGCCCAGCTTGAAAAACAGCGCTGTCACCCAGAACGGAAAATGCGGTTTGTCGAGCCAGTCTTGCCCGTCCAGCACCAGGTTGACCCAGTCGCCGTGGCGCACCATGTGCTGCGACAGCGCGGCGTAAGTGACGGAGTCGCCGGCGTTGATGATGGGCGTGACCAGGCCGATGGCATTGACCAGCAGCGACAGGAGGACCAGCCAGCGGACGAGGGGGAGGGTGTTCAAGATGGTGTGGCAAAGACACGGCGGAAATCAGCCGATGATGAGTTCCGGATTCTAGGACTCGGTACTGCTTTGCCGAGCGCTCGGTTGCCTTGCAATGAATTTACCAGCCGCGCTGATCAGCGCGAGCGGCTGGTCGCGCTGCGGCGAGTGGCCGCAGTCGGGTAGCGCCAGCAGCTCGGCCCCGCGGACAGCCGCGGCGATCCCCTCGATCTGAGCCAGCGTGCCGTATTCGTCGTCCAGCCCCTGCACCGCCAGCATCGGGCAGCAGATGGCGCTGAGCTCTGCGTCAATGCGCCAGTTTCGAAAGGCGGGGTCTAGCCAGATGTCGTTCCAGCCCCAAAATGCCGAGTCGGGGTGGTCGTGGTAGCGCGCCAGCCGCTGGCGCAGGTCGGCGTTCAGGTAGGCCTCGCGGGCCTGGGCAATGCTGCGAACGGACAGGTCCTCTACAAAAATATGTGGCGCCAGCACAATGGCGCCGGCCACCCGCTCGGGGAAGCGTGCCGCGTGCAGCAGGGCGATGGAGCCGCCGTCACTGTGGCCGAACAGCCAGGGTGGCTTGGCCAGGGTGTCAAGGCCCAGTGCTAGCAGGAGCGCTGGTAGTACGTCAATGGCCTGGCGATGCAAAAAATCAGGGCCCCAGTGCTCATCGGGCGCACGCGGCGTGGAGCGGCCATAGCCGGGGCGAGAATAGACCAGCCCGCGACAACCGGTGGCGGCGCAAAGAGCATCCGGGAAATCGCGCCACATCGCCACTGAGCCCAGGCCCTCATGCAAAAACACCACCATTGGTGCGTCGGGCCGGTTCGTGCCGACCCACTGGTACTCGATTTGCACCGCCTGTTGCCGCCAGACGATGCCGGCCCAGGTGGGTGCCGGGCTCATGGCTGGCTGCGCTCCAGGTCGCGCAGTTTGAAGCGCTGGATCTTGCCGGTGGCGGTCTTGGGCAGCTCGGCCAGAAAGGCGATGCTGCGCGGGTACTTGTAGGGGGCCAGCCGCGTTTTGACAAAGGCCTGTAGCGCCTCCTCGCTCACCTGCTGCCCGGCTTTCAGCACCACAAAAGCTTTGGTCTTGGTCAGGCCCTGGTCGTCGGGCACGCCGATCACGGCGGCCTCTAGCACCGCTTCGTGCTGCACCAGGGTGGACTCGACCTCGAACGGCGACACATAAATGCCGCTGACCTTGAGCATGTCGTCGCTGCGGCCGGCATAGGTGTAGCTGCCATCGGTATTGCGCACGTACTTGTCGCCGCTTTGCGTCCAGGCGCCTTGGAAGGTCTCGCGCGATTTGGCCTGGTTGCCCCAGTACATCAGCGCTGCGCTGGGCCCCTGGATGTACAAGTCGCCAGTCTCCCCGTCGGCCACCGGTGCGCCATCGTCGCCGCGCAGCTCAATCAGGTAACCCGGCACCGGCCAGCCGGTGCTGCCGTAGCGCACCCGCCCGGGCTGGTTGGACAGGTAGATGTGGAGCATTTCGGTCGAGCCGATGCCGTCAATCACGTCAACGCCAATTCTTGCCTTGAAGCGCTCGCCCAATTCGGCCGGCAGTGCTTCGCCGGCGGACGAGGCCAGCCGCAAGGCCACGGCCGAGCGCTCGGGCAGAGCGGGCGACGCCAGCATGCCGGCAAAGCCGGTTGGCGCCCCGAAAAACACCGTGGGCTTGACGCCACCGACCTCACCGCGCCAGCGCCGGAATGTGGCCTCAGGCGTGGGCCGCTCGGCCATCAGCAACGTGGTGGCGCCCACGCTTAAGGGAAAGCTCAGCGAGTTGCCCAGTCCGTAGGCAAAAAACAGCTTTGCGGCCGAAAAGCATACGTCTTGGTCGGTCAGGCCGAGCACGGCTGTGCCGTAAAGCTCGGCCGTCCAGTAGGGGTTGGCCTGGCTGTGCAGCGTGCCCTTGGGCCGGCCGGTGGAGCCCGAGGAATACAGCCAGAAGCCCGGGTCATCGGGGCCGGTGCCGGCCGGCGCGGCCAGTGGCGCATGCTGGTGCAGCAACGGTCCAAGGGCCTGCTCGTTGGCTTGCAGCGGCTGAACAGGTCGCGATACTAGTACATGGTTGACTTCATGCGGGACCAGCGCCAAGGCCTGGCGCAGCAGGGGCAGCAACGCGGCGGAGACCAGCACCGCCTGCGCCCGGCTGTGGCCCAGCATGTAGGCGTAATCCTCGGCGGTGAGAAGCGTATTGACCGCCACCGGCACGATACCGGCGTAAAGTGCGCCCAGAAAACTCACCGGCCAGTCGCAGCAGTCGTGCATCAGCAGCAGCACCCGCTCTTCGCGCCGCAGGCCCAGCGCCAGCAAGGCAGCGGCTAATTGGCGCTGCTGCGTTGCCAGCGCACCGTAGGTCAAGGCCCCCTGGTCGTCGATGAAGGCGATCTTGTCAGTCCGGCCGGCATTGCGCGCGATCAGGTGCTGGGCAAAGTTGAAGGGGGTACCTGGCTCGGCTGCTTTTGGCGATGTTTTCATGCTCTACCCCTTGATTTCATTGAGGTTATAGCTATCAATTAAATAGCATTTAAATGCTGTGACTCACCGATCAAGGTCTGTACGGCCTTGCGTCATCGTGCGGGTCCTTTGAGCCAATGGGCTTGCGGCCAACGATAATATGAACTATTGTGCGCATGAAAAGCATAAATCCACTTTTATACCATGTCAAGCACTATATTGCATGAAGCGGGAGAGCCCGAGGCAGACCCTGCCTCGGGAATCAGCGCTGAGCTGCCGCAGAAAAACCCCTTTTTGGTGGCCCTGGGCGAGCGCGTACGCTCCTTGCGGGCGCGGCGCGGCATGACACGCAAAGCGGTGGCCCAGGCCGCGAACGTCTCCGAGCGGCACCTGGCCAACCTGGAATACGGTGAGGGCAACGCCTCTATCCTGGTGCTGCTTCAGGTCTCGGGCGCGCTGCAATGCTCTCTGGCAGAGATGATCGGTGACGTCACCACCAGCTCGCCCGAGTGGTTGATGATTCGCGAACTGCTGGCCCACTGCAATGAGGCGGCGCTGCGACGCGTCCGCATCAGCCTGGCCGACCTGCACGGCTCTGGCGTCAACGACGGCGCAGGGGCCAGTACCCGGGTAGCCCTTGTGGGATTGCGCGGTGCGGGCAAGTCCACCTTGGGGGGTATGTTGGCCGAAGATCTGGATTTTCCCTTCGTGGAGCTGAGCCGCGAGATCGAAAAATTCGCTGGCTGTAGTGTGGCTGAGATTCAGGCGCTGTACGGCGTGAGTGCCTATCGCCGCTACGAGCGCCGTGCCCTCGAGGAAGCCATTCAGATCTATCCTGAGGCGGTGATCGCTACGCCTGGCGGGCTGGTGTCGGACCCTGCTAACTTCAACCTGTTGCTGGCGCACTGCAGCACCGTCTGGCTGAAGGCGGAACCTGAAGACCACATGAAGCGTGTGGTGGCGCAAGGCGACACCCGGCCCATGGCGGCCAGCCGTGAGGCCATGCAAGACCTCAAGGGTATTTTGGCTGGGCGGGCGGCCTTTTATTCGAAGGCCCAGTTGCAGATCGACACCAGCGCGCAGCCGCTGGACGCGACCTTCTTGCTGCTGCGCGACAAGGTGCGCCAACTGCTGACGCCATAAAATGCATTAAAGTGCTTGACGGCCGAATGGCAAGCAATATAATTCAACATAGCCCTTTTTCACCGCCTGCGCCT
Source organism: Rhodoferax sp. (assembly GCA_044354435.1). Lineage (GTDB taxonomy): Bacteria > Pseudomonadota > Gammaproteobacteria > Burkholderiales > Burkholderiaceae_C > Rhodoferax. The sequence goes on along the minus strand of JBIKZZ010000062.1, from coordinate 1,923 downwards.
CCCTTTGGCTGCGCCCCATTGAAGTTAGCTGACCATGACCCATCCCAGCCGTGTCGAGTACCAGACCGACCCCTCGCAGTACAAACATTGGCGGCTCAGCTTTGACGGCCCGGTAGCTACCCTGAAGGCTGACTTCGACGAAAACGCCGGCCTGCGCCCCGGCTACAAGCTCAAGCTCAACAGCTATGACCTGGGCGTGGACATTGAACTTAACGACGCCATTCAACGCATTCGCTTTGAGCACCCAGAGGTGCGCACCGTGGTGCTGACCAGCGCCAAAGACAAGGTGTTCTGCTCCGGCGCCAACATCTTCATGCTGGGCGTCAGCAGCCACGCCTGGAAAGTGAACTTTTGCAAGTTCACCAATGAAACCCGCAACGGCCTGGAAGACTCGTCCAAAAGCAGCGGCCTCAAATTTCTGGCTGCCGTGAACGGTGCCTGCGCCGGCGGCGGCTACGAGCTGGCCCTGGCCTGTGACGAAATCATTCTGGTGGACGACCGCGCCAGTGCTGTCAGCCTGCCCGAGGTGCCGCTGCTGGGCGTGTTGCCGGGTACCGGCGGACTGACCCGCGTGACCGACAAAAAGCACGTGCGCCATGACCTGGCCGACATCTTTTGCACCAGTGTCGAGGGCGTGCGTGGCCAGAAGGCCAAAGACTGGCGCCTGGTCGATCACATCGCCAAACCCCAGGTGTTTGCACAGACCGTGCAGCAGCGCGCCCTTGAACTGGCCTCGCAGAGCGACCGCCCCGCTGATGGCCGTGGCGTGGCGCTGACGCCGCTCCAGCGCGTGACCGAGGCCGATGCCTTGCGCTACACCCATGTGTCTGTAAAGATCGACCGCGCCAAGCGTATCGCCGCCTGGACTGTGAAGGCGCCTGTAGCGCCGCAGCCCAGTGACATTGCCGGCATTGAGGCCGCTGGCGCTGCCTGGTACCCGCTGGCCATGGCGCGCGAACTCGAAGACGCTATTTTGCAGATGCGCACCAACGAGCTTTATATTGGCGTGTGGCTGCTCAAGACGGAAGGCGACGCCGCTGCCGTGCTGGCCGTCGATGCCACGCTGATCGCCCACCAAGCCCATTGGCTGGTGCGCGAAACCATTGGCCTGCTGCGGCGTACTTTCTCGCGGCTGGATGTGTCCTCGCGCAGCCTGTTCGCGCTGATCGAACCCGGTTCTTGTTTTGCCGGCACCCTGCTGGAGTTGGCTTTGGCCTGCGACCGCAGTTACCACCTGGCGCTGCCCGACGACGCCGCGGCAGCACCGAAGATTGCGGTGGGCGACATCAATTTCGGCTTTTACCCCATGATCACCGGCCAGAGCCGCTTGCAACGTCGCTTTTACGGCGAGCAGCCGGCGTTGGACGCCGTGCGCGCCCGCGCTGGCCAGCCGCTGGACGCTGACGCCGCGTATGCCCTGGGCCTGGTCACCGCCAACCCGGATGACATCGATTGGACTGACGAAGTTCGCATCGCCGTCGAGGAGCGGGTCGCCATGTCGCCCGACGCGCTGACCGGGCTGGAAGCCAACCTGCGCTTCAATGGCCCGGAAAATATGTTCACCCGCATCTTTGGCCGCCTGACCGCCTGGCAGAACTGGATCTTCCAGCGGCCTAACGCGGTCGGCGAGAAGGGCGCGCTCAAGGTCTACGGCAAGGGCGACAAGGCCCAGTTCGACTGGAGCCGCGTCTAAGCCCCTGCACTACAGCAAACCCTTTGTTTTTAATTGGAGTTCACCATGTCCGGCATCAACTACAGCGAAAAAATCCCCAATAACGTCAACATCAGCGACGACCGCACCCTGCAGCGTGCGCTGGAGCAGTGGCAGCCCAACTTCATCAACTGGTGGGACGACGTCGGCCCAGAGGGCTCGACCGACATGGACGTCTACCTGCGCACTGCTGTCAGCGTGGACCCGCAGGG
>JBIKZZ010000316.1:0-3923 GCA_044354435.1 Rhodoferax sp. | reverse complement strand
CGGGGCAAGATTGCCGATGTTGAGCTTGATGATCTTCTGACCTTCATCCTCCATCTGCCGCGCCGCATCCATGATCGGGCCACGGATGTCGTACAGCACGTTGGCCAATTTGGCAGATTTAAGAATCGTCTTCAAAGTCCCTCCAACAGGTCGCCACAAGCAGCGAAACCTATAATTTGACCACAAAATCATCAGCCTGAGCACCCGCTTGATGCGGCGCAACATTTCCTCACCCCCGGTCTCCACATGAAAATTCAGCCTGACTTCATCGGTGCGCAGTCCATCAGTGCTTACGGCCCGGGTTGGATCGGCGTGGCCGGTGAAAAAATAGTGCGTAGCGTGGTCCTGGGGTCGCGGGGCGAGCGTTTGGACTGGAATTGTCAGCACTTCGATGAACTTGGAGCCGCCCATTTTGCGCAGTTAGCCGCCCTCAGCCCCGAACTGGTGGTCTTCGGCAGCGGCAAGCGCATTCGGTTCCCGCAGGCGGCTTGGATCAGGTCACTGATCGAACAAGGGACCGGGGTCGAAACCATGGACACACCTGCCGCCTGCCGGACCTACAACATCCTGGCCGGCGAAGGCCGACACGTGATCGTGGCACTGCTGCTAGAACCCATCTGAGGGCCCCAAGACAACGGCCAGCCCGTACAGTGTCGCAGCCGAATTCAGAGTAAAATCAGGTCTTGCTGTCGGAGATGACTGAAGCGCGGCACCGTGCGAGCCCCCCGACCCGAACGAATGACGCATCCTGTCACACGAGATTAAATAACCATGGCGATTGTTGTCAATAAACCCATCCCTGAATTTGATGCCAATGCCACCGGTGGTGTCAAAGTCTCCAACAGCTCGCACCTCGGAAAAATCGTCATCCTGTATTTCTACCCGAAAGATAACACCCCTGGTTGCACGACAGAAGCCATGCAGTTTAGGGACAAATACAAGGATTTTGTCAAAGCGGGTGCCACGGTATTCGGGGTGTCACGGGACAACATGAAGTCCCACGATGACTTCAAAATGAAGCTGGAGCTCCCCTTCGAACTGATTGCCGACACCGAAGAAAAAATGTGCCACATGTTTGGCGTGGTGAAAAACAAGATCATGTACGGCAAAAAAGTTAAGGGTATTGAGCGCAGCACTTTTCTGATAGGCACCGACGGCACGCTAAAAGACGAATGGCGCGGCCTGAAGGTTCCTGGCCACGTGGACGATGTGCTTAAAGCCGTGAAAGATCTCAAAAAAATTGCCGTGGTCGCCTGATCGTTTCTACACCTGAACCAGGGCACCTAGAGTGTCACAAGGCTCATGCATAATGAGTTTCATGGCCCCGATAACAGACGCTGGAAATACTTGAAAAAGCCGCCTTGACATTGGGCGGTTTTTTTTTGGTGCACCTGCGTCGATACCCAATTACCTCGAGTCCCACACCGATGCCACTGCCCACTGCCCCCGCTAAGCGCGCTGCCCTACTGTCCGAGAGGGACTATGACGTACCAGCGCGCCGCGCCGAACGTCCTGAGGCGCCAGCGCCCGAACCAGTCAACATTGCCCTTGTGGCGGTAACTGGCCCTTCCCTTAAAGACCGGATGCCCGGCAGCGGCAGCGACCGCAAAAAGGCACCAGCCCGTGGCCGCACCCCCCCCGCGCATCAGTCACAGCCAGCCCAACTTGCCACCCCAGCAGCGTCGACCGCACCCCCAGTAGCGGTAAAGACCCGCAAACCCCGACAACTCGGGCCGGCCAAACTCTTTGTCCTGGACACCAATGTCCTGCTGCATGACCCGATGTGCCTGTTCCGTTTCGAGGAACATGACATTTTTCTACCCATGATCGTGCTTGAAGAGCTCGATGGCCACAAAAAGGGGATGACAGAAGTTGCGCGCAATGCGCGGCAGACCAGCCGCACCCTCGACGCTCTGGCCAGCCACCAAGGCAGTGACATCACGGCCGGCCTGCCGCTCAACGCGACCGGTCACCGCACGGCAGGCGGCAAGCTCTTCTTTCAGACGAAACTGTTGAGTTACACACTGCCCACCAGCCTGCCACAAGGAAAAGCAGACAACCAGATCCTAGGCGTGGTGGAGTCGCTTCGCCAACAACACGCCCCAAGGGAAGTCGTGCTGGTGTCCAAAGACATCAACATGCGGGTCAAGGCACGCGCGCTGGGCCTCGCCACCGACGACTACCAAAATGACAAAACGCTGGAAGATGGCGACCTGCTCTACGCGGGCGCATTGGCGCTTGCGCCAGATTTTTGGACCACCCATGGCAGCACCGTAGAGAGCTGGCAGCAAGGCGCGAACACGTTCTACCGTATCACCGGGCCCATCGTGCCGCAACTGCTGATCAACCAGTTTGTTTACTTCGAGGCGCCAGGCGAGCCAAGCCTTTATGCCAGGGTGACTGAAATCCGAGGTGCTACAGCCGTCTTCAAAACGCTAAAAGACTACACCCACCTGAAAAATTCAGTCTGGGGTATCACCACCCGCAATCGCGAACAGAACTTTGCCATGAACCTGCTCATGGACCCGGAGATCGACTTCGTCACCCTGACCGGCACAGCTGGAACCGGCAAGACCCTGATGGCGCTGGCGTCTGGACTAACCCAGGTGCTGGACGACCGCCGTTACACAGAGATCATCGTGACCCGCGCGACGGTCAGTGTCGGCGAAGATATCGGCTTTCTGCCCGGCACCGAGGAAGAAAAAATGGGCCCCTGGATGGGTGCGCTGGATGACAACCTCGAGGTGCTGGGTAAGACCGACACCAGCGCCGGTGAATGGGGACGGGCTGCGACCAGCGAACTCATACGCAGCCGCATCAAGATCAAGAGCATGAACTTCATGCGGGGCAGAACCTTTCTGAACAAGTACGTCATCATTGACGAGGCCCAGAATCTGACGCCCAAGCAAATGAAAACTCTCATCACCCGGGCCGGGCCAGGCACCAAGATCATTTGCATGGGCAATTTAGCCCAGATTGACACCCCTTACCTGACAGAGGGCTCGTCGGGCCTGACCTTCGCCGTTGACAAATTCAAGGGCTGGCCACACGGCGGTCATATCACACTCGCCCGCGGCGAACGCTCGCGACTGGCAGACTTTGCCAGCGAGGTTTTATAGGTAATCGCGGCTTAAGCGCTTTTTTCTAAAAATCGCCGCTGCCGCCCGACGCCAAGCTCTCAAACTTGGTGATCGGCTTCAGGAAGGCCAGCTTCACCGTTCCAGTTGGGCCATTACGCTGCTTGGCAATGATCACTTCGGCTACACCAGGCTCCTTGCACGCATCCTTGGTGTAGTACTCATCGCGGTAGATGAACATGATGATGTCCGCGTCCTGCTCAATGGCGCCTGATTCGCGCAAGTCGCTCATCATAGGTCGTTTGTCAGGGCGAGTTTCGACGCTGCGGTTCAGCTGCGACAGGGCAATCACCGGGCACTGCAGCTCCTTGGCCAGCGTTTTCAAGCCTCGCGAAATTTCACCTAGCTCAGTGGCACGGTTCTCCCCGTCATTGCTCGAGCCACTCATGAGTTGCAAGTAGTCGACCACGATCAAGCCTAACTTGCCGCACTGACGCGACAGCCGGCGCGCATTGGCGCGCAGCTCGCTTGACGTCAGCCCGGCCGATTCATCAATGTGCAAAGAGATCGTGCGCAGTTTCTCGATCGCCTCAGTCAGGCGAGGCCATTCATCGTCGGTGAGCTTGCCAGTTCGTAGGTGGCTTTGGTCGATGCGACCAATCGAGCCCACAATCCGTACCGCCAACTGGGCGGCACCCATTTCCATCGAGAACACAGCCACCGGCAGGCCCTCATTCAGGGCCACGTGCTCCGCAATATTGATCGCCAAGGCGGTCTTACCCATTGAGGGTCGCGCCGCCAACACGATCAGATCACCCGCCTGAAAGCCCGCCGTCATGCGGTCGA
>JBIKZZ010000049.1:0-14683 GCA_044354435.1 Rhodoferax sp. | reverse complement strand
TGTTTCATGGTGGCAAGTTCTACACCGAACACCCGCTTTGAGCCAGCCTGGGGCCATGCCTGAGCGCAAGACCCGCCTGGACGGCTTGGCCCTGAGCCTGCTGCTGGCCTGTTGCGTGTTCTGGGGTTTTCAGCAAGTGCTGGTCAAGGCCACCATCCCCGAGCTGCCGCCGATTTTTCAGGCCAGCCTGCGCTTTGTCGGCGCCACTGGTCTTTTGTGGCTGTGGTGCCGCTGGCGCGGCATTGCACTGTTCACACGCGACGGCACACTGGCGGTCGGACTGCTGGCCGGTGTGCTTTTTTCGCTTGAATTTGCCAGCATCTTTGCCAGCCTGCTCCACACCAGTGCCTCGCGCGCGACCATCTTCGCCTACACCGCGCCCTTCTGGGTATCGCTGCTGCTGCCGCTGCGCGTCAAGAGCGAGCACCTCAACCGCAGCCAATGGCTGGGGCTGGTGCTGGCTTTTGCGGCGGTGCTGCTGGCCTTCAGCGACGGCTTGGGTGGCAACAGTCCGCCCCGGCAATGGCAGGGTGACCTGCTGGCCTTGGCCGGCGGCATGTTCTGGGGCCTGACCACAGTGGTGATCCGCAGCTCCCGGCTGACGAACATATCGGCCGAGCGCCTGTTGTTTTACCAGGTCAGCGTGAGTGCGCTGATGTTGCCGCTGCTCTCACTGGCCCTGGGCGAGGCCTGGGTCTGGTCCTGGAGCGGCTTTGTCTGGCTGTCCATGACAGTACAAACCGCCATCGGTGCGTTTGCCAGCTACCTGGCCTGGATGTGGATGCTGGGCCATTACCCGGCCACCCGCATCTCGTCATTCGTCTTTTTGACGCCTCTGTTCGCCCTGCTGTTCGGTGCCTGGTGGCTGGGTGAACCCGTCACGCTGAACCTGTTGGCGGCGCTGGCGATGGTGGCCGGCGGCATCCTGCTGGTGAACCGGCGCCCCGGTGCCTAGCGCTCGGGGGCCGGCGCCCGCCAGGGCTTGGCCACAAAGCGGAAGACCTTCGGGTCGCGGGCATCCACCGTCCCCAGCATCCAGCCAAAAAACGGCCAGCCAAAGGTCTCGACCCGAGTAAAGTTGCTTAAGCGCTCGCCGCTGGCCGGGTCCATCAAAGGCTGGTCGATCTGCTGGCGGTGGGTATCGCCGTGCACCAGCACCACCGGTTTGGCAAACAGCCGGGTTTCGCGCACTAACTGGGCCAAAAACGCGTCGTAGCCGGGCTGGGGTCGGCCAGCGCGGGCCGCCTCAAAGCCCGGGTTGGCCTGGATCACGATCAACACGCCCGCCAGGTGCTGGTCCCGGGCATGGGCAAAGGCCTGGGCCAGCCAGGCCTGGTTGGCCGCGCTGCGTGCCACAAACTCGGGCACCGGGCCAGTCTGCCCGGGCACGCCATAAAAATTATTGTTACTGCCGGGCAGGTTGAGCGTCACGAAGAGCGCACCACCGGCCTCCCAGCGGGCGTTCTCACGATACTTGACAAAAGCCGGGTCGGTGCTTTGGCGTAACAGCGCCATGGGCGCTTGGCCCAGCGCCTGGTCACTGGCAAAAAACAGTGCCCGCAGCCGGTCGAGCCGCTCCAAAGGGTCATAGGCGCCGTTGCTGCGGCGGTGGCAATCGGTCCAGTCGTTGTCACCGGGCACGTACACCAGCGGCACGCTGGAGGCCTGGAACAAGGCCAGCCGATCCTGATACAGGGCGTCACTGCAAGCGTCTCCCCCGCTCTTGAAGTCACCCGTGTGCACCACAAAGGCAGAATCTGCAGCGGCCATGTCGGCCATCAGCTCCGGCAGTTTCGCGCGCTCCCAGGCGCTGTAGGGCGTATCGCCGAACAATCCAAAAGGCAGGGGCTGCGCCGATGCCAGGCGGCAGCACAGCGCCAGCAGCAGGGACGGCCATAGCAGCGCGCTCGCTCGGGGCCACGGGGCTCTGAAGGGACGGTGTGGGGGCTTGGGCTTATGCTTGTTCAACATGGTTTCGAGGGTACTCCGTCTACCCTACACTTTAGCTGCCGCAAAACTCAACATAAGGGGCGAACATGGCAGCAGGCTGGATGTCGGTACTGAAAATGGTGCCCTGGAGCGATGTGATCAGCAGCGCGCCCAAGGTGGCTGATGGCGCCAAGAAGTTGTGGAGCACGGTGGCCAAAAAGGCCGGTGTGGTCGGAGAGTCGGCGCCAGAAGAACCAACGGCTGAGCCGCAAGATTTACCTGCTACAGAGCTGCTGGCGCTGCTGCAGGGGCAGCTTGCCCGCCAAGAGGCCGGCCTCGCGGACCTGCGCCAGCAATTGCTCAGCTCCACGGCACTGGTCCAATCCCTGGCCGAGCAAAACGCCCAGCTGGTGCAACGGGTGGAGGCCAACCGGGTACGGGTGCGCTGGCTTACCCTGGCCGTGCTTATGCTCGGGATGGGCCTGGCTGCGGTGTGGGCGCTGGGGCGCTGATACGCACTGACACGGCTGGCGGCTGACACAGCTGCATTTACTGCCATAATCGTTTTCAGTTGCACCGCAAGTGCAATCCGCTAGGGGTGCCGTGTCCGGTCTTATACCGGGCGCAGCTGAGAAAGTCCCTTTGAACCTGATTGAGGTAATCCTCGCGCAGGGAAGCCGGCTCAAGACCGCTGTGGCGACTACCGCCACCGCTTAGCGCCTCGGGCCATGCCGAACTGCCATTTTTGCTGGAAATACGCAATGGCACACCATGACAATTTTTCCGCCCTGACCCCGGTCAGCCCTGATGCACGGGTGTTTGACGCCAGTGCCCACCGCTCACTCTGGTTCAGCCTTGGCGTTGGCCTGCTGGTGATGCAGGTGGGTGCCTACCTGGTCCCCGCAGTGGGTACGCAGGACGCCCTGCTGGCCATTGTGCTCGGCTCCATTTTGGGGGCGGGCTTGCTGGCCTGGGCGGCCAAGCTGGGCTGCGACAGTGGCCTGTCCAGCGCCGGGCTGATGCACCGGGTCTTTGGCAGCGCCTTCGCCCGGCTGCCGGTTCTGCTCAACATTGTCCAACTGCTGGGCTGGACCACGTTTGAGCTGGTGATCATGCGCGAGGGCACCCAGGCCATCGTCGCCAAAGCATTCGGCTGGCCGCCCAGCCAGGCTGGCCTGGTTTGGGCCACGCTGCTGTGGGGCGGGGTGCTGACGCTGCTGATGATGGGCTCCATGCTGACCCTGGTGCGCAAATTTGTCCGCCGCTTTGGCCTGCCACTGGTGGTGCTGTCGCTGCTGTGGCTCACCTGGCAATTCGGCAGCCTGGCTATCGACAAAGGCTTTGGCGCCTTCTGGCAGCGCCCGGGTAATGGCGGCATGGGTTTTTGGGCCGCTATTGACCTGGTGATCGCCATGCCCGTGTCCTGGCTGCCGCTGGTGGCCGACTACGCCCGCCACGGCATCAATGGCCGCAGCACGCTGCGCGGCACCTGGCTGGGTTATGCCTTGGCCAACACCTGGTGCTACGCGCTGGGGGTGCTGGTGGTCAGCGTCTCGGCGCCGGATGCAAGTTTGGTGACTGCGCTGCTGGTGGCACAGGGCGGCCTGCTGGCGCTGGGCCTGATCTTGCTGGACGAGCTGGACAACGCCTACGGCGACGTGTATTCGGCAGCGGTCTCTGGCAACAGCTTACTGTCGCGCGTCTCCGTGCGGGCCTGGGGCCTGACCATTGCACTGGTCTGCACCGGCCTGGCGCTGGTGCTGCCCATGCATGAGCTGGAGCCGTTTCTGCTCAAGCTCAGCTCAATCTTCGTGCCCCTTTACGGCGTGATCCTTGGCCGACTTGCGCTGGGTGGGCTGTCTAGACCGGCCAGCGATCGGCGGGTGGATTGGGCAGCAGCGGCCATCTGGGTGCTGGGCGTGGCCCTGTTTCAGGCACTTCACGCCTGGGCGCCGCAATGGGGTGCCAGCCTGCCGGTCCTGGCTGTCACCTTTGCGCTCGCCCGGCTTACCCAGGCCAAGGCATGATCACAGCGGCAGCCTATGGGCCGCCAGCGGCGCATGGCCATGGTTGAGCGGCCCATGCCCCTGGCCCGTCTGAACAGCAGCGCCCTCGGAAATAGCGGCGCGAATAAAGTGCCGCGCCGCCTGTACCGCGTCAACCAGCCCCAGCCCCAGCGCCAGGTAAGCGGCGATGGCCGACGACAGGGTGCAACCGGTGCCGTGCACATTGCGACTGGGGATGCGGGTGCTGGTCAGGCGCAACATGGGCTGGCCTGGCTGCAACAGCACATCCACCAGCGCATCCCCCGGCAAATGGCCGCCCTTGAGCAACACCGCCTGTGCGCCCATGGCCAGCAAGGCCTCAGTGGCGGCGTCCAGTCCCTCGGCATCGGCGATGGGCTGCTGCAACAACAGGGCCGCCTCGTCCAGGTTGGGGGTGATCAGGGCGGCACGGGGAAACAACTCGCGGACCAGCACCTGCACCGTGTCGCTGGCGATCAAACGGTCGCCGCTGGTGGCCACCATCACCGGGTCCAGCACCACGTTCATCAACCGGTAATGGTCAATCGCCCAGGCCACAACCTCGACGATTTCCGGGGCATGCAGCATGCCGATCTTGACTGCGTCGACGCCAATATCGTCAATCACCGACTGCAGTTGCGCCTTCAAAAAGGCGGCCGGCACCGGGTGAATGCCCTGCACGCCCACCGTGTTTTGTGCTGTCAGCGCGGTGACGGCGGTCATGCCGTAGCAGCCCAATGCGGCGAAGGTTTTGAGGTCCGCCTGAATGCCGGCGCCACCGCCGCTGTCAGAGCCAGCAATGCTCAGGACGCGGGCATAGCGGGTGACCGGCGTGGTTCGGCTGGTCTGGCTGGTCTTGCTGGTGTTAGTGATCTGATTCATGGCCGGGATTATGCGCAGGCGCTAAGCTGCCGGGCCGCTGGGCTGGGGATAAACCCGCAGAGGGGTTTGCCATGCACGCAGTGATTCTGGGCGCCGGCTTGATGGGCCGCCTACTCGCGCATTCGCTGGCACAGCAGTGGCACCGGGTTGAGGTGCACGAGGCTCAGGGGCCAGACGCCACAGGTTCCGCCGCCCGGGTGGCCGCCGCCATGCTGGCACCCCTGGCCGAGTCCGCCATCACCGAGTTACCGGTAGTGCGCATGGGCCAGTATGGCCTGCGCCGCTGGCCCGAGCTTCTGGCCACGCTGGCGCAGCCGGTGTTTTTTCAGCAGAACGGCACGCTGGTGGTCTGGCACCGCCAAGACGCGGCCGAAGCCCGACGCTTGGGCCAGCAGTTGCAACGCCACCAGCAGCAACTGCCCACGCTGGCAGCGCCGGTACTCCTGGACGCCGCTGGCATGGGTGAGCAAGAGGCCGGTCTAGCGGGCCGGTTCAGCCAGGGCCTGCTCTTGCCCGGCGAAGGCCAGCTCGACAACCGCCAACTCTTGCAGGCCCTGCTCGACAGCCTGCAGGCCCAAGGCGTGGTGCTGCACTGGCACAGCCACCGCACACCGGCTGATTTTGAGCCCGGGCGGGCGGGCCAGCCCGACTGGCTGATCGACTGCCGTGGCTTGGGCGCGCGGCCGCAATGGGCCGGCTTGCGTGGGGTGCGGGGCGAAGTGCTGCGCTTGCACGCGCCGGATGTGACATTGACCCGGCCGGTCCGGCTCGTCCACCCCCGCTACCCGATCTACATTGCGCCCAAGCCAGACCAGGTGTTTGTGGTGGGTGCCACCGAGATCGAAACCGATGACCTGTCGCCAGCCAGCGTGCGCTCTACCCTGGAGTTGCTAAGTGCGGCCTACACGGTGCACCCGGGCTTTGGTGAGGCGCGCCTGCTGGAGGTGGGCGTCCAGGCACGCCCGACCCTGCCCGACAACCTGCCGGCCCTGCGCCGGCTGGGGCCGAGGGCGTTGCAGGTCAACGGCCTGTACCGCCATGGTTTCTTGATCGCCCCGGCCCTGCTGGACGCCACGCTGGCGCTGCTGCGCGGCGAGCCTGCGCAACTGGCCCATGGCTGGGGCCTTCCCATCCACACCGATTGATCCGCATGACCCCCTTGAACCTGCTCATCAACCAAAAGCCCTACCAACTACCGGCCGGGGCCACACTGGCCGACGCCGTGGCAGTAGCAGGGGTGCGAGCACCGTTTGCTGCGGCCGTTAACCTGCAATTTGTGCCCCGCCACCACTATGCGCAGCACCTGCTGCACGAGCATGACCGGATTGAACTGATTTCACCTTTGACTGGAGGCTGAGCCCATGACCCCCGACAACGACGACCTGGTGCTTTATGGCGAGCGCTTTGCCAGCCGGCTGCTGCTGGGCACCTCGCGCTACCCCTCGCCCAAGGTCATGGCCGACGCCGTGGCCGGCGCCCGCCCAGCCATGGTCACCGCCTCGCTGCGTCGGCAAACGGCCCAGGGCCACGAGTCGCAAAATTTCTGGCAACTGCTCAAGGCCATGGCGGTACCGGTACTGCCCAACACCGCCGGTTGCCACAGCATCCAGGAGGCTGTCACCACCGCCGAGATGGCGCGCGAGGTGTTTGAGACCGACTGGATCAAGCTCGAGCTGATCGGCGACGACTACACGCTGCAGCCCGACACGCTCAACCTGCCCACGGCCGCCAGTCTGCTGATCCAGGCCGGCTTCAAGGTGCTGCCCTATTGCACCGACGATCTGGTGCTGTGCCAAAAACTGGTCGATGTGGGCTGCCAGGCCGTGATGCCCTGGGCCGCGCCAATCGGCACCGGCCGAGGCCCCATCAACCCCTATGCCCTGCGCAGCTTGCGCGACCGACTGCAAGTGCCGCTGATCGTGGACGCGGGTCTGGGCCTGCCCTCACACGCCTGCCAGGTGCTGGAGTGGGGCTACGATGCGGTGCTGCTCAACACCGCCGTGGCGCTGGCGCAGGACCCGGTGGCCATGGCACTGGCCTTTGCCCAGGCCGTGAGCGCTGGCCGCCTGGCCTGGCGCGCAGGCGCCATGCAGGCGCAAGAATCAGCCCAGGCCAGCACACCGGTGCTGGGCACCCCTTTTTGGCACCAGACATGATGATGACCCCCAACCACCTCCCCGACGCAGCGGCCACACTGGCCATCGACATCGCTCAGCAGCACGCCACCCTGCAGCTGGGTGAGCCCGCACCTTGGACCAGCACGGTACTACCGGCAGACGCTGCGCTGGATACCTCTACCCAGGCGGTCCTGAGCGCCTGCCGGCGCCTGGGCTTTGTCGAGCACGATGCCCAGACGGTGGCGCAGGCCTGGGCCGCGCAAAGCCGCAGACTGGGCCGGATGGACCCGGCCGCCTGGCCCGCCGAGCCAGCAGATTTCGGCCTGGCGCCGTTCCCACGCGCCCAGTGCTTTCCGCCCTGCCCGCAGCGCCTGGGCCTGTATGCGGTGCTGCCCGACGCCCAGTGGGTCGCGCGCATGGCCCGGGCCGGTGTGCCCACGCTGCAGCTGCGTTTCAAGTCAGATGACCCAGCGGCGATCAAACGCGAAGTGGCGGCGGCCGTGCAGGCCGTGCGCGGCACGCCGGCGCTGCTGTTCATCAATGACCACTGGCAAATTGCCGCCGACTGTGGCGCCTACGGGGCTCACCTGGGGCAGGAAGACCTGGACGCATCCAGCTTGCGCGACATTCAGGCCACCGGCCTGCGCTTGGGCCTGAGCACCCATGGCTACGCCGAAATGCTGCGCGCTGATGCAGCCAGCCCCAGTTACATCGCCATGGGCGCGGTTTATGCCACCACCCTCAAACGCATGGCCACAGCGCCGCAAGGGCCAGGTCGGCTGGCGGCCTATGCACGGCTGCTGCGCGACTACCCGCTGGTTGCTATTGGCGGCATCGACGCGAGCCGACTGCCCGAGGTGCTGGCCAGCGGCGTGGGCTCGGTGGCGGTGGTGCGGGCTATCACGGCAGCCGCCAGCCCGGCGGATGCGGCAAGCGCCCTCCAACGCGCGATTGAGCGGCGCGGCGGTAAGCCGCGTGAGCCTGGTTAGCGCAGTGGTCAAACAAGGGGAAACCCGTGCCCCGCTCACGTCGGTATTATAATTTTTAGGAATTGGTAATACCGACGATTGACATGAACACCCTCACCCTCAAGATCCCTGACGCGTTAGACGCAGCACTGCAACTGGCCAGTGCCCGCCGGCACTTGACCAAGTCTGCCGTGGTGCGCAAGGCCCTGGAAAAGGAGCTTGCCGACGAACTCAGTCAGACCACACCGGCGGCCAGCTGGCTGGGGCAATGGCGCGGGGCATTTGCTGGCCAGGCTATCGAACCAGCTGAAAATACTGTGGCTCTTACCGCCAGCGATGCGCGAGTGGCCCACATCCTGCGCAAGCACCTGCGCTGATGTTGCTGCTGCTCGACATCAACATCATTTTGGATGTTGCCTTTCAGCGCCCGGGCGAGCCCGCCTCCTCAGCTTTGATTGGCTCTTGCAATGAGCAGCATCAGGCCTGGTTGGCCTGGCACTCGGTCGCGACGCTGGCCTACTTGATCGAGCGCGAACGCAATCCTGCTGTGGCGCGTGAGCTTGTGACGGGCTTGCTCAGCTGGGCCAGGGTGGCGACCACCGGGCACCAGGACGCGGTACAGGCGCTTCAGTTGCAGATGTCAGATTTTGAAGACGCCTTGCAGGTGAGCGCTGCGCAGGCCTGCGGGGCCGACTACATCATCACGCGCAACGGGCGGGGCTTCGTGCAATCGCCGCTGCCGGCCTTATCGCCGGAAGAGTTTTTAGTCCGGCATCCGTTGATCTGACAGCGGGTCAACTTGGGGCTTGGCGGCCTACACCCTCCCGTCAGGGCGCTACCAGAGCCAGCTTGGGGAAATAGCTGCGGTAGCGGGCCGCATCACGGGTGAGCAATTGCAAACCACCCACCAGGGCGTGGGCGCCGATGTAGAAGTCCGGCATGGGTGAGGTTTTGAGGCCCTGGGTCTGGCGATACACCTTGAACGCCTGGCCGGCCAAAAAAGCCGCGTCCCAGGGCAGCGGCTGGCGCTGCAGCGGCAACTGGGCCAGCGCGGCCTCTAGGTCAGCGGCGCGCTCGAACCGCGGGCTCAGCTCCGCCAGGATCAGCGGATTGATGATGAGTGGCCCGCGGCTGCCACAGCGGTCCAGCTGCTCCAGCGACCAATTGGCCCAGGCGGGGTCGTCGGCCAGCACGTCGATCAGCACACAGCTGTCTACCAGCGTGCCCTGCAGCTGCGCCGGTTGCAGATAACGGGCATCCGGTTCGCGTGCTGCCAAGTCGTTCACGGTGGGGGGCTTTCAGGCGCGCAAAAAGGCCATGAATTCGTCGGTGCCCATGCCCTTGAACTGGCTGGCATTGGCACTCCCGCGCACCCGCTCAAAGGCCGCACGAACGCTGGCGGCCGGCGCAGCCACTGGGCGAATGACGACGTCGCCGTTGGCGAGCACCTCAAACTCAACCTCGCTGTGCGGGTGCAAGCCCGCCTGCTCGCGCACAGCCTGTGGGATGGTGACCTGGCCTTTGCTGGTGATTTTCATGACGCGCTCCTGATTCTTACTTTTTCAGTAAGAATCTTACCCGATACCGTGCTGCGCCCAAAACCAGGCCGGCGTCACGATGGCGTAGTGCGGCGCCAGCACCAGCAGGTCCTTGTCGCCGGTGACCAGGTAGTCGGCGCCAGATGCCAGCAGGGTGCCAAGCACGGGGCCATCCGCGGGGTTGCACAAAGCGGGCCCGCCCATGGGCGCGGCATCAGCAGAAGGCTCGACCAGATCGGCCAACAGGGCCAGCGTGTCAATCATGTCCAGCATGTCTTCCTCGCGCCACTGCAGGCGGTGGTTCAGGCGGGGCAGGACGCGCAGCAGCTCAGCCAGGATGAACCGGGACAGCACCACTTCCAGGCGGCCACCACGCCATGCACCCACAATGCGACCCGGCACACTGGTGGGGTAGGCCAGGCCCGACAGCAGCACGTTGGTGTCGAGAACGATACGCAGCCCCGCCATCAGCCGGCGTCGTGGGGCGTCATCGCCTGCCGCTCGGCAAGCACTGCGGCGTCAATTTCTGCCAGCCCCTCGTCAGCCGGCACCGCGCTGTAAGCCTGAGCCAGGCGCTGCGACAACGCATCAAAGCGCTCTTGCATTTGACGGATGCGGCCAAACAGGCGGGCATCGACCAAGGCCGCCACTGGCTTGCCGTCTTTTTTAATCAGGATGCTGTCGTTACGGTACTGCACCAGGTTGAGCATTTCGCCCAGGTTTTGCCGGAACGCCACGGCGCTGGTTTCAGTGATCATGCTTAACTCCATATTGATCGATATGGTCATTATGATCGCATAGACTCCTCTGTCAACCAGCAGCCAAGGCGGCGCGACTAGATGGGTGTACGCTTGCGCACTGTGCGTTTTACTTGGCTGGCAGCCATGCTTTGGGCTTCAACGTAAGAATCCAGCAGCCGGCGGATCATGCGCTGGTACTGAGTCTGATGCTTGGATGCCTCAGACTTGAAAAAATCAACACTGCTTTTGCTGAGGGCTAGCGTCACTTTGACGCCGTCTTCCTTGAATGCCAACTCCGCAGGTGACGGCAGAAAATCCGCGACCACCTCAACGTCGCCCATGGGCTCATCCGTGTAAACGATCTTCTTTTTCATAAATTGCCCTTCCTTTGCGCCAATACTCCGCCCCAATAATTCGAATGACTTTGTGCCTATAGGTGAAGCGCACCGTCAAGATGCCGCCACCCGCTGCGCCGATACAGTAAAACCGCTCTTCGGCATCACTGTGTGCTAGGTCTTTGGCAATAACGCGGCGCGGATCAACAAATGCCGCCTGCGCGTCTTGGAACGACACGTGATGCTTGGCTTGGTTCTCGGCATCCTTGTTGTCATCCCATTCAAACTTGGCTGCGGTCATGGCGGATAGTAACATTTGGCCATAAAAATCGCCATACGTTTGTATGGCAAAAAACTCCGCTAACCCACCACCCCCTTCGCCCGCAACCCAGCCACCACATCCGCCGCCAGCCCGAGCCCGGCCAGCACTTCGTCGGTGTGTTCGCCCAGCATGGGCGGGGCCCGGTGCAGCACCGGCGGCGTGGCGCTCAGGCGCAGAGGGCTGGCCACGCTTGCTATGGATTCAATAGCTGTATCATCAATAACGGCGGGGGCTAGAGCCTGATTTAGCTTTAAACCCCGAGCCTGCACCTGGGCGTCGGCAAAGGCCTGGCCGATGTCGTTGATGGCGCCGCAGGGCACGGCTTTGTCTTCCAGCAGCGCAATCCAGTCGGCGGTGCTGCGGGTGCGGGTGACGGCCTCCATGGCCGGTATCAGCGCACTGCGGTGTTTGACGCGCAGGGTGTTGCTGGCGTAGCGGGCGTCAGTCGCCCACTCGGGGTGGCCGGCGGCCTGGCAGAAGCGGGCAAACTGGCCGTCGTTGCCAATGGCCAGCAGCATGGCGCCGTCGGCGGTGGGAAAGTCTTGGTACGGCGCCAGGCTGGGGTGGCTGTTGCCCATGCGCTGCGGCACGGCGCCGGTGTTCAAAAAGCCGGCCGCCTGGTTGGCCAGGATCGCCATGCCCACATCCAGCAGCGCCATGTCGATGTGCTGGCCCTCGCCAGTGCGGTGCCGCACCTCGATGGCGGCCAAAATGGCGCTGCAGGCATAGACGCCGGTGAACAGATCCGTCAGCGCCACGCCCACCCGCAGCGGGCCGCCGCCGAGTTGGTCGTCGGCGCGACCGGTGATGCTCATCATGCCGCTCATGGCCTGGATCATCAGGTCGTAGCCGGCGCGCGGGGCGTAGGGGCCGTCTTGCCCAAAGCCTGTGACCGAGCAGTAGATCAGCCGGGGGTTCAGGGCCTTCAGGCTGGCGTAGTCGAGGCCGTACTGCGCCAAGCCGCCAACCTTGAAGTTCTCTACCAGCACATCGCTTTGCAGCGCCATCTGGCGGATCAGCGCCTGCCCTTCGGGCTGGGCCATGTCGATCGCCACCGAACGTTTGTTGCGGTTGCAGGCGGTGAAGTAGGTGGCCTGACTGGTATCTTGCCCCTGCGCATCCTGCAAAAACGGGGGGCCCCAGTGCCGGGTGTCGTCTCCCGCGCCGGGCCGTTCGACCTTGACCACGTCGGCCCCCAGGTCGGCCAGCATCTGGGTGCACCAGGGCCCGGCGAGCACGCGGGACAGGTCTAACACCTTGATGTGGGGCAGCGCCCCGGCTTGCGTTGTCATGGGATCTGTAAGCAAATCAGTTAGCAAACGCCGCAATGCCGGTCTGCGCCCGGCCCAGAATCAGGGCGTGGATGTCGTGCGTGCCTTCGTAGGTGTTGACCACCTCCAGATTCACCAGGTGGCGCGCCACGCCGTAAGAATCAGAAATACCGTTGCCGCCCATCATGTCGCGGGCCATGCGGGCGATGTCCAGGGCCTTGCCGCAGCTGTTGCGCTTGAGGATGGAGGTGATCTCCACCGCGGCCGTGCCTTCGTCCTTCATGCGGCCCAGGCGCAGGCAGCCCTGCAGGCCCAGCGCAATCTCGGTCTGCATGTCGGCCAGTTTTTTCTGGATCAGCTGGTTGGCGGCCAGGGGCCGACCGAACTGCTTACGGTCCAGTGTGTACTGGCGCGAACGCAGCCAGCAGTCTTCAGCTGCGCCAAGCGCGCCCCAGGCGATGCCGTAGCGCGCCGAATTGAGGCAGGTGAACGGGCCCTTAAGACCCTGCACCTCGGGGAAGGCGTTTTCTTCGGGGCAGAACACGCCCTCCATCACGATCTCGCCGGTGATGCTGGCGCGCAGGCCCACCTTGCCGTGAATCGCCGGGGCTGACAGGCCGGCCATGCCTTTTTCCAGCACAAAGCCGCGGATCGGGCCGACCTGGCCGCCTTCGGACACCTCTTTGGCCCAAACCACAAACACGTCGGCGATGGGGCTGTTGGAGATCCACATCTTGCTGCCCGACAGTTTGTAGCCGCCGGCGACCTTGTGGGCCCGGGTGGCCATGGAGTTGGGGTCGGAGCCGTGGTCAGGCTCGGTCAGGCCAAAGCAGCCGATCCACTCGCCAGTGGCGAGCTTGGTCAGGTATTTCTGGCGCTGACCCTCGGTGCCGAACTCAAAAATCGGCAACATCACCAGCGAGCTCTGCACGCTCATCATGGAGCGGTAGCCGGAATCAACCCGCTCCACCTCGCGGGCAATCAGGCCGTAGGCCACGTAGTTCAGGCCGGGGCCGCCATAGGCTTCGGGGATGGTGGGGCCAAGCAGGCCAAGCTCGCCCATCTCGCGGAAGATGGTCACGTCGGTCTTTTCGGCGCGAAAGGCCTCGGTCACGCGCGGCAACAGCTTGTCTTGGCAGTAGGCGGCGGCGGCATCGCGCAGCATGCGCTCCTCGTCACTGAGTTGGCTCTCGAGCAGAAAAGGGTCTTGCCAGTTGAAAGCAGCGTGGGCCATACGATTCTCCAGATAATGCAACGGGGGTAGTCGGAGCCCAAAGGGCAAGAACCCCATGGTAGTGGAGGATTGGTCCGCCAAGCAAACGAGTTATTGGCACCCAGATATGACTTATATTCACTCAATGGTACTGACAAGCACCACAGTGGGTAAGCTAAACCCTAAGCCAAAACGACCTTGAAGTTCCGTATTGATTGGCTAAATAGCTATAAAATTAGGAGCAAATAATCGTGCAATCTGTTTTAATGTTATGTGGAATAAGCACCTTATGACCCAAACCCTACGCCGACTGCTGTGCGCAGCCCTGCTTTTGACCGGACTGAACGCCATGGCCATTGAAGAACCCAAGTTCACCGTGCTGTCCAAGGAAGGCGGGGTCGAGCTGCGCCAGTACGCGCCGTTTCTGATCGCTGAAACCGTGGTGGAGGGCGACATGGACGAGGCGTCCAACCGGGGGTTTAGGCTGATTGCCGACTTCATTTTTGGCAACAACCAGGCGCCTGGTGACGCGGGCAGCTCGGCCAAGATTGCCATGACAGCGCCGGTCACGGTGGTGCCAGAGGCGCCATCGCAAAAAATTGCCATGACCGCACCGGTGACTGTCGCCCCGGCAGACCTGGCCGCCAGCCCGATGGCAGGCAACCGCTGGCGCGTGCACTTTGTGATGCCCAGCGCCTACACCCTGGCCACGCTGCCCAAACCCAAAAACACGGCCGTCACGGTGCGGGAAGTGCCGGCCAAACACTATGCGGTGCTGGCTTACTCCGGCTTCAACACCGAGTCACGCGTGCAGCAGCGCACGGCCGAACTGCTGGCCTGGGTCAAGGCCAAAAACCTGAGCCCCATCGGCGCGCCACAACTATCCCGCTATGACCCGCCCTGGACGCTGCCGATGTGGCGGCGCAACGAGATCATGGTGGAGCTGCCCGCCCCCTGACCCGACGAACGGCCACCGACCAACGACCACCCATCGCCATGACCCAACAAGCCCTGAACGTCCTGGGCACCGCGCTGGTGCCCTGCTCCTTTGATCCGTTGACCGGCTTTTACCGCGACGGTTGCTGCAACACCGACCAGGAAGACCACGGCACCCATGTGGTGTGCGCCCTGGTCACCGACGAGTTTTTGCAGTTCTCCAAACTGCGCGGTAACGACCTCTCCACGCCGCGCCCCGAGTACCGCTTTGCCGGCCTGAAAGACGGCGACCGCTGGTGCCTGTGTGCGCTACGCTGGAAAGAGGCTTTTTCTGCTGGGCTGGCGCCCGAGGTGGTGCTGGCCAGTACCCATGCCAAGGCACTAGAGGTGGTCACCATTGAGCAGCTG
>JBIKZZ010000314.1:0-3960 GCA_044354435.1 Rhodoferax sp. | reverse complement strand
ACATCCGTATTGGCGGCAAACAACTTGGATTCTCGTCCCACACCACAGCATCAGAAATTGCATGGGGTGACATGGGTGTGGATGTGGTGCTCGAATGCACCGGCAAATTTTTGACTCTGGAGACCCTGCAAGGCCATCTGGACCGGGGTGCCAAGCGCGTGATCGTCGCAGCACCTGTGAAGGTTGGCAATGTGCTCAACGTGGTGGTGGGTGTGAACCACGCGTTGTACGACCCCGCGCGTGACCACATCGTGACAGCGGCCTCCTGCACCACCAACTGCCTGGCCCCCGTGGTCAAGGTGGTGCACGACGCCATCGGCATTCGCCATGGCCAGATCACCACGCTGCATAACCCCACCAACACCAATCTTGTGGTGGACGCACCGCACAAAGACCTGCGCCGCGCACGCAGCGCGATGATGAGCCTGGCCCCCACCACGACGGGGAGTGCGACCGCCATTGCGCTGATTTACCCCGAGCTCAAAGGCAAGCTCAACGGCCATGCCGTGCGTGTGCCTGCGCTCAATGCATCGCTCACCGATTGCGTGTTTGAGATGAAACGAGAAACCGCGGTCGACGAGGTGAATGCGCTGTTTGCTGCGGCGGCCAAAGGTCCGCTGGCTGGCATTCTGGGCTATGAGGAGCGCCCCCTGGTCAGCGCCGATTACGCCCGCGACACGCGCAGCACGATTGTCGATGCCTTGTCCACGATGGTGACGGATGGCACCCTGCTCAAGGTCTATGCCTGGTATGACAACGAAATGGGCTATGCCTGCCGCATGGTGGACCTGGCCTGTCACATGGACCAGGTGGGTATCTGATATGGCCGGTACTGCGCTCACCGCCCAGCCTGGCAACGGTGGCGCGCGTAATTACGCCATTGTCACCAGCGCCTACTGGGGCTTCACGCTCACCGACGGCGCACTGCGCATGCTGGTGCTGCTGCACTTTTACAAGCTGGGTTACTCGCCATTCGCGCTGGCATTGTTGTTTTTGCTGTACGAAGCGGCAGGCATTGTTGCCAACCTGATTGGCGGGTGGCTGGCAACGCGCTACGGCATTGCGCGCATGCTGGCGGTGGGACTTGCGACCCAAATCACTGGTTTCCTGCTGCTTTCTGCGCTCTCACCCGACTGGACAGCGACCCTGTCAGTGGCCTGGGTGGTGTTGTCGCAGGGGGTCTGTGGTGTGGCCAAGGACCTGACCAAAACGGCCAGCAAATCCGCCATCAAACTGACGGCGGGCGAGGCCTCGGGTCAGCTGTTCAAGTGGGTCGCGTGGTTCACCGGCAGTAAAAACGCCATGAAAGGCATTGGCTTCTTCCTGGGTGGTTTGCTGTTGGAGCTGCTGGGTTTTCGGGCATCGCTGTGGCTCATGGCCGGGTTGCTGGCTATGGTACTCATGGGGGTGGTGCTGTTCGTGCCCAAGCTCATGGGCAAAGGCAAGGCGTCAAAATCGGCCAAAGAGCTTTTCGCCAAAAACCAGGGTATCAACCTGCTAGCGGCGGCCAGGGTGGTGCTGTTTGGCGCACGGGACGTGTGGTTCGTGGTGGGTGTGCCGGTTTTCTTGTACGCCTCGGGGTGGTCACGCCCCATGGTGGGCGGTTTTCTGGCGCTGTGGACGATCAGCTACGGTGTGGTGCAGGCATTTGCGCCGCACCTGGTCCGCCGAAGCAGTGACGGCCTGAGTACCGAGGTGCCTGCAGCGCGCCTGTGGTCGGCCGCACTCGCAGTGGTGCCCGTGGCCTTGGCCATCGCTGTGTTTATGAATGTGCCTAATCTGGAGTGGGTGGTGGTGGGTGGCCTGGGTGTGTTCGGCTTTGCCTTTGCCGTCAACTCATCCATTCACTCCTACCTGGTGTTGGCCTATGCGGGCTCGGAGAAAGCCGCCGAGGACGTGGGCTTTTATTACGCCGCCAATGCCGTGGGGCGATTCGTGGGAACGTTGTTGTCTGGGCTGCTCTACCAATGGGGTGGCCTGCTGTACGCGCTGGTGGGCTCGGCGGTGATGCTGTTGGCGTGCTGGCTGATTACCCTGGGGCTGCCCACAAGCAAGCCGCAGATGAGGATTGCCCAATGACCGAACAAGCCGTGGTGCGATCGCTGGCTGCGTTGACCCAACCATGAACGACAGCCTCTCGGCAGGCTTTTGGGGCTCGGTAGCGCGCCGCCACCAGCCTAGCCGTCACAAAACCCCAGGCGTCAAAGGGTGCGGTTGCGCGCCAGCGGCGGGTTTTTAGAGAAATAGGCCGTGATGCCGCGCATCAGCGCATCGGCCAACTGCTCCTGATACTCGTCGGTGTTGAGCCTGGCCTCCTCGTCGGGGTTACTGATGAAAGCCGCCTCCACCAGCACGCTGGGAATATCGGGCGCCTTCAGCACCGCAAAAGCCGCCTGCTCGACGTGCGGTTTGTGCAGCTTGCCGATACGAGCGATCTCGCCCAGCATGCTGCCGCCCAGGCGCAGGCTGTCCTTGATCTGGGCTGTGGTGCTCATGTCCAGCAGGGCGTGGCGCACCTGGGCGTCGCGGACGCTGACATTCAGGCCGCCGATCAAGTCGGCCTTGTTCTCCCGCTCTGCCATCCAGCGCGCGGCGGTACTGGAGGCGCCGCCCTGGCTCAGGGCAAACACGCTCGCACCCTGCGGCCTTGGTGTGTAGAAGGCGTCGGCGTGCAGGCTGACGAACAGGTCGGCCTGGACGCGGCGGGCTTTCTCCACACGCACATGCAGCGGCACAAAGAAGTCCCCATCGCGGGTGAGGAAGGCGCGCATTGGGTTGCCATTGACGGTAGCCGCATTGATGCGCTCTCGCAGCCGCAGGGCTAGGCGCAGCACCACGTCTTTTTCACGGGTGCCGGCGGGGCCGATCGCACCGGGGTCTTCACCACCATGGCCGGCATCCAGCGCGATGATGATCAGGCGCTCGGTGGCCGGTGCGGCCGTGCGCAGGCTGGCTGCCGGGCTCGCAAGTTCAGGGTGTTTTAGGGCTCCAGACCCCGTGGTTATTGGGGTTGTAGCTATTTTTTGTGTAGCAATTGGTATGCTGGCCGGGGTTGCCGGGGCTGGCGCGCTGCCGGCCTGCTTGCGGGCGATCAACTCGCCCAGTGGGTCTGGGGTGGTTGCTGGCACCGGCGCTTGTGCTGGGGTTGGCGTTGCCTTCAGCCGCTCATTGATCAGTGCCTGCAGCGGGTCTACCGCTTGTGCGGGGTATAGGTCAAACACCAGCCGGTGCCGGTAGGCGGCAACCGGTTCCAGTGTGAAGACCTGCGGTGCCATGACCTGTTTCAGGTCCAGCACCAGCCGGACCACGCCTGGTGCGTTCTGGCCAACCCGGATGCCTGCGATATTCGGGTCATCCTGCCCCAGTTTGGTCACCAGCTCGCGCAGCGTGTTGTCCAGCTCCACGCCGTCGATGTCCACCGCCAGCCGCGGCGGGTCGGCCACCAGCGTGGTGCGCACCTTGAGTGCGGTGTCGGATTCGATCGTGATGCGGGAGTAGTCGGGCGCTGGCCACAGCCGCACCGCCAGGATGGTGGCGCCACGCGCCAGCCTGTGCCAGGCCAGCATTGCCAAACCCGCACAGGTGATCAAGGCCCGGCGTTGCATGGGCGCTCAGGCCTCCCCGCCGGTGTTGGTGATGGCGGACAGCAGCATGGCGCCCAGCGGGCTTTGGGCTGTCAGGCGCACCTCGCGGGTCTGATCCTCACGCACGGTGAGGCTGATCACCAGGTCGGCGGTGGGCATATAGCCGGCTGCTTTGTCCGGCCACTCGGCCAGTTTGAGCCCGGGGCTGGCAAAAATATCGCGAAAGCCCGCATCCTCCCACTCTCGGGGGTCGTTCAGGCGGTAAAAATCAAAGTGCCAAATGCTCAGCCCCGGCAGCTCATAGGGCTCGACCACCGCGTAGGTGGGGCTTTTGACCCGGCCCTGCACGCCCAGCGCACGCAGCAGGTGACGCACC
>JBIKZZ010000312.1:0-3978 GCA_044354435.1 Rhodoferax sp. | reverse complement strand
AATTTTTGCGAATGCGCTTGCGTTCGGTGTATGTGTAAGCCATGAGATCTCCGGGCAAAGACTAAAGAATCCTGGGGGTCCTAGGCGACTGTCGCATTGAGAACCTGCAGGCAAGTGTTTGAAGCCAGCCTTCAAACCACCGCCTACATCTCAACAAGTCTTGGTGATTGGCCACTACCAATCATTGGCGGACGGTCGCACATTGCATGCAACCCGAACCAAGGCATCTTCTGCAGTCGGGGTCAGAAGACACTGATAAACAGGCTAGCAGCTCTGCTTACCAGTGCGCTCTGCGCACCACCCAGGAGCCGCCACCTGGTCGGGCGGCGTTCCTGGATGGAAACGTCAATTACTTGAGCTCGGCCTTGGCGCCAGCATCGATGAGCTTTTTCAGCGCAGCTTCAGCATCGGCTTTGGAGATCGCTTCTTTCACGTTCTTTGGTGCGCCGTCAACCAGATCCTTGGCTTCCTTCAGGCCCAGGCCAGTGATTTCGCGCACGGCCTTGATAACCGACACCTTTGCGGCGCCGGCTTCAAGCAGAACGACGTTGAACTCGGTCTTCTCTTCGACCACAGCGGCAGCAGCGCCACCACCACCGGCTGGCGCCGACATCGCTGCCGCGCTCACGCCAAACTTCTCTTCGATGGCTTTCACCAGATCGTTGAGTTCCATGACCGTCATGCTGTCCAGCGCGGTCAAAAATGCGTCTTTATCGAATGCCATTTTCATTTCCTAACAATATTGGTTACCACTTGCCGCAAGCCATCAGGCCGCGACAGCCTCAGCAGGTGCTTCTGCATCTGGAACTCCAGCGCCTTTTTTCTCCGCGACAGCGGCCAGCACACGTGCCGTACGCGAGATCGGGGATTGCATCAAGCCCAACAATTGCGCCAGCAGAACCTCTTTGGAGGGGATGCTTGCCAATTGCTTCACGCCGTTCACGTCCAGTGCTTTTCCGCCGTATGCGCCACCGCGAATGACCAATTTGTCGTTGGTTTTCGCGAAGTCAGCCACCACTCTCGCGGCAGCCACAGCATCAACAGAGAAGCCATAGATCAGCGGACCGGTCATCATGTCTGACACCACCTCAAAGCCACTGCCAGCGACAGCCCGGCGGGCCAAGGTGTTTTTCAACACACTCAAGCTCACACCATTGCTGCGCGCGACTGTGCGCAATTTGGTCATGTCCGCGACTTTGATGCCCCGGTATTCCGCCATCACGAGCGTTTGAGCTTTTGCGGCGAGGCCAGTCACATCACTGATGACCGCTTCTTTCTCACTGCGATTAAGACTCAAGGTCTACTCCTTCAAAATGTGTCAGTCAGCCATATGCTTTCCAACACGCCACATTGCAGCGACCAACTGTTCAGGAACTCATCCTCAAGCAGCGGGATCGCCATCTGCGTTGGCTTTCTGTGATTAAGTGCCGACCCTCACAAGTGAGGCTGCACACCAACGGTCTTGGATGGCCTGCCGAGCCTTTTCAGACCCGGCAGCCCACCACTTTGCGATGCCTTTGCAGGCTCCGCAAATTCTTTTCGTTATCCGGCAATGGTCTGCAGGTCAACCCGCACACCCACACCCATCGTCGACGACACAGCCACTTTGCGCAGATACACACCCTTGCTGGCAGCTGGTTTGGCTTTTGTCAAAGCATCGACCAGCGCAGCCAGGTTACCCTGCAGCTTGTCATTGCCAAATGAGCGACGACCAATGGTGGAGTGCACGATACCGCCCTTGTCAACGCGGAATTGAACCTGACCAGCCTTGGCGTTACGCACCGCCGTGGCGACATCAGGCGTCACCGTACCAACCTTGGGGTTGGGCATCAAACCGCGAGGGCCGAGGATCTGGCCCAGGGTACCCACCACGCGCATGGCGTCTGGGGCGGCGATGACCACGTCAAAAGGCATGTCGCCAGCCTTGATCATGGCAGCGAGGTCGTCCATGCCAACGATATCGGCCCCAGCAGCCCGAGCTTCTTCAGCCTTGGCACCTTGCGCAAAAACTGCGACTCGCTTGGTCTTGCCGGTGCCATTGGGCAACACGACTGCGCCGCGCACCACCTGGTCTGACTTCTTGGCATCGATGCCAAGTTGCACCGCCACGTCGATCGACTCGTCGAATTTGGCTGTTGCAAACTCTTTGACGATGCCCAGGGCATCTGCAAGCGGATAAAGCTTGTTGCTGTCAATCTTGCCCTGTTGGGACTTTTGTTTTTTGGTGAGCTGGGTCATTTACACACCCTCCACATTCACACCCATAGACCTCGCCGAGCCGGCGATGGTGCGCACGGCGGCGTCCATGTCAGCGGCGGTCAGGTCCTTCATCTTGGTCTTGGCGATTTCCTCAAGCTGTGCCCGTGTGATCTTGCCCACCTTGTCGGTGTGCGGACGCGCTGAGCCCTTGTCAATCTTGACCGCTTTTTTGATCAAAATCGATGACGGCGGCGACTTGATCACGAACGTGAAACTCTTGTCCGCAAAAGCCGTGATGACCACAGGCAACGGCAGACCAGGCTCGATGCCCTGGGTCTGGGCATTGAAAGCCTTGCAGAACTCCATGATATTTAAGCCACGTTGACCCAGAGCAGGGCCAATAGGGGGGGACGGGTTGGCCTTGCCTGCTGGGACTTGCAGTTTGACAAAACCGACGATTTTTTTCGCCATGCTTTTCTCCGTACGGGTACTAGCGCCAGGTGCCAACAAACTGCTGGCTAAAACATGGCTCCCCGCGGGTTAGCGACTCATCAAAAACCCCGGCACCGAGTCGTAAAGTGCCGGAACCACAGACCTCAGGTCTTTTCGATCTGAGAGAAATCCAATTCGACAGGCGTGGCACGACCGAAAATAGTCACCGAAACACGAACCTTGCTCTTGTCATAGTTCACGTCTTCGACAGAGCCATTGAAGTCAGTGAAAGGGCCGTCCTTGATCCGAACATATTCACCCACCATGAACTCAACCTTATGCCGGGGCTTTTCTGTACCCTCCTGCATCTGATTGACGATTTTCATCACCTCAACCTCTGAGATCGGCGCCGGCCGATTTTTGGCACCACCCACAAAGCCCGTGACCTTGTTGGTGTGCTTGACCAGATGCCATGTGTCGTCGTCCATCACCATCTCAACCAGAACATAACCCGGGAAAAACTTTCGCTCCGTGGTTTTCTTCTGGCCATTCTTGATCTCGACAACTTCCTCCATGGGAACCAAGATACGACCAAATTTGCCCTGCATGCCTGCTCGGTTAATCCGCTCAAGAATGTTTCGCTCAACCGCTTTTTCCATGCCCGAATAAGCGTGGACCACATACCAGCGCAGGTCCGGGTTCACAGGTGCGGTGGCCAGAATCTGTGCTGCGCCGGGCGCGTCCGCACCCAGGGAATCTACAACATCATTCATCATTTCTTCCACCCCAGGATAAGGTCATAAAACAACCACTCCAGCGTCTTGTCAGTCAACCAGAGAAAAACCGCCATCACCAGCACAAACACGAACACATAGGCTGTCATTTGAACGGCCTCTTTGCGCTCGGGCCAGACCACTTTTTTGACTTCGCGCCAAGCGTCTCGACCAAATGCCAGCAACGCTTTGCCAGACTCGGAGGTGAAGAAAACACCGGCCGCCGCAGCCATACCCAGCAAAAGTGCTCCCCATTGGGCCCAGGCGCCTTGCTTGGTCAACAGATAAAAAGCCGCCAAAGCTGCCACGGCCAGGACGGCCGCGCCACCCAGCTTGGCTTTGTCGGCGCTGGTACTGACCGTTTGAACTTGTGAGGTAGCCATGTTTCTCTATCGTGCGTCCGTCGTCGTGTAACTGAATGCCGCCTTCTTGAGACGCTGAAGCCCACCATTCTCATGGTGGGCTTGAAACCACCCTTTTGCAGCCTTCAGGTGGCAGGGGCAGTAGGAATCGAACCTACAACCTTCGGTTTTGGAGACCGACGCTCTGCCAATTGAGCTATACCCCTACTGAA
>JBIKZZ010000311.1:0-3994 GCA_044354435.1 Rhodoferax sp. | reverse complement strand
AGCTTCAATTTCTTGCTCAGCAACGGCCAGGCGCTGTGGGCCCATGCCAGTACCAAGCTCCACTATGTGCTTCGCCAACACCCTTTCACCGAGGTGCACCTGAAGGACGACGACGTCAGCGTCGACCTGTCCGAACTCAATGGGCCTCAGGACCGGCTGGCCATTGTGGTGACCGAGCCGCTTACCACCAATGAAGACTGGGTGGCGATGGCGCCGGGTGAGCTGCGGGTATTCCTTGAAGGCAGCACCGCGTCAGACCGCACCACCGCGCCAGCAAATTTGGCGGCCTTGGCCTGATACCTCAGCGGGCCAGGGCCCGGGTCAGTGCCTGAATGAACAGGGCCGCGACGTCGCAGCCGGTCTGGTCAAAAATCTCCTGAAAGCAGGTCGGGCTGGTGACGTTGATCTCGGTCAAGCTGTCGCCAATGATGTCCAGGCCCACCAGCAGCAGGCCACGGCTGTGCAGCACCGGCCCGAGTGACTCGGCAATGAAACGGTCGCGTGCGCTCAGCGGTTGCGCCACACCCTTGCCACCCACCGCCAGGTTGCCGCGCACCTCGCCGCCCTGCGGAATGCGCGCCAGACAAAACGGCACGGGCTGGCCGCCAATCACCAGCACCCGCTTGTCGCCCAGCGCAATGTCGGGCAGGAACTTTTGCACCATCACCGTCTGCTGGCCCTCGCGGTTCAGGGTTTCGGTGATGCTGCCCAGGTTCAGGCCGTCGTCCTTAACGCGAAAGATGCCGGCGCCGCCCATGCCGTCGAGCGGCTTGAGGATGATGTCGCGGTGTTCGGCATGAAAGCGCCGGATGTCCGCTGGGTCCCGCGTCACCAGCGTCGGGCCGATGAACTGCGGAAACTCTAGGATCGACAGTTTCTCGGGGTGATCGCGCAGGGCAGCCGGCTTGTTGAACACTCTTGCACCCTCGCGCTCGGCCTGCTCCAGCAGGTGGGTAGCGTAGAAGTACTCACTGTCAAAAGGCGGGTCCTTGCGCATGACCACAGCATCAAAGTCCTTCAACGCCTGTGGCCGCTCGTCAGGGGCCTGCTGCGCGGCGCTGAACCAATGCACAGGGTCACCAGTGAGGGTGATGTCGCGCACATAGGCCGTGACTGGGCCGCCACGCTGCCACATCAGATCACGTACCTCACACACGCTGATGGCATGGCCACAGCGCTGGGCCTCTCGCATCATGGCAAAAGTGGTGTCCTTGTAGATCTTGAAGGACGACAGGGGATCAGCAACAAAAAGAAGGTTCATTGGGTTCAGGAGCGGTTTCGTCCGTACTGTTGCACAAAAAGCGTGAGCGCGCCGGCCAGTACACCCCAGAAGGCAGCGCCAACACCGGCAATCACGACACCGCTGAGTGTGACCAAAAAAGTGACCAGCGCGGCCTCGCGGTGCGCTTCCTCTCTCAGGGCGACATGCAGCGCACTGCCAATGGTGCCCAGGAGCGCCAGCCCGGCAATAGCCGCAATCAACTCTTTCGGGAAGGCGGTGAGCACAGCGACGACCGTAGCGCCAAACAATCCAATCACCACATAAATGGCGCCACAGACCACAGCGGCGGTGTAGCGCCGTTGCGGGTCCGGGTGGGCCTCCCGGCCCATGCAGATAGCAGCAGTAATAGCACTCAAATTCAAGGCAAACCCCCCAAACGGCGCCAGCAGCAAAGTAGCCAGGCCCGTCAAGGTGAGGATTTTGGAGATCGGGATGCCACTACCCGGCGCCGCACCGGGCGCCTGGCCGAAGCCTGCCGCCTGGATCGCCGCCACACCGGGCAGATTTTGCGAAGCCATGGTCACCACAAACAGCGGCAAAGCCAGACTGACGGCCGCCTCCAGCGTAAAAACGGGTGCCACGAACACCGGCATTGTCAAGGAAAAATCGACGCTAGCTCCCGTGAATCCTTGGGTTGTAGCTACAAATACTATAGCAACTAGCAAGGTCAGGGGCACCGCGTAGCGTGGCAGCACCCGTTTGCCGACCACGTAAGAGGCCAGCATCACCAGCACCAGCGGCAGGGCTGTTTGCGCCGCCAAAAAGCCCTGCAGGCCAAACCGGGTCAGCACGCCAGCCAGCAGGGCCGAAGCAATAGCCAGCGGCAGGTGGTTCATGATTCGCTCAAACCAGCCCGTCACGCCGAACAGGGTGATGAGAGCGGCGCAAACCATGAAGGCGCCCACCGCTTCCGCCATGGAATAGCCGCCAGCCAGACCGGCAGTGGCCAGCACGGCGGCGCCGGGTGTGCTCCAGGCCACCATCACCGGCTTTCGCAGCCACAGCGAGGGCACCAGACTGCACAAGCCCATGCCCAAGCCGAGCGCCCACATCCAGGAGCTGATCTGCGCCGGCGTGGCGTCAAACGCCTGTGCCGCCTGAAACACGATCGCCACCGAGCTGGTAAAACCCACCAGCACCGCGACAAAACCAGCACTGGCGGTGGAAAGACTCAGGTCCCGGAAAAACCGCATCAGGCGCGCTTAGATTTCGATCTTGGAGCCAAGCTCCACCACCGAGTTGTTCGGCAGCTTCAAAAAGTCCGCGGCTGCACTGGCGTTGCGGTGCATCTGGGCAAACAGCTTTTCACGCCACTGCGCCATGCCACCGCCAATGGTGGGAATGACGGTGTCGCGCGAGAGGAAGTAGCTGGTGTTCATGTCTTCGAGCTCGCAGCCACGCCCTTTGAGCTGCTGCAGGGCCTTGGGCAGGTCGGGGTCGTTCTTGAAGCCGTAGTGCACCACCACCTGCCAGCAGTCATGGCCGAGCGATTCGATTTCCACCCGCCTGTCCATGCCGATCCACGGCACCTCGTGGTTGCGCACGGTCACAAACAAGTTGTTTTGGTGCAGCACCTTGTTGTGCTTGAGGTTGTGCAGCATGGCATTGGGCACCAGGCCAGGCTCCGCCGTCAGGAACACGGCTGTGCCTTCGACTCGCACCGGTGGGCTGACAAAAACAGCCTCCAGAAAGCCGGGCAGGTCGATCGCGTCATTGCGCAGGCTGGCATTGAGCAAGCGACGGCCGTCGTGCCAAGTCATCATCAGGGTGAAAATGGCGGCACCAATCAGCAGCGGGAACCAGCCGCCATCGAACAGCTTGAACATGTTGGAGGCCCAAAAGGCGAAGTCGACCACAAAGAAGAAGCCGGTTGCGGCGATGCACAGGGCCAGCGGGTAGTTCCAACGGTAGCGAATGACGTAGAAAGTCAGAATCGTGGTGATCAGCATGTCGGTACATACCGCAATGCCATAGGCCGCCGCGAGGTTACTGGACGACTTGAACAGCACCACCGCCAGCACAATCGCCACAAACAGGCCCCAGTTGACGAACGGCAAGTAAATTTGACCAGTCTCCTTGACGCTGGTGTGTTGCACCTGCAGACGCGGCAGATAGCCCAGCTGGATCACCTGCTTGGTGACCGAAAACGCACCGGAGATGAGGGCCTGCGAGGCAATCACCGTGGCCATGGTGGCCAGCACCACCAGCGGCACCAGGGCCCAGTCAGGCGCCATCAGGAAAAAAGGGTTCTTGACCGCCGCTGGGTTCTTGAGCAACAGCGCGCCCTGGCCAAAATAGTTCAGTGTCAGCGCCGGCATAACCACCGCAAACCAAGCAACCCGGATCGGCTTCTTGCCAAAATGACCCATATCGGCATAGAGAGCTTCACCACCGGTGACACAAAGCACCACGGCGCCCAGGATGATGAAGGTGATGCCGGGGTTGTGCCACATGAACCCCAGGGCGTAATGCGGGCTGATGGCCCATAAAATGGCCGGATTGGACTGAATATGGACCAACCCGAGCAGGGCGATGCAGGCAAACCAGACCAGGGTGATCGGGCCAAAAAACTTCCCAATGCCAGCGGTGCCGCGTTTTTGCACTGCGAACAAGCAAAACAGGATGACCAGGGTCAGCGGGATCACATAGCGCTTGAAGGCCGGCGACACCACCTCCAGACCTTCCACCGCTGACAGCACCGAAATGGCGGGG
>JBIKZZ010000310.1:0-3997 GCA_044354435.1 Rhodoferax sp. | reverse complement strand
AGCAAGCGCCATTCGGCGTGCAAGCCTGGCGGCTGCAGCAGCTCGCTCAGGGCATCGAGCGGCCAGCCGGCACCGGGCAAGACCGCATCCAGCGCCGGGTAGCCGCTGGCCAGCGTGGCGCCGGGCGCGCCGCCAAGCGTGTCGGCAGACCAGACCGCGTCGCCCAACGCGGCCAGCGTCTGAGGCAGGGAAGGCGCCATGATGGAAAAGCTGGAAATGACCACACCTTTAAAACTGTATATATGAACAGTATAGTGATGCTGCTGGTTTGCGTCATTCCTGACTACTTTTTTGTCATCCCCGGCCACGATCGGGGATCCATGACACCCTGGATTCCCGTTTTCACGGGAATGACAGTTGGGGGCGGGAATGAGGTGCTGCTGGCGGTCAGTGGCCAGGGTTGACCACACTGCGCCCGATATCAGGCCAGCGCCGGTGGACCCACAGCCAGGCCTGCAATCCCACGCCCAGCATGGCCAGCGAAGCGATGGCCAGCGACACGGCGGAATGCATCACCAGCGGCGCGATCAGTCCGGCCACCACGCCGTTGGCACTGGCGCCGATGAAAGACTGTAGCGACGATGCCATGCCGCGACGCTCAGGGTGCAGATCCAGCACCAGCAGGGTCACCACCGGCACCATCATGGCCCAGCCAATGGCGAAGACGGCCAGCGGCAACATGGCCCAGGCGGCATGGGGCGCAAACAGCAGGTTGGCGCCCAGGTTGACCACCGCGCTCAGCAGCATCACCACGAAGCCGTAGCGGATCTGCTGCTTGGGCGGCACCTTGCCCGCCAAGCGACCACTGAGCCAGGCGCCCAGCATGATGCCACTGACGTTGAGCACAAAGAACCAGAAAAACTGCGTGGGCAGTAGCCCCAGGATGTCGCCCAGAAACGCCGGCGCCGACAGCACGTACAAAAACATGGCATTGAAGGGCACGCTGCTGGCCAGCGCCAGCAGCAAGAAGCGCGGGTCCAGCCCAAGCTGCCAGTAGCCCTGCAACAGGTTGTTCACACGCAGGGGCTGCCGGTGCGTCAGGTGCAGGGTCTCGGGCAGCAGCCGGTAGTTGGCCAGCCACAGCGCCACTCCCAAGGCCGTCAAAAACCAGAAAACGCTGTGCCAGCCCAGATGCGCATACAGCCAGCCGCCAATCAGCGGTGCCACCGCCGGCGCAATACCGAAAAAGAGGGTGATCTGGCTCATGACCCGCTGCGCCTCGCTGGGCGCAAACATGTCGCGCACCACCGCACGCGCCACCACAATGCCAGCGCCGGTTGACAGGCCCTGCATAGCCCGGAAGAACACCAGTTGCCCGATGCTTTGCGACAGCGCGCAACCCAGAGAGGCCAGTGTGAAGGCGGCCAACCCCCACAGCACCACCGGTCGGCGCCCCAGGCTGTCAGACAGCGCGCCGTGGAACAGGCTCATGAAGGCGAAGCCAAATAGGTAGGCCGACAGGGTCTGCTGCATCTGTACCGGCGTGGCGTCAAGCGAACGGGCAATACCCGAGAACGCCGGCAGGTAGGTGTCAATCGAGAACGGCCCCAACATGCCTAGCAACGCCAGCAGCACGGCCAGTGCCCAGCGCGGCGCGCGCCAGAGTTGTTGCGCGTCGGGGTTCATGGCGGGCCTCTCAGCTAGACGCCCCCATCAAGGTCACCACCACGATCACCACCCCCAGACCCAGGTTGACCAGGACCCAGCGGCGAATAGCCTGCAAGGCCGTGGCACCTGCCGGCCAGGCCGGGCCGGCCACGGCGCGGCTCAGGCGCGGGTACAGGGCAAAACGCAGGTGTCCAAAAATCGCCAACATCAGCACGCCAAGCACCGTCATCACCAGCCACGCCAAGGGCAGGTTGAAAGACGCACCCGACTGCACCATGTGCCGCGCGGTGCGGCCAATCATCCAGACGCCGCTGCCCAGCACCAGCGCCGAGGCCACCAGCACCGCATTGAAAAACCGTCCGAGCACCGCGTGCATCAGCCGCAGCCGCACCGGCGCATCCAGCTCGGCCAGCGAGGGGCGCAAAAAGAAATGGGCAAACACCATGCCGCCCACCCAGAGGATGACGCACAGCAGGTGAAGGGTTTTGAGCAGAGCGTAGAGCATGGATAGAAAGTTGTAACTGACAGACCGCTATTGTCGTTCCTTGCATGAGCAAGGCCCAACGCCAGACAAACGCCAGCGACAGCACCCACGATATGATGCTGTGATGGTAATTTTTTCTGTCATCAGAACCCTGCTTTTGGCTCTGCTGGGCGCGATGCCTGCGCATGCCCAGTTGGGCGTGGCCGACTGCCGGCCCGACCAGCAGGGTCAGGCGCAGTTGCAACCCCTTCGGCCGGGACTCTTCACCGTGCAGGGCACCTTGGCGGGCTTCGATCCCTGCCAGCCATCGGTACGCTTTCGCCTGCCTCGAGGCGTGATCAAACCACCCCTCATGATCAGCTTGCACGGCGGCGGCGGCATCAAAGACGTGCTGGCCTCGGACCAGGCATTTTTTGAGCACGGCATGGCAACACTGACCTTTGACGCCTATGAAATGAACCGCTTTAACGGGCGCGGGTCATTGTTTTGGGCACGCCAGGTGAGCAACGAGGCGCGCCAGCGCATGCTGCTCAGCACGGCCTGGGCAGCGTACCAATGGGCGATTCAGCGCCAGGACGTTGACGCCCAAAACATTTACATTTTTGGAATATCCAACGGGGCTGCAGTAGCGGCCAACCTGGCGGCCATGGTCGACCCGCGGCATGTGCGTGGCGTGATTGCTGAAGGCATCACACCGGTGGGCCTGGGTCTACCCGACCAAACCCGGGTGCCAATGCTGCTGGCTTTTGGCCGGCTTGATGACTTTGGTGCAGCCGACCCCAAGATGATGCGCTGGTTGCTCAGCGACCCCTGCCGATTCAACCTCCGTTTTGAACTCGCGCCCCCGGGTACGGCCCAGCGTTGCAACAACACCAGTGGCCCGGCTGAAATGACCCCGAACCCGCTGGCCTGGGTAGACAGCATCAAGGCCCGCAGTGCGCCGATCGAGATCGCCTATTTTGAGAACATGGCGCACAACGCCTACTTTGGCCCCTTGATTCAACAACGGGCCACTTGGGGCAGTGGTCAGACCCTGGGGGCGTCACTGGGCGCCACGCCTGAGGCACGCGCGCAGTTTTTTCAGGCCATGACAGATTTCATCGCGCGCCAGCGTACATCGCTGGAACCACCCAAGCCGTGAGCCCCGCGGCTTTAAGCCGCCGCCTGCCAGGCCGCCAACATTTGCCGCGCCCGCTGCGCCAACTCCGGCAGTCTGATGCCCGGCACATACAGTGACGAGCCCAAGCCGACACCGCTGGCACTGGCACGGCGAAAGCTGGCCATGTTGTCCACGCCAATGCCGCCAACACCAAACATCGGCGTGCCCGTAGGCAATACCGCGCGCCAGCCCTTGAAGCTGGCCGGGCCCAGCACATCGGCCGGAAAAAGCTTGAGGGTCTGCGCGCCGCCCGCCAACGCGACGAACGCCTCGGAGGGCGTGGCCACGCCCGGCATCGACAACACACCGTGGTGCAGGGTTTTGGCAATGACCGGCAGGTGGCAGTTGGGCGAGAGCACCAACCCAGCGCCAGCGGCCACCACATCATCCACCTGAGCCGGGCTGAGCACGGTACCGGCGCCAACCAGGACTTCGGTGCCAAATTCAAGCGCTAAAGCCTCGATGCTGGCCAGCGGCGCAGGCGAGTTCAGCGGCACCTCAATCACCCGAAAACCGGCCTCAAGCAGCACCTGGCCCACGCCCAGCACAGTGTCGGGGGTGACGCCGCGCAGGATAGCCACCAGCGGGTTAGCGAGCAAACGCTGCAGCGGCGCGCTCATGCGGCCGCCCCGAGCAGCCCAGCCGCGCCGGCCAGCAGCCACTGGCCCCGGGTGGTGGCGCCGTCACTGACACGGCTCACGGCCAGTCCCTTGATCTCCAGCGCCAGGGCGTAACGCTGGCACAAG
>JBIKZZ010000309.1:0-4008 GCA_044354435.1 Rhodoferax sp. | reverse complement strand
ACACCGGCGCCCAGTGCAGCACCGGCCGCTGCCGCTGCGCCGGTTGCCGCCAGTGACCCGACTGCCGGCGCCCGCTCGGTGGCCGAGGTGCTGGCTGGCTCGCAGGTGGAGGCGGTGCTGCAAGAACTGGACGACGACCTGGTTGGTCTCAAGCCGGTCAAAGCGCGCATCCGTGACATTGCCGCCCTGCTGGTGATCGACAAGCTGCGCCTCAACCTGGGGCTGGTGAGCCAGGCGCCCAGCCTGCACATGTGCTTCAGCGGCAACCCCGGTACCGGCAAGACCACGGTGGCCATGCGCATGGCGCAGATCCTGCACCGGCTCGGCTACGTGCGCAAAGGGCACCTGGTGTCGGTCACGCGGGATGATCTGGTAGGCCAGTACATCGGCCACACCGCGCCCAAGACCAAGGAGGTGCTCAAGCGCGCCATGGGCGGGGTGCTGTTCATTGACGAGGCCTATTACCTGTACCGGCCCGAGAACGAGCGCGACTACGGCCAGGAGGCGATCGAGATCCTGCTGCAGGTGATGGAGAACCAGCGCGACGACCTGGTGGTGATACTGGCGGGCTATAAAGACCGGATGGACACCTTCTTTCAGTCGAACCCAGGCATGAGCTCGCGAATCGCCCACCACCTTGATTTCCCGGACTACGCGGTGCCCGAACTGCAGCAAATCGCCGGGCAGATGCTGGCACAGCAAAACTACCGTTTTGGCGCAGGTGCCCCAGAGGCGTTCGAGCGCTACCTGCAGCTGCGCCTGCAGCAGCCCCACTTTGCCAACGCCCGCAGCGTGCGCAACGCGCTGGACCGGGCCCGGCTGCGCCAGGCCAGCCGCCTGTTTGCCGACCGCGAGCGCCAGCTCAGCGCTGACGACCTCAGCACCATTGCCGCCTCCGACATCCTGGCCAGCCGGCTGTTCCAAGCCTGAACCTTCATCGAGAACTACCATGCTCCAAGCCCTAATTTTTGATGTGGACGGTACCTTAGCCGACACCGAGGCCGCCCACCGCGCCGCCTTCAACCAGGCGTTTGACCAAGAAGGCCTGGACTGGCATTGGGACGAGGCGCTGTACACCCAACTGCTTGACGTGTCTGGCGGCAAGGAACGCCTGATGCACTACTGGTCCCAACGCCACCCCGAGGTGCGCGACGTGGATGGCGCCGGGGTGCGCGACACCATTGCCCGGCTGCATGAGCTCAAAACAGCGGCTTACGAGGCCATGGTGAACGACGGCGCGGTCAGCCTGCGCCCTGGGGTGCTGCACCTGATCGACGCCGCCGGCCAGGCAGGTCTGCACTTGGCCATTGCCACCACCACCTCGCCGGTCAACATTGCCGCGCTGCTGCGGGGGGCCATCGGCACCGACTGGCGGCAGTTTTTTGGCATTGTGGAGGACGCCTCCACCGCCGCTGTCAAGAAGCCGCACCCGCAGGTCTACCTGCAAACGCTGCAGCGGCTGCAACTCCCCGCCGCAGCCTGCCTGGCCTTTGAAGACTCGTCCAACGGCCTGCGTGCAGCAACCGGCGCCGGCTTGGCCACAGTGATTACGCCAACCCAATTCACGGCTGACCATGATTTCAGCGCTGCGCTCAAGGTGCTGCCCAACCTGCAAGGCGTCACAGTCGCCGACCTGCAGGCCTGGCACGCGCTCACAACACCCTAGCCACGGCCTGACCCTCGGAGAACCACCATGCCACTGTCCGGCCGCTCAACCCTGACCCAGTTTCTGATCGAGGAGCGGCGCCGTTTTCCCGATGCGAGTGGCGATTTCAACGCCCTGCTGCTCGATGTGGCGCTGTGCTGCAAAGCCATTGCCCGCGCCGTTGCTTTTGGCGAACTCGGTGGGGCCATGGGCAACCACGCGGCTGAATCGGGCGGCAGCGTCAATGTGCAGGGCGAGACACAAAAAAAGCTCGACGTCCTGTCCAACGAAGTCTTCATCCGTCGCACCGAATGGGCTGGCCACCTGGCGGGCATGGCCTCGGAAGAAATGGACGTGCCTTACCAGATTCCGGCGCAGTTGCCACGTGGCAAGTACCTGCTGGTGTTCGATCCGCTGGACGGCTCCAGCAACATCAATATCAACGTGACAGTGGGCAGCATCTTCTCGATCCTGCGCGGTCCGGACACTGGTCGTGATGTGACCGAGGCCGACTTCCTGCAGCCCGGCACCCAGCAGGTGGCGGCCGGCTACGCCCTCTATGGCCCGACGACCATGCTGGTGCTGACTGTAGGCAACGGGGTGCACGGCTTCACGCTTGACCCGAACCTGGGTGAATTCATGTTGACCCACCCCAGCATCCAGGTGCCGGCCGAGACCCAGGAATTTGCCATCAACGCCTCCAACAGCCGTTTTTGGGAGGCGCCGGTGAAACGCTACGTGGACGAGTGCCTGGCCGGCAAGACCGGCCCACGCGGCAAGGACTTCAACATGCGCTGGATCGCCAGCATGGTGGCCGAGGCGCACCGCATCCTGATGCGCGGCGGGGTGTTCATGTACCCGCGCGACACCAAAGACGCCACCAAACCTGGTCGTCTGCGCCTGCTGTACGAGGCCAACCCGATCGGCATGATCATGGAGCAGGCGGGCGGACGCGCCAGCACCGGGCGCACCGCCGTGTTGGGGGTGCAGCCCACAGCGCTTCACCAGCGCATCGGCCTGGTGTTTGGCTCGCGCGACGAGGTGGAGCGCATCGAGCGCTACCACGCCGAACCCGAAGCCGTGGCGCAGCACAACCCCCTGTTCACCGAGCGCAGCCTGTTCCGGGACTGAACGACCCCATTGACTGACCACTGAAAGCGCCCCATGTCTGAACGCCACCCCATCATCGCCATCACCGGCTCCAGCGGCGCCGGCACCACCTCGGTCACCCGCACGTTTGAGAACATTTTCCGGCGCGAAGGGGTGAATGCCGCCATCATCGAGGGCGACAGCTTTCACCGCTTTGACCGCAAGGAGATGAAAAAAAGGGCGGCTGAGGCGGAACGGGCCGGCAACAAAAATTTCAGCCACTTTGGTCCCGAAAACAACCTGTTTGCCGAGCTGGAAACCCTGTTCAGCGACTACGCCGGTAGCGGCAGCGGCAAACGCCGCAAGTACCTGCACGACCAGGACGAAGCCGCTCCCTACCAGCAGGAGCCCGGCACCTTTACCCCCTGGGAAGACGTGCCCGTTGGCACCGACCTGCTGTTTTACGAAGGCCTGCACGGCGCGGTGGTGACGCCGGACGTCAACATCGCCCAGCACCCCGACCTGCTGATTGGTGTGGTGCCGGTGATCAACCTGGAGTGGATCCAGAAGTTGTGGCGCGACAAATCCAAGCGCGGCTACAGCACCGAGGCGGTGACCGACACCATCCTGCGCCGCATGCCCGACTATGTGAACTACATCTGCCCTCAGTTCATGCACACGCATGTCAATTTTCAGCGAGTGCCCATGGTGGACACCTCCAACCCATTCATCTCGCGCGACATTCCCTCGCCCGACGAGAGCATGGTGGTGATCCGCTTTGCCAAACCCAAAGGCATCGATTTCCAGTACCTGCGCGGCATGATTGACGGCTCTTGGATGAGCCGCGCCAACACCATCGTGGTGCCCGGCGGCAAGATGGAGCTGGCCATGCAGCTGATCTTCACCCCCTTCATCTGGCGCATGATGGAACGCAAGAAGCGCGCCGCCTGAGCAGGAGTCCCGGCATGACCACCCATAAGCCTTTTGACCTGGTGATGTTTGACTTGGACGGCACGCTGATCGAGACCGCGCCCGAGATCTGTGACGCCGTCAACGACACCTTGCAGGCGCTGGGCCTGCCACTGGTGTCACAAACCCAGGTGAATGACTGGATCGGCCACGGCACCCGCACCCTGCTGGTCCAGGCGCTGGCCTGGAGCCAGGGCCTGACTGAGACCGAAGTGCGCGGCTCCGACAGCCTGGCCGGTGCCGCCGCCGTGTTTGACCAGCACTACCAGGCGCGCTGCGGCACCCGCAGCCAGCTCTACCCACAG
>JBIKZZ010000308.1:0-4009 GCA_044354435.1 Rhodoferax sp. | reverse complement strand
ACGTGCAGGGCGACAACACCCTGACCGTGCGCGGCTCGGTCTACAAACTGCTGCAGTTCCATTTTCATACCCCCTCAGAAGAACGGGTCAACTCCCGGGGCTTTGCGATGGTGGCGCATTTGGTTCATCGCAATGCTGAAGGCCAGCTGGCGGTGGTGGCACTGTTGATGGACCCGGGCAGTGCCAACAGCCTGATCAACAAGGTCTGGACCTACATGCCACTGGACAGCGGTGACCGGGTGCGCATGCCGCAAAATCTGCTGGACCTCAATGAGTTGCTGCCCAAAGACCAGCGCTACTACCAGTTCATGGGCTCGCTCACCACGCCACCCTGCACCGAGGGCGTTCTCTGGAATGTGATCAAGCAGCCCATCAGCGTAGGCCGTGATCAGATCCGACTGTTTAGCCAGCTGTTCTCCAACAACGCCCGCCCGATCCAAGCCATCAATGGACGGCCGGTGCGCAGCGCGCAGTGAACTAGCCCCCACGCTCCCCCACGCCGTGTGGGTCGCTGCCCCCCGAGGGGGCCGTTTCGCCTTGGGGCGGCCCGGCGGCGAAACCCCAAGCCCCCACGCTCCCCCACTTTGTGTGGGTCGCTGCCCCCCAAGGGGGTGCGTTTCGCCTTGGGGCGGCCCGGCGGCAAAACCCCAAGCCCCCACGCTCCCCCACTTTGTGTGGGTCGCTGCCCAAGCCCTGTCCGTCATGCCCGGCTTGACCGGGCATCCATGAATGCCTGGATTCCCGCTGAAGCCTGCCCTCGACCTGATCGGGGGCGGGAATGACGGGGGCTGTAGCGCCGCCCCGGCCTATTTGGCCAGGGCTTTGAGGGCGAGTTTGATGCCCTCGCTGACGCCGACGTCGGCAGGCAAGGCCTTCAGGGCGGCGGCGGCTTCGCGGTCGTTGTAACCCAGGGCCAGCAGCGCCTGCAGGATGTCAGATTGGGCATCGCTGCTGGGGCCGGCCACCAGGCCGATGTCGGGCCCGAGCTTGCCCTTGAGCTCCAGCAGCAGCCGCTCGGCGGTTTTCTTGCCAATGCCGGGCACCTTGACCAGCCGCCCCGCCTCCTGCACGGTCACCGCCTGCGCCAGCTCGGTCACGCTCATGCCCGACAGCACCGACAGCGCAGTTCGTGGCCCCACGCCGGAGATCTTGATCAGTTGGCGAAATGCCTCGCGTTCACCCGCCGTGGCAAAGCCGTACAGCAGCTGGGCGTCTTCCCGCACCACAAAATGGGTCAGCAGGCTGACCGTCTGACCGCGCTCCGGCAGGTTATAAAAGGTGCTCATCGGCACCTGCACCTCGTAGCCGACGCCGTGACAATCGATCAGGATCTGGGGCGGATTCTTGTCATCCAGCGTGCCGGTGAGTTTGCCGATCATTTCATGCCTATCATTGAAGCCTTTTGAAGGAATTATCAGCTTGATCCTGCGCCACCTGTTTTCACCTCTGAACAACACCCGCCTGTCACACCTGTGTGGCCCAACCGACGCCCATCTGCGCAGCATCGAGGTGGCATTGCAGGTCAAGATTGCGCACCGGCACGAGCAGTTTAAGGTCGACGGCACCAAAGCCCAGGCCAAGCGCGGCATGGAGCTGCTGCAGGCGCTGTACGAACTGGCCGCCCGCCCGATCGAGGCAGCCACCGTGCAACTGATGCTGGCCGGCGATGGGGCCATGGACAGCGCCGACCACCCCACTCTGCAGACCCGGCGCAGTGACCTGCGCGCACGCACACCCAACCAGGCGCTGTACCTGGACAACATCGCCAACCAGGACATCACCTTTGGCATTGGCCCGGCCGGCACCGGCAAGACCTATCTGGCGGTCGCCATGGCCGTGGACGCCCTGCAGCGCAGCGCAGTGCAGCGCATCGTCCTGACCCGCCCAGCCGTGGAAGCCGGCGAAAGGCTGGGCTTTTTGCCGGGTGACCTGAGCCAGAAGGTGGACCCCTACTTGCGCCCCCTGTATGACGCCTTGTACGAGCTGATGGGGTTCGACGCAGTGCACAAGGCGTTTGAGCGCCAGGCGCTGGAGATCGCACCCCTGGCGTTCATGCGCGGGCGCACGCTGAACAATGCGTTTGTGATTCTGGACGAGGCGCAAAACACCACGCCAGAGCAAATGAAGATGTTTCTGACCCGGATCGGCTTTGGCTCCCGGGCGGTGGTGACCGGCGATGTGAGCCAGATCGACCTGCCCAAGACCCAACTCAGTGGCCTGATCGATGCTGAGCGGGTGCTCAAACGGGTACAAGGCATCGCCATTTGCCGCTTCACCAGCGCCGATGTGGTGCGCCACCCGTTGGTCGCCCGCATTGTGGACGCCTACGATGCACCGGCCCGACCCACCGGACGAAAAGACGGTTAGCCGATTTGCTACTAAAACCATAGCTAAAACCTCAATAATGGCGAGGCCTAGAGCCGCTTTTTACCCATAATTCATGCTAAAGTCTTTAACCCTGTCACTGCAATTTGGCCGGCTGACCGCGCTCGCGCAGCACCGCACCGCCTTGCCGCGACACCAGGTGACACGCTGGCTGAGGCATGCGCTTAGCCACGATGCTGAAATCACGGTGCGCATCGTGGACGCCGAAGAGGGCCGGGCACTGAACCGTGACTACCGGCACAAGGACTACGCCACCAACGTGCTGACCTTTGACTACGCACAGGCGCCACTCGTCATGGCCGACCTGGTGCTGTGCGCGCCAGTGGTGGCCAGTGAGGCGCTGTTGCAAGGCAAGTCCCTGCGGGCCCACTATGCGCACCTGCTGGTGCATGGTGCCTTGCACGCGCAGGGCTGGGACCATGAAAAGAGCGAGGTCGATGCTCTGGCCATGGAAGCGCAAGAAACCGCCATCCTGGCCCGGCTTGGTTTTGCCAACCCCTATTGAGCCAACCCTTGGTGCAACGCCGCAGGGCGCATTGGCCGAGGCCTTAGTCGACCGGATCCAGGATCTGACGAACGCGAGCGACCAGCCGCTAAATGCCTTCGTCGGTGTACTGTGCGGCAATGGCGCGGAAATCCTCATGCGTATCAAAAAATGCATCGAGGATATCGGGGTCAAAATGCGAGCCCCGCCCTTTGCCCATGATGGCCATGGCCTGCTCATGCGTCATCGCGTCTTTGTACACCCGCTTGCTGATCAGGGCATCGTAGACGTCGGCCACCGCCATCAGGCGGGCTGACAGAGGAATAGCGTCGCCGACCAGGCCCTGCGGGTAGCCGCTGCCGTCCCATTTTTCCTGATGCGACAACGCGATTT
Organism: Rhodoferax sp.; assembly: GCA_044354435.1. Lineage (GTDB taxonomy): Bacteria > Pseudomonadota > Gammaproteobacteria > Burkholderiales > Burkholderiaceae_C > Rhodoferax. Next base: position 747 of record JBIKZZ010000308.1, on the reverse strand, counting down.
CCTTGGCCAGCATGAGAAAGTCCACCTGCACTCCCAGGGCTTTCTCGGCTCGCACAATCGAATCAAAGCCAATGGTGGTGTGTGTCTTCATGACCTCAAATTCAGCTGCAGTCAGGGGGCCTGGCTTGAGCAAAATATGGTCGGGAATGCCGACCTTGCCAATGTCGTGCAGCGGCGCCGACTTGAACAAGAGATCAATGTAGGCATCGCCCATTACCTGACTAAACCGGGGATGCTCCCGTAACTGCAGCGCCAAGCGCTTCACATAGCGTTGCGTGCGCAGGATATGGTTGCCGGTTTCATTGTCCCGAGTCTCCGCCATGGACGACATGGCCAATACCGTGACGTCCTGAATGGCGCTGAGCTGCCTGGTGCGGCGGGTCACCTCGGACTCGAGATAAACGGACTTGTCACGCAAAAAATCAGCGGCCGCCTTAAGCGCCAGGTGGGTACGCACCCGCGCCTGAACAATCGGCGCACTGATCGGCTTGGTGATGTAATCCACCGCGCCCAATTGCAGCCCCCGGATCTCGTCCGCCAAGTCCGACTTGGCCGTCAGGAATATCACTGGAATATCGCAGGTGACGGGGTTTGCCTTGATGCGCCGCAGCACCTCATGGCCATCTAGGTCAGGCATCATGACGTCAAGCAGGATCAGGTCTGGCAAGGTCTCGCTGCCCAAAAGCGTGAGTGCACGCTCACCCCCATTGGCCACCAGGATCCGGTAATCTTCCCGTAGCAACTCGG
>JBIKZZ010000307.1:0-4012 GCA_044354435.1 Rhodoferax sp. | reverse complement strand
CTCTCTCGCGCACCATCGGGCGCTACTGGGACGAGGCCACAGCCGTGGGCCGCAAGGCGGCGCAGGACCGTGGTAACAGCTTCATCAAGGTCAGTGCCGCCGAGACCGACCGCTGGATGCAGGTGTCGGCGCCGCTGTACGACGAGTGGGTCAGTGACATGGACAAGAAGGGCCTGCCGGGCAAGCAGATGCTGCAAGACGCCCAGGACCTGATCAAGAAATACAGTGCGGCCAAGTGATCGCCTGAATCGACTGAGCTGCCCGGGTTCTTTGCGGCGATGAGCGCGGCTTTGCGCCGTCTGAGCCTGTGGTTTGGCCTGTTGGGCGCCGGCGTGGCGCTGCTCACCGGATTCATGACTTTCTTCAGTGTCATGCTAAGGGCGCTGTTCCAGTGGCCGATTCCGGGTGATGTCGAACTGACCCAAATGGGGATCGCACTGGCGATTTCGCTGTGTCTGCCCTGGTGTCAGAGCGAGCGCGCCCATATCTTGGTCGATTTTTTTACCCAGCGCAGCCGGGAGAGCACAGTGCGCCGGCTGGATGCCATCGGCAGCCTGGCCCTGGCCCTGATGTACGCCCTGCTGGCCTGGCGTACTTCAGCCGGCGCGTTGGCGGTGCGTGAGGCCGGCGAGACCACCATGATCATCAGCTTGCCGGTGTGGTGGGTCTATGCGGCGCTGGCACCGGGCCTGGCGCTCAGCGCCCTGCTGGCCGGGATGCAGGCGCTGCAGCTTGGGCGTCAAGCGCCTGCCGGAGACGCCGCATGACCGGCTCGGCCAGCACCATTGGGGTGGTGATGTTCATCGGCATGATGGTCCTCATGGCCCTGCGCATGCCGATCGCGGCGGCCATGTTCATTCCGGGTGCAGCCGGTTACTGGCTGATGACCGACACCGGCACCCTGCTCAACCTGCTCAAAGGTAACGCGGTAGCACGCCTCACGGTGTATGAGCTCAGCGTCATTCCCCTGTTTCTGTTAATGGGCCAGTTTGCGTCGCAAGGCGGCCTGAGCCGTGACCTGTTTCGTGCAGCCACGGCCTTGGTGGGTCATGTTCGCGGCGGCCTGGCGATGGCCTCGCTGTTGTCTTCTGGCGCATTTGGCGCGGTTTGCGGCTCGTCGGTGGCCACCTCGGCCACGATCACACAGGTGGCTTACCCGCACATGCGGGGTCAGGGCTACAGCGGGCGGCTCTCCACCGCCACGCTGGCGGCCGGGGGTACCTTGGGCATCCTGATTCCGCCGTCGGTGCCGCTGGTGGTGTACGCCATCCTGACCGAGCAAAACATCGCCAAGCTGTTCGCCGCCGCCATGGTGCCCGGCATCCTGGCCATGCTGGGCTATATGGTGGTGGTGTGGCTGAGTGTCTACCTCAAGCCCGCGCTCGCGCCGGCCACCACGGCCACCACGGGCCGGGCCAAATGGCAGGCACTGGGTTCGGTTTGGCCGATCGCCTTCATCTTTGTGGTGGTGTTCGGCGGTATTTATGGCGGCCTTTTTTCGCCGACCGAAGGGGCGGCGGTGGGCGCCGCGCTCACCCTGCTGGTCGGCCTGCTCAAACGTGAACTGTCACCGCAGAGCATGCGCTCGGCCTTATTGGGCACGGCCGAAACCACCGCCATGGTGTTCATGATTTTTCTTGGCGCCGACATGATGAACGCCACGCTGGCCCTGACCGAAATGCCCAAGCTGGTGGCGCAGTGGGTCACCCACCTGCCGATCCCGGGGATTGCTGTGGTGCTGGCGGTCTTGCTGTTGTACGTGCTGCTGGGTTGCGTGATGGACGAACTGTCCATGCTGTTGTTGACCATCCCGGTGATCTTTCCGGCCATCGTGGCGCTGGACCTGTGGGGCCTGAAGTACGAAGCCAAGGCGCTCTGGTTCGGTATTCTGGTGCTGATGACGGTGGGCATCGGCATGATCGCACCACCGATCGGCCTCAATGTCTATGTGGTCAACAGCATGGCCAAGGACGTGCCCATGGCCGAGACCTACAAGGGTGTCATGCCCTTTCTGGTGTGGGACGCCCTGCGGCTGCTGGCGCTGCTGTGCTTCCCGGTGCTGGCCCTGGGGCTGGTCAAACTGCTGTTTCCCTGACGCCCAGGCGCACCAGCCGCCCCGGCCGGGCGGAGGTGACGACGCCCTCACGGATCACGGCCTGCCCGGCGACCCAGGTGCCGACATAGCCCTGGGCGGTTTGTAAAAAGCGTTTGCCGCCAGCCGGCAGGTCGCGCACCAGTTGCGGCAGGTTCAGCTGCAGCCGGGCCGGGTCAATCACGTTCAGGTCGGCGCGCAGGCCCGGTGCCAGCCGGCCACGGTCGTTCAGGCCCAGGTACTGGGCGTTGCGCAAGCTCATCATTTCCACCGCTTGCGCCAGCGGCAGCCGGTCGTGGGCGCGGCCCAGCACCCAATGGCTGAGCATGAAAGTGGAGAAGCTGGCGTCGCAGATGGTGCCCACATGGGCGCCGGCGTCGCCCAGGCCAAACAGGGCGCGTGGGTGCATCAGCATCTGGCGCACCGTGTCGAGAGAGCCCTGGTTGTAATTGAAGATCGGGAAGTACACCAGGCCACCACCGTCGCCCGCGCTGAAATGGTCGTACAGGGCCTCCATCGCGCTGCAGCCGCGCTGCTTGGCCAGCACCAGAAAGCTTTGCATCACATCGGGCTCGTAATTCAGCCTGGCGTCCAGCGGGAACATGCGCCCGGCAATCTGCTCGATGCGCGCCAGCAGCAGGTCCACCAGCGGCGGAATCGGCGTGCCGTCACCCGCCAGACGATCAGATTTTTCCCCAAGAATTTGGGCTTTTCGTGCTGCAGCCCGCATGGCTGCTGCCCGTTCTGCTATCGGAAGTGAAGCAATCTCTTTATAACCGGGGAAGCCCATGAAGGGGTGAAAGCTGGCCTCCAGCCCAATGATGACGCCGATGCCGCGCGCAGCGGTTTGAAGGTACAGCGGCAGCCCCTGGGCCACGGCGGCTTCGACCCGCGCCTGTATGGCCAGGTACTGGTCGCCGCCCGGGTCGCGCTGCAGCCAGGTCATGGACAGGGGCCGACCGCTGGCGCGGGCCAGTTGTTCTACCAATTCAAACTCGGCGTCAAAGCCCCCGGGGCCTTGCATCAGGTCAAAGTCGCTCACCACCTGCACCACGCCATGCTGGCGGCCTTCAAAGGCCTGGGCCAGGCCGCAGAGTTCGGCCGCGCTGGCGATCGAGGCTGGCGTGTCGCGTCCCTCGGCGGTGCGGTGGTTGTCTGAGCGGCCTGTGGAGAAGCCGGCTGCCCCAGCGTCCAGTGCGGCACCCAGCAGCTCGCGCATGGCGGCAATGTCGTCTGCAGTGGCGGCCTCCCGTGCCTCGGCCCGCGCACCCATCACGCGCATGCGCAGCGGGTCGTGCGGCACCATGGCCAGGTAATCCAGGCTGTGGGGCGTGGCGTCTAGCGCGTGCATGTACTCGCCAAAGCTGTCCCAGGCAAAGCGCACGCCTTCTTTCAGGGCCGCGCCGGGGATGTCTTCAACGCCCTCCATCAGCTTGATCAGCCGGTCTTCACTGCCTGGGCGCAGCGGTGCAAACCCAACGCCGCAGTTGCCCATCACCACCGTGGTCACGCCGTGGTGGATGCTGGGGCTGAAGGTCGCGTCCCAGGTGGCCTGCCCGTCGTAATGGGTGTGAATGTCAACAAAGCCCGGCGTCACCCAGGCGCCGCTGGCGTCCACCGTTTCCCGCGCGGCCTGCGTGATGCTGCCGATCTCGACGATGCGACCGTCTTGCACGCCCAGGTCGGCGCAGTAGGGCGCCGCGCCGCTGCCGTCCACCAGAGCGCCGCCCCGAATCAACAGGTCAAGCATGGTGTGCCCCTGGGTTGCGCTGGCGGTCGCTCCGGCGCCAAAACAGGGCCAGCCCCATGCCGCTGACGATGTGCCAGATGCCCCACAGGCTGGCAATCACCACCATACCCAAGTCTGAATTAAATTGCACCGCGATGATGCCCAGCGCCAAGCCGGCGTTTTGCATGCCG
>JBIKZZ010000306.1:0-4038 GCA_044354435.1 Rhodoferax sp. | reverse complement strand
CACCCGCTCGGTGCGCAGCACCACCCCCTCCTGGGTGTCGGTTTCTGCCGACAAAATCGCCAGGTCCAGCTGCCCATCAGCCAACATCGGCCGCAGTTCAGCGCTGGGAGCGCACAACACCTCGATGTGCGCCCGCGGCGCCAGGCGCGCCAGGGTGGCCAGCAGTGGGGTCATCAGCACCGGAATGTAATCGTCCGGCAAGCCGACCCGCAGCGCTCCACCAATGTCAGTGGCCTGGAAATGCGCCACCGCCTCGCCTTGCAGGGCCAAAATGCGGCGCGCGTAGCGGACCAGCTCGGTGCCGTCGTGGGTGAGTACCAGGCGGCGCCCCTGGTGCTGCAGCAATTCGCGCGCCAGGGTCTGGGCCAATTTGGACAGGTGCAGGCTGACCGCCGACGGCGTTTTGTGCACCAGTTGCGCCGCCCCCTTGCAGCTGCCCGCGTCGGCAAAGGCCACCAGGGTGCGAAGCTGTTCGGTATCCAGAAGCATGTGGCATCACTATAGTTGACGAATCATCAATTCTCACACGCCAAACATTCGATTGTGAACATCATTGGGGCCGTTTATAGTTTGGCTGAATCCAACTTACCGGACCATCCCCATGTTGAAACTCCAGATCCGAAAAATCGTCATCCAAATTGAAGAAACTTGTCTTGAAATGGGCCGTGAGGTGTCACCGCCCTCTCGCAAGGTCACAGTCGCCGCCGTCATCACCAACCCCTATGCCGGCCAGTACGTGGAGGACCTGTCGCCGTTGTATGCGCTGGGCGCAGAAATCGGCGGCTTGCTGGCGCAACGCGGTGTTGCGGCACTCGGCGTCGCCCCCGACGACGTGCAGAGCTATGGTAAGGGTGCCATCGTGGGCACAGCCGGTGAGCTGGAGCACGCCGCAGCGCTGATCCACCCCAGTTTCGGCGCCCCGGTGCGTGCGGCTGTGCATGAGGGCAAGGACATCATCCCTTCCACCAAAAAAATGGGCGGGCCAGGTGCCGTGATCGTGATGCCGGTCACCAACAAGAACCGGATCTGGAACTTTGACGACATGGACGCTGCCGAGATCGTCATACCAGACGCACCGCACGCCAATGAGGTGGTGGTGGCGCTCGTGCTAGGCATTGGCGGACGCCCGCTGCACCGCATCGGACCCGCCAAATAAATACCCTCAAGGAGCGCCTCATGTTCAAAGCCATCATCCTGCTCAAGCGCCGCGACGACACGACCCTGGAGGAATTTGCCCACTGGTGGCTGGGCGCTCATGCACCGCTGGCCAAGGCCCTGGCCGGCGTGCGCGGCGCCACCTTCAACCTGGTGGCTGGCGACGGCAGCGGCGCCTATGACGGCATCTCCGAGCTCTGGTTTGACGACCAGTCAGCCTTTGAGGCGGCCTACGCCACCGACCACGGGCGGGCCGTAGCAGCCGACTCAATGGCGCATGTGTCTCGCCGTGAACGCCTGTTTGTGGCAGAGCACGTGCTCGTGCCGCGCGACTGAATTTCACCCTTTCTAACTGACGGAGCATGTCCATGGGCAATAACCTCAATAACGAACTGCTGGCGCGCGACCACCGCCACCTGGTGCATTCATTGCACAGTGAAAAAACCCATCTGGACGGCAAAGTCTGGGTCAAGGGTGAAGGTTGCGAGCTGATTGATGCCGACGGTCACCGCTTTATTGATGCCATGTCCGGCCTGTGGAACGTGACCCTGGGCTACAGCCAGCCGACACTGGTGGCGGCAGCTGCGGCGCAAATGGGCACCCTGGCCTACGCCTCGGGCTACTCGGGCAGCAGCAACCTGCAGGCCATGGCGCTGGGCGAACGCCTGGCCGGCCTGACCTACCCCAACATCAACCGGTTTTTCTTCACCTCCGGTGGTGGCGAATCGACCGACAGCACGATCAAGACGGCGCGCTATTACTGGAAAGCCATGGGCAAGCCGGGCAAGGTCAAGACCATCAGCCAGATGGGCGGCTACCACGGCACCACGCTGGCCGCCATGTGCGCCACAGGTCTGCCCGCCTACTGGCCTGCGTTCGAGCCGCGCATGCCCGGTTTTGTGCACATTCCCAACTATGACCCCTATCGCTTCCCGATCGGCCCCAGGCAGGACCCGGCCACCGCCGCAGCCGATGAATTGGAGCGCGCCATTTTGGCTGAAGGCGCTGATACCGTGGCCTTGTTTCTGGTTGAGCCGGTATGCGGTGGCGGCGCCTATGTGCCACCTTCGGGCTACTTCAAACGCATCCGGGAGATTTGCGACAAATACGGCGTGCTGCTGGCCGCCGACGAGGTCATTACCGGCTTTGGCCGGACAGGGCGCATGTTTGCGCTAGACCATTGGGGCGTGCAGCCCGACCTGATGCAGTTCGCCAAAGGCATCACCAGCGGGTACGTGCCCCTGGGCGGCGTCGGTCTGTCAGACCACATTGCCGATGTGTTTGACCGGGCTGGCTCCGACCCCTGGATGCACTGCTACACCTACAGTGGGCACCCTGTCACCTGCGCGGTGGCGTTGGCGGCGATCGATGTCATTGAGCAGCAGCACCTGGTGCAGGCCGCCGCCCAAAATGGCGCCAAGTTTTTGGCCGACCTGCGCGCTGCCCTGGGCAACCACGTGCATGTGGGCGACGTACGCGGCCTGGGCCTGATGGCTGCGGTTGAACTGGTGGATGACCGGGCCAGCAAAGCAAGCTTCGACGCCAGCCGCAAGATCGGGCCAGCGGTCATTGCAGAGGCGCGCCGCCGCGGCCTCATCACCCGTGGCCGCGGCGACACCATCTACCTCGGCCCAGCGCTGGTGATGCAGCCCCCCATGATCAACCGCGTGGTGGAGATCATCACCGAGTCAGTGCACACGGTGCTGGGGGCAGGCTGAGCCGAAGGCCGCCGGGCTCCGGTCCGCGCTCATTTGCGAACCGCTGGCACCGAAGTCAAGCGGGAATCCCCGGGTGCCGACGCTCTCAAAGCCACACCTCGGCCTGCCCGGGAGTGCCGGAGTGCAGGGCGAGCATCTTCCCAGCCTGGGCGCTATTATTTAAATAGCTAGAACATCAATATCCACGGGGGTTAGAGCCGTTTTTCATCCATACACTCACCGCCGGCGCAGGCATTGAGCAGCGGTCATGCATTGGCCTTGGCAATACGCTAAAGCAGTTTGACGCGATCGACCGGCGTGCCGACGACAAAAACACAGTCCCCCTGCTCGGTGATAGGTATCGCCTTGGTGACAACCACCACGCCATCCACCGGCGAACGGAGTAACTCGGCCGGGCGGTCTGGCCGGTCCATGAACCAGAGTCGGCCGACCGGCTCACCGGCGGTCACCGGATCGCCCGGCTCCAGCATCGCCTCGAACATGCCATCCTCGGGCGAGACCACGATATTGCCTGGGTCGCGCCCATCGATGATGACGGCCGGCGGCAAGCCGAGCGAGGCGCGGGTCTGCACCACACCTTTTAGAACACCCACATGGCGCAACACGTTGTTAAGTCCGCTCCAGGCCAGCCGATGAATGGGTGCCGGTGTGCGACCGCCGCCACCGAGTTCGGTCGTGATCACGAGCTTGCCCTGATTCTCAGCTTCGACCGGCAGCAAGCCGGTACCGTTGACGTCGATGTAAAGGTAGTGCCAGTCGCTGCACCAGGCTTCCATGGCTTCGAGCATCGCCTTGCGTTGCGCCGGGTCCTCCACCACGTGCATGTGTGAGCAAGGCAGAAACCAGGCGCTGCGCCCGCCCGAGTGCATGTCAATCACCACGTCAGCCATCGGGAACAGCACGCGGGTCAGGTAGTCCGCCAACTGCTCGTGCGGTGGGCCGTCCGGCCGGCCAGGAAAGGAACGGTTGAAATTCGCTCCAGACGGCCAATTGCGGGTGTTGGCCTTGGAGGCGCTCGGCGAGAGCACCGGCACCACGATCACCCGGCCAGTCACCTGCTCGGGCTGAAGTTCTTGCAGCAACCGCATCGCCGCCACCTGCCCCTCATACTCGTCGCCGTGGTTGCCGGCCAGCACCAGCACGGTCGGCCCAGGGCCATTGGCGA
>JBIKZZ010000047.1:0-15309 GCA_044354435.1 Rhodoferax sp. | reverse complement strand
ATGCCTTGCGTGACTGGCGTGGCGCAAGCCGGCATGGGCTTCGGCATTTTCTCCACATCGACCAGGCACATGCGGCAATTGGCTGCAATGCTGAGCTTCTTGTGGTAGCAAAAATGGGGAATGTAGGTGCCAGCTTTTTCGGCCGCATGCATGATCATGCTGCCTTCAACAATGTCCACCTTCTTGCCGTCGAGTTCAATTTCAATCATGGCAGCATTCGCTCAGACGTAGGCCGGGACCATACAGGTCTTGTGCTCTACGTGGTATTCAAATTCGTGGCGGTAGTGCTTGATCATGGCGCGCACTGGCATCGCAGCAGCATCACCCAAGGCACAGATGGTGCGACCCTGGATGTTGTCAGCCACCGAGTTCAGCAAATCCATGTCCGATGGTCGGCCATGTCCGGTTTCGATCCGGTCAACCATGCGCGACAGCCAACCCGTGCCCTCGCGGCAGGGGGTGCACTGCCCACACGACTCGTGCATGTAGAAGTAGCTAAGACGCTGCAGGCTCTTGACCATGCAGCGGGAGTCGTCCAGAACGATGACCGCGCCTGAACCCAGCATTGAGCCAGCTTTGGCAATGGCATCGTAGTCCATGGTGAGGTCCATCATGACGGACCCGGGCAGGATGGGGGAGGACGAGCCCCCCGGAATAACTGCCTTTAACTGACGGCCGCTGCGCACACCGCCGGCGATTTCCAGCAGTTTGGCAAACGGCGTACCCATAGGCACCTCGTAATTGCCAGGCAGCTCCACATCGCCACTGACCGAATAAATCTTGGTGCCACCGTTGTTGGGCTTGCCACAGGCCAGGTAGGCTGCGCCGCCATTGCGGATGATCCACGGCACAGCCGCAAAGGTTTCCGTGTTGTTGATGGTGGTCGGCTTACCGTAAAGACCGAAACTGGCAGGAAACGGGGGCTTAAAGCGCGGTTGCCCTTTTTTACCTTCCAGCGATTCGAGCAGGGCAGTCTCTTCGCCGCAAATGTAGGCGCCAAAACCATGTGTCGCATGCAGCTGAAAACTGAAGCTACTCCCCAAAATCTTGTCACCCAGCAAACCGGCAGCACGCGCCTCGTCCAGCGCCTCTTCAAAACGCTCGTAGCTTTTGAAGATCTCGCCATGAATGTAGTTGTAGCCGACTGTGATGCCCATGGCATAGGCGGCAATGATCATGCCTTCGATCACGATATGCGGGTTGAACTGCAGGATGTCACGGTCTTTGCATGTACCTGGCTCACCTTCATCAGAGTTGCAGACCAGGTACTTTTGACCAGGAAACTGCCGTGGCATAAAGCTCCACTTGAGTCCGCTTGGAAAACCAGCGCCGCCGCGACCACGCAGGGCCGATTCCTTGACCGTCGCGATCACCTGGTCTTGGGTCAGGCCTTCGCCCCCGTCGCGCGCGAGAATCTTGCGCAGCGCGGCGTAGCCACCGCGCGACTCGTAATCGGCGAGTCGCCAGTTGCTGCCATTCAAACCTGCGTAAATCTGCGGGTTGATATGCCGATCATGAAAGCAAGTTTGTACGCCATCGGCTTGGAACTGGCTCAAAATCTGGTCAGCGTTCATCATGATTTCTCCGCTGCCCGAAGGCCGTCCACCAACAGGTCCAACTTATCGTCGGTCATGAAGCTGCACATGGTGCGGTCATTGACCAGCAGCACCGGCGAGTCAGCACAAGCGCCCAGACATTCCGACTGCTGCAAAGTGAACAGGCCATCCGGGGTGGTCTCGCCCATGTGCACGCCGAGCTTGTGCTCGAGGTGCTTTAAGGCGCGACCGCCATCACGCAACTGGCAGGGCAAATTGGTGCAGACATTGAGCTTGTACTTACCCAGCGGGCGCTGGTTGTACATGTTGTAAAAAGTGGTGACCTCACGCACCGCAATGGGCGCCATGCCAAGATAGTCAGCCACCACCTTTTCGCTTTCAGCACTGACTGAACCAGCTTCCTGCTGCACGATAGCCAGGCAGGCCATCACGGCCGACTGCTTCTGCTCAGGCGGGTACTTGGCGACTTCACGCGCAAACCGCGCCAACGCTTCCTGTGAAACAACTGCTGTGCTCATCGGTCGATTTCTCCAAACACGATATCCATGGTGCCGATCACGGCAACGGCGTCGGCAATCATGTGCCCGCCAGCCATCTCATTGAGTGCGGACAGATGCACATAGCCGGGTGGCCGGATCTTGAGGCGGTAGGGCTTGTTCGCACCGTCGCTGATCAGGTAAATACCAAACTCGCCCTTTGGGTGCTCGACCGCGGCGTAGGCTTCGCCTTCGGGCACATGAAAGCCTTCGGTAAAGAGCTTGAAGTGATGGATGAGTTCTTCCATGTTGGACTTCATGGATTCGCGATCAGGCGCCGCCACTTTGTGGTTGTCGGTGATCACCGGTCCGGGGTTGGCGCGAAGCCAATCGACACACTGCTTGATGATGCGATTGGATTGCTTCATTTCCTCCATGCGCACCAAGTAACGGTCATAGCAATCACCGGTGGCACCCACGGGGATATCAAAGTCCATACGGTCATAGACATCGTAGGGTTGCTTTTTACGCAGATCCCAGGCAATGCCAGAACCGCGCAGCATGGGCCCGGTGAAGCCCAGGTTGAGGGCCCGCTCCGGTGTGACCACGCCGATACCGACCGTGCGCTGCTTCCAGATCCGGTTCTCGGTCAGCAGTGTGTGGTACTCGCCCAGATACGTCGGGAAGCGCTGGGTGAAGTCGTCGATAAAGTCCAGCAAGGAGCCTTGCCGGTTGCTGTTCAGCTGGGCAATGCCACGGGCGTTTCGGATCTTGTTGGCCTTGTACTGCGGCATGCTGTCGGGCAGGTCGCGGTAGACACCGCCCGGACGGAAATAGGCGGCATGCATGCGCGCGCCACTGACGGCTTCGTACATGTCAAACAGGTCTTCACGCTCACGAAAGGCGTAGATCAGAATGGTTGAGCTCCCGCAATCATTGCCATGGGAGCCCAACCACATCAGGTGATTGAGCAGGCGGGTGATCTCGGAAAACATGACGCGGATGTACTGCGCCCGCACCGGTACCTCGATACCCATCAGCTTTTCAATGGCGAGGCAATAGGCGTGCTCATTGCACATCATTGAGACGTAATCGAGCCGGTCCATATAGGGCAGCGACTGAATGAAGGTCTTGCTTTCGGCGAGCTTTTCTGTCGCGCGGTGCAGCAGGCCGATGTGCGGATCGGCGCGCTGGATGACCTCGCCATCGAGCTCTAGCACCAGGCGCAAAACGCCATGGGCTGCCGGATGCTGAGGCCCGAAATTCAGGGTGTAATTTTTGATGTCAGCCATGACGCATACCGCCTAGTGCAGGCCTCCGTAGTTGTCTTCCCGGATGATGCGCGGTGTGATTTCTCGTGGCTCGATGGTGACGGGCTGATAGACCACTCGCCGGTTCTCTGCGTCGTAGCGCATTTCGACATGGCCACTCAGGGGGAAATCTTTGCGGAAGGGATGCCCGATAAACCCATAGTCGGTCAGGATACGGCGCAGGTCATCATGCCCCTCGAAGACGATGCCAAACAGGTCAAACGCCTCGCGCTCGAACCAGTTGGCCGAGCTCCAGATCGCAGTGACCGACGGCAGCACGGGCAGGTCGTCATCAGGTGCGGCGACCCGAACGCGCAGGCGCTGATTCAAACTGACCGACAGCAAATGAAGCACCACGCTGAAGCGCGGGCCATCCCGACCAACGCCTTTGTAGTCAGAATAGTCAACACCACAGAGGTCAATCAGCTGCTCGAACTGACAATCCGGCGCATCACGCAGTATCAGAGCCACCTGGCGCAGTGCAGCCGCATCGACGTCCACACTCAACTCACCGCGAGCGACGCCAATCTTCAACACCTTGTCACCCAACGCGGCCGCCACAACAGCTTGCAGCGCCTCAGGATTCACAGCATAAACAGTCATCGCAATCCCTCAGGCTCGGGCAATGGTTTGGGTGCGACGGATTTTCTGCTGCAATTGCATGATGCCGTAGAGCAAAGCCTCAGCGGTTGGCGGGCAACCCGGCACATAGACGTCGACCGGCACGATGCGGTCGCAACCCCGAACGACCGAGTAGCTGTAGTGGTAGTAACCGCCACCATTTGCGCATGAACCCATGCTGATAACCCAGCGAGGCTCCGACATTTGGTCGTAAACCTTGCGCAGTGCAGGCGCCATTTTGTTGCAAAGCGTACCGGCAACAATCATGAGGTCAGACTGCCGCGGGCTGGCCCGAAACACTTCGGCACCAAAGCGGCTGATGTCGTAACGGGCGGCCGCAGCATGCATCATCTCGACCGCACAACACGCCAACCCGAAGGTCATAGGCCAAACCGAACCGGTCTTGGCCCAGTTCATCACCGAGTCATAGCTGGTGGTGACAAAGCCTTCCTTCAGTACGCCTTCGATCATTGCATCTTCCCCGCTTATTCCCAGTCAAGAGCGCCTTTTTTCCACTCATAGACAAAGCCCACGACCAGAATGCTCAGAAAAACCATGACCGACCAGAAGCCAAGGCTACCAATGTCCTTGAGTGACACCGCCCACGGAAACAAGAAGGCAATCTCAAGGTCGAACAAGATGAAGAGGATGGCCACCAAGTAGTAGCGTACATCGAATTTCATGCGGGCATCTTCAAACGCCTCAAAGCCGCATTCGTAGGGGGAGTTTTTGGCTGGATCAGGCCGATTCGGCCCAAGCAAATAACCCAAGACCTGAGGGACGATGCCGACACCGATACCAACCAGAATGAACAAGAGGACTGGCAGGTACTGTTCAAGATTCATCTGGTGATGCTGATCAAGTTATTGGTCAGCAGCAGGTTACCGCTGAAGACCTCTTATCTGGTGCCGTCGGCGAGACTCGAACTCGCACAGCTTTCGCCACTACCCCCTCAAGATAGCGTGTCTACCAATTTCACCACGACGGCGGCTTTATAGAGTCCGGATTGCATGAGGCGCCGCAGGGCGAATTGCTCTCCGAAAGCAACTAGAGTTTACCCTGAAAACGGCTGGCTTCCTTAACGGCAAAAGGGTATTTCAAAGGCATTACTTCGATGGGATCTGCGCTGCGCCGGAGGCTGGCACCACCGGTTCGGACGCCGAGGCAGCCGGTGCTGAAACGCTAACGCCTTGAAGCACACTGCCTGAAGGCGCGGCTGGTTGGGCCATGCCGAAATAGGCCAGCAACAAGGTGCAGACAAAGAAGACAGTCGCCAAGACAGCCGTACTGCGCGACAGGAAATTAGCGCTACCGGTCGCTCCAAAAAGGCTGCCTGAACCACCGCTGCCAAAGGCCGCGCCCATGTCTGCACCCTTGCCATGTTGCATCAGGATCAGGCCCATCATCGCCACTGCCGACAACATTTGAATAGCGAGAAGAATGGTCAACAAGATACTCATGAATTACTCCGGAAAAAATAGCATAGCAGGATGGCGTTAGCACGCTGCAGCGATGATTGACAAAAAGTCTGGTGCCTTGAGCGAGGCGCCGCCGACAAGGCCGCCATCGACATCAGGCTGCGCCAGCAACTCAGCCGCATTAGCGGCGTTCATGCTGCCGCCATACAAAATGGCCACGCGGTCAGCCTGCGAGGAGGCCGCCTTGAGTTGGGCGCGTAACAGGGCATGCACCTCCTGGGCCTGTGTGGCACTGGCGGTCTTGCCCGTGCCTATAGCCCAGACAGGCTCGTACGCGACCACGATTTCACTGATGCAGTGCCCGTTAACATGGATCACCGCAGCAAGTTGACGCTTGACAACCGCCTCCGTGGCACCCGCCTCGCGCTCGGCCAAGGTCTCGCCCACGCACACGATGGGCGTGATGCCGCAAGCCAGCGCCCGCTGCGCCTTCAATGCGACCATGGCATCGGTTTCGCCGTGGTGTTGCCGCCGTTCCGAGTGGCCCACCAGGCAATAGCGCACACCATAGTCGCGCAGCATGGCAGCCGATACTTCCCCTGTGTAGGCGCCGCCCTCGTAGGCCGACATGTCCTGCGCCCCGAGGTCGAATCCACTACCCGTCAGCAGGCTTTGAACTTGAGCCAGATAGACCGAAGGGACGCACAGCGCAACTTTGCAGGGCACCGTCGCGGGCAGCCCTGAGCGCAGCGAGAGGATCAAGGCCGCGTTCGCACTCAAACTGCCATTCATCTTCCAGTTGCCAGCAATCAGCGTTTTCTTCATGCGGCGCCCCAGGTCAGCACAATCTTTCCCACATGCTGATTGGATTCCATCAGTTCATGCGCGCGTGCGGCGTCGGCAGCTGCGAAAGTGCTGTGAATCACAGGCTTGATACGGCCCTGGTCGATCAAAGGCCAAATCTTGTCACGAAGCGCCATAGCTATGGCCGCCTTGAAGGCCACCGGCCTGGGCCGCAGGGTCGAGCCGGTTACGGTTAGCCGCCGACGCAAGACCAACCCAGCGTTGAGTTCACACTTGACGCCACCTTGGACAGCGATCATGACCAATCGACCATCTTCACTCAGGCATTCGATTTCTTTGGCGACATAGGCGCCAGCCACCATGTCCAAAATAACATCTACGCCAGTGCCGTTGGTCAGACGCATCGTTTCCTTCTGAAAATCATGACTGCGGTAGTTGATGGCATGGTCAGCACCCAAGGCTAGGCAGGCCTGACATTTGGCATCACTACCGGCTGTGACCAGCACATGCGCGCCAAAGGCTTTGGCCATTTGGATTGCTGTCACGCCAATGCCGCTGGAGCCGCCTTGGATCAGGATGCGTTCGCCTGGCTGCAAACGAGCGCGGTCAAACACATTGCTCCACACCGTAAAGAAGGTTTCCGGCAGAGATGCGGCCTCGATGTCGCTCAGCCCCTTGGGCACCGGCAGGCACTGCTGCACAGGCGCGACACAGTACTCGGCATAGCCACCGCCCGCCACAAGGGCACAGACCCGATCACCGATCGCCAGCCCAGCCTGCGCCATGGCCTGGGCGTCCCCCTGGACAATGACACCAGCCAGCTCCAGGCCCGGAATATCCGATGCCCCAGGCGGCACAGGGTACAGACCGGTCCGCTGTAAAACGTCAGGCCGGTTCACGCCGCTGGCTGCCACGTGGATCAGAACTTCACCCGCGCCCGCAACCGGCATAGGCCGCTCAGCCAACTGCAGCACCGAAGGCGCGCCATAGGCCGAAATCTCAACAACTTTCATGGTCATATCAGCCGATAGCCCCCGTCCCGCTTGAACCAGGCGCTATCGTTGTCATAGCAAACCAATTGCCACTCAAGCGTGGTCGCCATGCTGGGTCGGACGATCCAGCAGCACCTTCATCGACAGCTTGATACGGCCTTTTTCGTCGGTCTCCATCACCTTGACCTTGACAATCTGACCCTCGGACAGGTAGTCGGTGACCTTTTCGACACGTTCGTGAGCGATTTGACTGATGTGCAGCAGACCGTCTTTGCCGGGCAACAAGTTGATCAGCGCGCCGAAGTCAAGAATCTTGGTGACCGGGCCCTCGTAGATCTTGCCGATTTCAACCTCGGCTGTGATCTGCTCGATGCGGCGCTTGGCTTCTTCGGCCTTGGCCGGATCGGCCGAGGCGATGGTGATGGTGCCGTCTTCCTCGATGTTGATCTGGGTGCCGGTTTCTTCGGTCAGCGCACGAATCACCGAGCCGCCCTTACCGATCACGTCACGAATCTTGTCCGGGTTGATCTTCATGGTGAACAAGCGTGGCGCGAAGTTGGAGACTTCGGTCTTGGCTTCGCTCATGGCTTCTTGCATCTTGCCCAGGATGTGCATGCGGGCTTCCTTGGCCTGCGCCAGAGCAACCTGCATGATCTCGCGGGTAATGCCCTGGATCTTGATGTCCATCTGCAAGGCTGTGATGCCGTTGGTGGTGCCTGCGACCTTGAAGTCCATATCGCCGAGGTGATCTTCATCACCCAGAATATCGGTCAGCACGGCAAAACGGTTGCCATCTTTGATCAAGCCCATGGCGATACCCGCCACGTGCGCTTTCATGGGAACACCAGCGTCCATCAAGGACAGGCAGCCGCCGCAGACCGAAGCCATCGACGAAGAGCCATTGGACTCAGTGATTTCACTGACGACGCGCATGGTGTAGGGAAAGTCTTCTTTGTTCGGCAGGCAGGCCACCAGGGCGCGCTTGGCCAGACGTCCATGGCCAATTTCGCGGCGCTTAGGCGTGCCGACGCGGCCGGTCTCGCCAGTGGCGAACGGAGGCATGTTGTAGTGCAGCATGAAGCGGTCTTCGTACTCGCCAGCCAGCGCATCAATGCGCTGTGCATCGCGTTCGGTGCCGAGCGTTGTCACCACCAGTGCCTGGGTTTCACCGCGGGTGAACAGGGCTGAGCCATGGGTGCGTGGCAGTACGCCGTTGCGGATTTCGATCGGGCGCACAGTGCGAGTGTCGCGACCATCAATGCGCGGCTCGCCGGCCAAAATTTGGCTACGAACAATGCGGGCTTCGATATCAAACAGCATGCCCTCGACCTTGACGCCGTCAAAGGCCACGCCGTCGGCCTTCAGGTCGGCCATGACCACGGCATAAGCTTCACGGCAGGCGTGGGTACGGGCCTGCTTATTCCGAATTTGATAAGCGGCGCGCAAGCGCTCTTCTGCGAGCGCGGTGACGCGAGCAATCAAAGGCTCGTCCTTGGCGGGTGCTGACCAGTCCCACACTGGCTTGCCGGCATCACGCACCAGATCGTGGATGGCGTTGATGGCGATGTTGCCCTGCTCATGGCCAAACACCACGGCGCCGAGCATGATCTCTTCGCTGAGTTGCTGGGCTTCAGACTCCACCATCAGCACTGCGGCTTCGGTACCAGCCACCACCAGGTCCATGATGGAGCCCTTGCGTGCCGTCTGGCCCGGGTTGAGCACGTACTCGCCGTTGATGTAGCCAACACGAGTTGCACCAATCGGGCCGGTGAATGGAATACCGCTGATCGACAGGGCCGCGCTGGTGGCGATGAGTGCGGCGATGTCTGCATCGACTTCTGGGTTCAGCGACAGGGTATGCACCACGACCTGAACTTCATTGAAAAAGCCTTCGGGGAAGAGCGGGCGAATCGGGCGGTCGATCAGGCGGCTGGTGAGGGTCTCAAACTCGCTGGGGCGACCTTCGCGTTTGAAAAAGCTACCCGGGATCTTGCCGGCTGCGTAGGTTTTTTCCAGGTAATCCACCGTCAGGGGGAAGAAATCCTGACCAGGTTTGGCGTTCTTCGACGCGACCACCGTCGCCAGCACCACAGTGCCTTCGATATTCACCATCACAGCACCACCAGATTGGCGGGCGATTTCTCCGGTTTCCATGATGACCGTGTTCTGGCCCCACTGGAAGGTCTTGGTCACTTTATTGAACATGCTCATATTGATATCTCCTGATCACAATGCGGGAGGTGCAGGCCACCTCGCCCGAGCCCGGATACAGCCTGACAGAACACGATGCCATTCCAGAGAAAACCGGGCCTACAGGCTCAAATTTCTATGGAATGACACAGCTTCGCTCTGATTTCGCCTTCTCCGAAGTAAAAAACGCCTGAGCAGCGGAGCTAACTCAGGCGTTCATCATCCGATTGGCCGTTTACTTGCGCAGACCTAACTTGGCGATCAGCGCGGTATAGCGGTCAGCGTCCTTGGACTTGAGGTAGTCCAGCAGCTTGCGACGGCGACTCACCATGCGCAGCAGACCGCGGCGACCGTGGTGGTCTTTGGCGTGGGTCTTGAAGTGGGGGGTGAGTTCGTTGATGCGGGCCGTCAACAGGGCAACCTGAACTTCAGGGCTGCCTGTGTCGCCGGCTTGGCGTGCGTTGTCTTTGACAACAGCGGCTTTGATGCTGGTTGCGATCATGTCATTTTCCTGTGTAAATTGAACTTGCGTGCGGCGCTGGAACTGCCCCGGACGTGTGCTTATGCAATCTGCAAAGCCTTGAGAGTATAGCTGAAGCGATCCAGCACACCCGAGCCAGATGCCCCCGCTCCTTAGGGCTGGGCGGCGAGCCAGCGCTGCAGGCGGTCCACACCCTGTACCAAGCGCTGCAGATCACGCGAGGCAAAACACCAGCGCAGCCAGCCCTGCGCCTCAGGCGCAAAAGCCTCGCCTGGGGCCAGGCCAAGCCCTGCCTCAAGCACCAGCCGCTTCGCCGTCTGGAGCGAGTCAGGATGAGCCGCCAACTTGAAAAACGCGTACATACCGCCCCGCGCAGGCGCCACCTGAACCCCGGGCACTGCCTGCAGCAATGGGATGAGGGTGTCGCGGCAAAGCTTGAGGTGCGCCACCACCGAAGGGGTAATCTCATCGGTGTGGTGCAGTGCGGCGATGCCCGCGCGTTGCGTGAACACGCTGGCGCAGGAGGTGTTGAACTCGATCAGCTTGCTGATCTGAGGCGTCATGTCTGGGGGCATCACCAACCAGCCCAGGCGCCAGCCCGTCATCAAAAAGCTTTTGGAGAAGCTGTGCACCACCACCAGCCGGTCGTCGGGCGCCGCAATATCCAAAAAACTGGGGGCACAGCCGTTGGCGCTGGGCTCGTAATAAAGCCGCTCGTAGACCTCATCAGCCAAAATCCAGGTGCCGGTCTGGCGGCAGTGATCGAGAATTTGCTGCTGCTCTTGACGCGTCAGGGTCCAGCCGGTGGGGTTGTTGGGTGCATTGACGATGAGCAGCTTGGTTTGAGAAGTCACCGCTGACAGCAAGGCGCTCATGTCGAGCTGCCATTGCCCATCCTGCGGCGTCAGGGCCACACAGCGCAGTCGCGCACCCATGATGGCAGGCTGGGCCGTCAAATTGGGCCAGACCGGCGTTACCGCCACCACCTCATCACCGGCATCGACCAGCTGTTGTACGGCTAACATCAAGGCGTTGACCCCGCCGCTGGTGATGGCCAGCCGATCCAGCCAGATCGGGCCATGCAGCGCGCTCATGTACTCAGCCACCGCATGCCGCAACTCAGGCAGCCCCAGATTTTGGGAATAAAAAGTCTCGCCCCTCTGCAAGGACGCAATCGCCGCCTGGCGAATAACATCGGGCGTGACCTCATCGCTTTCACCGAACCAGAACGCCAGCACGTCGCTGCGACCCATACCAGCGTTAGCCACCTCGCGGATACGACTTTCAGCGAGATTGAGAATAACTTGACGCATGAATCGCTCCTGGAAACAAAGGTTCAGCCCGGACGCTGCATGTTGCAACGCGTGGGCAGTTCGGCTTGTGCGGCGGTGAGGGTCTTGACAACGCGGAAGCCAAAACCAGAGCCTTCGACATCAAATTTCACGCCGGCATTGCCCTGGCGCTCCATCACACCCACCACCAAGGGCTGCTGGAACTGATGGTCGGACGCCCGCATGGAGCCAGTCTGCCCAGCCAAGGTGACCCGGGCCTGTTCGAGTTGCCTGGCCACCGCCACGGGCTGCAGCGTCCCGGCCTGCTCGATGGCCTGGACCAGGGCCTCCACCATCAATTGCATGCGCAGGTGAACATAGTCATCGGAAGGCTGTGTAAACCGCTGTCGAAACGCCTGGTAAAAAGCTTCACTCTGTGGGCCAGACACATTGGGCAACCAGTCAGCCACGGCCATCACGCGGCCGATGCCTGCCTCGCCGATGGCTGCCGGCGCGCCCAGGGCGTTGCCATAGAAAGTGTAGAAACGGCCATCGAAGCCAAGCTCCCGTGCCGACTTGACCAGGAGCGTCAGGTCATTACCAAAATTGCCGGTGATGACCGCCTGGGCACCGCTGGCTTTGATTTTGGCAATGTAGGGCGAAAAATCCTTGACCCGGCCCATAGGGTGCAGTTCGTCACCCACGATCTGCACGTCCGGCCTCAGCAGGGCTAATTGGCGCCGGGCATCGCGCGCCACCGCCTGGCCAAAGCTGTAGTCCTGTCCGAGGATATAGACGCTGCGCAGGGCCTGGTCGTCCTTGAGCACAGCCATCAGCGCAGCCATGCGCATATCGGCATGGGCATCAAACCGAAAGTGCCAAAAACTGCACTTTTCGTTGGTCAGCACCGGGTCCACCGCCGAGTAGTTGAGGAACAGCACACGGCGCGCTGGTTCGCGCTCGTTGTGCTTGTTGATGGCGTCCAGAAGTGCCGCTGCCGTCGCCGATGAGTTGCCCTGCAAGATGTAAACGGCCCCATCGTCAATGGCAGCCTTAAGAACCGACAGAGCCTCCTCGTTCTGCCCCTTGTTGTCGTGCCGTTGCAGGCTGAGCAGTCGCGCGCCACTGCCATCTCGCAGCCTGACGCCACCGCGCGCATTGACCCTCTCCACCGCCCACAAAAGATTGCGAAACACGGCCTCGCCGGTGTTGGCGAACGGCCCGCTCAGGGTTTCGATCATGGCCAGCTTGATCGGTGGCGGCACCGCTATGGTTTGCGCCAGCACCAACGTCGGGGCACATAGCGTCAGCAGCAACCATTTCAAGACCCTGCCGCAAAGAATAAACATGTAGAGATTTCTCTTGAAAACAGTGGCTTCATTCGCACGTTCAGTGCATGCGATGGTTCATGTCGAACCGCGCTCAGTGTACTAGGAGCCTCCCCATGTTTTTTGCCACATCCCCCGCCGCCCTGCGTCGTCAGATCTATTCGCCAGCCGGGCTCTCGCTCGAACGTTTTCTGAATCAGGCCCAACTCGCCGGCCACCAGCAGAGCGCAGTCACCAGCCAGGATGACACGTCTTACACCTTGACTTTCGATATGCCCGGTATAGGGAAGGACCAACTGAGCATCGGCATTGAGGGCAACATCGTCCGCCTGAACAGCAAGGAAGGTGCGTCCCGCGCCTACAAGGCAGCCTATGAGTTGCCACAAGACATCGATGTGGCCAGCAGCGAAGCCCGCCTGGAGAACGGCGTGCTCACGCTCAAGCTGGCCAAGAAGGTGCCGGTGAGCCGCGTCACCGAGCTGGCGGTCAACTAAGGCCCAGCGCCTTGCTCAAAGGGCATCGAGCGGCCAGCGCGGTTTAACGTCAAAAGCGTAGACCCGGCTGGCCGCCTGGACGCCAGACTGAAGCCGCATCGCAGCAGCCATGGCAATCATGGCGCCGTTGTCGGTGCACAGGTGAAGCTCGGGGTAGTGCACCCGCACGCCCCGGCGCTGGCAGGCCTGGTTGAGTTGCTCGCGCAAGTGGCGGTTGGCGCCCACGCCGCCGGCCACTACCAGCCGGTCCAAGCCGGTTTGAGCCAAGGCAGCCAGCGACTTTTTCACCAGCACCTCCACAATCGCGGCCTCGGTCGAGGCTGCCAGATCAGCCAGCACTTGCGGCGGCAGTTCAGCTACCGTGCCAGCATATTCAGTGGCCAATCGTTTGGCCTGCACCATCACCGCGGTCTTGAGGCCGGCGAACGAAAAATCCAGGTTGGGCTGATTCAACAGGGGACGCGGCAGCTTGAACGCCACCGGGTTGCCAGCTTCAGCCAAGCGCGACAAGGCCGGACCACCCGGGTAATCGAGCCCCAGCAACTTGGCCGATTTGTCAAAGGCCTCACCCGCTGCATCGTCAATGGTTTCGCCCAGCAGCGTGTAGTGCCCTACCCTCTCCACCCGCATCAGTTGGGTGTGACCGCCCGACACCAGCAGGGCGACAAAAGGGAAAGTGGGCGGATCAGCGCTCAAAAACGGCGACAACAAATGCCCCTCCAAGTGGTGCACGCCCAGCACCGGCTTGCCCAGCGCAGCCCCCAGCGCGCAGGCCACGCCAGCGCCCACCAGCAAGGCCCCGGCGAGACCAGGCCCCCGGGTGAACGCCACCACATCCACCTCGGCCAACGTGAGCCCGGCCTGCGCCAGCACCTGGGCACCAAGCGGCAACACCCGGCGAATATGGTCGCGGCTGGCCAGCTCAGGCACCACGCCGCCATAGGCCTGGTGCATCTCAATCTGGCTGTGCAAGGCCTGCGCCAGCAGCACTGGCGTCTGCTGACCCTGCGCCGCGACCAATGCGACCCCCGTTTCGTCACAGGAGGACTCGATCCCGAGCACCAGGGCTTTGTTGAACATAGCGGGCAAGTTTAGGGGATTGGCCCCCAACATAAGCTCATAGCGCCCAGTCATCAAGCCAGAGGGACAATCTGCCTATGGGCATAGCCAAATACATCAAAGAGATCGGCCGAGGTAAGGAAGGCGCCCGCGCGCTGAATCGCGAGCAGGCGGCTGACCTGATGGGCCAGGTCCTGGACGGGGCGGTGACTGACCTGGAGGTGGGCGCGTTCTGCCTAGCCATGCGCATCAAGGGCGAGACGGCGCAGGAAATGGCCGGTTTTCTGGACGCCACACGCCAGCGCATGCAACTGGTGCCTAACGCCGACCAGCCCACCGTGGTACTGCCCAGCTACAACGGCGCCCGCAAGTTGCCGGTACTCACCCCCCTGCTGGCCCTGCTGCTGGCGCGCGAGGGGCTGGCTGTGCTGGTGCATGGCATGGCCACTGAAACCAGCCGGACTTCGGCACAAAATGTGCTTGAAACCCTTGGTATTAGGGCAGAGTTAGCTATAGAAAATATAGCAATTGGCAGTGTCCGATTTGTGCCTACCGGCATGTTATGCCCCGGGCTGGCGCGCCTGCTGGACGTGCGCCGAGTGGTGGGCTTGCGCAACCCGGCACACAGCCTGGTGAAGCTCATGAACCCCTGCAGCCACCCGGCACTGGTCGTGGGCAGCTACACCCACCCGGAGTACGCTGAATCGATGGCCGCCACCCTGCAGCTGGTGCAGGCCAGCGCACTGCTGCTGCGCGGCACTGAAGGCGAGCCGGTGGCCGACCCGCGCCGCACGCCCGCGATGGATGCATTTGTCGACGGCCAGGTGCAGCGCATTCAAGAGGCACAGGCCGGCCCATTGGCCCGACTGCCGGACCTCCCAGCCCCCGACGCGGCCAGCACTGGGCGCTGGATCGAATCGGTGCTGAGTGGCGAGCGGCCGGTGCCCGAACCCATTGCCCTTCAGGTCAGCCACTTGGTGCGGCTGGCCCGGACACCGCCTTCGTCAAGGACGCCATGAGTACCCACCCCACCCCTCCCCGCCCGATGGGCACTTGCACCCTGGTCGGCGCCGGCCCGGGGGACCCCGAATTGCTGACACTCAAGGCGCTCAAGGCGATCCAGGACGCCACCCTGCTGCTGGTGGATGACCTGGTCAGCGACGCCATCGTGGCTTTTGCCGCCCCCAGCGCCCGTGTGGTGTACGTGGGCAAGCGCGGCGGCTGCCAGTCAACACCGCAGGCCTTCATTGAAAAGTTGATGGTCAGCGCGGTGCAAGACGGCGAGCGGGTGGTGCGGCTCAAGGGCGGC